>JAKLQJ010000041.1 GCA_022013385.1 Elusimicrobiota bacterium
CTCCAATAGGACAAACGACAATGCCCTCGCGGAAGGTAAGAACGGCAGTATCATACGAAAGCATATGGGCTATTGGCATATAGAACAAAAGTATGCGGATAAAATAAACCGGTTTTTCATGGAATATTTCAACCCCTACTTGAATTATCACAGGCCCTGCGGATTTGCTACCGTAACCGTAGATGAGAAAGGCAAACGGCGTAGGAAATATGAAACATGGATGACGCCCTATGAGCGGCTCAAATCATTAAAAAACGCGGAAAGCTATCTTAAGCCCGGCATTACATTTAAAGAGCTGGACGCTATAGCGCTCAAACATACGGATAATGAATTTGCTAAAATTATGCAAGATGCAAAGAGCAAGTTATTTAATTCAATTATGAATGAAAATGACATAAAGTTACTGAAAAAAGGAGAAGTGATTCAAAAAAAATCGCTTACAACATAACAACCTATTTCAGGCTCATTCCTGTATTAGAAAACGCTGAAAACGCTGAAAAGAAAATATTTTATAGAAATATTTATGCCGCCAATTAAGATAAAAATGATTGTGCTCTGAATCTTCAGATTTAAAACAAATCCGATTGAGTAAGTTTCTTGGTATTTTCCTTTGAAACGCTTCTGCCCAAACTTTCGGTTAATTTGGCATTATTCAAAATCTTATTTACCAATTTATCGGCATAGGTATTTTCCCTTCTCGGAATATGCTTTAAAACAATTTCTTTGAATCTGGAAACCTCTTTTTGTATTTCTTTCATCAAATTAAAAAGAACTTCGTCTTTTATTTTATACTCTCCGCTAAACTGTTTGACCAAAAGTTCGGAATCGGAAAACACATGAAGCGTAACAGCTCCCAAATGTCTGGCCGAAAAAAGCGCCAGATGAAGACCGCTGTATTCGGCAAAATTATTCGTGCATTTGCCAAGATATTTGCCCTCTTCGTGAATAAGCTTTCCCTTTTCGTCAAAGATAGCTACGGCGCAGGCTCCATGGCCGGGATTGCCCCTTGAACCTCCGTCAATATAAACCTTAAACTTTCTATTTGTTCTCATATCACTTTCTCTCTTTTAAAATTTCTTCAAATACGACTTTTTTAAAATACAGCATTCTTTGGCAATTATCGCATACGCCTAAAAAATCCTTTTTCTTTACATCCACGACCCTTTGCGGAACAAGGGCGATATTGCATCCGCCGCAGAAATATTTTCCGCTTTCTTCCTTTGCCTCTACAATGGCATTGCCCTTCTTATCGCGAATATGCTCATATTTCAAAATCATATCTTCGCTGATTTTAGCGGCCAATTCCCCCCTTTCTTTTACCATTATTTCAAGCTCGGCCTCGCATTTTATTTTAAGGTCATCAATCTCTTTTATTTTAAGAGACTTTTCTTCCTCTTTCTTTTTAAACTCCTCACGATTTTTTTTATCCTCAATAGTCGCTTTATCTATTTTTTCAAGAAGAACAAGTATCTCGGTCTCAAGGATGTCTTTTTCTTCTTTATCCCTTTCTATTTCGGTTAAAAGAGCCTTAAAGGCATTATTTTCTTTTACAAGATTAAGTTCTCTTTGATGCTTTTTTATATCCTCTTCTTTTTGCGCCATTGATATCTCTTTGTCTTTTTTTTCAACTTGAATTTGAAAAAGAAGATTTTTAGATTCTTCCATAGCGCGCTTTTTTTCTTCAAATTTCTCATTAATACTCGCTATTTCTTCGGGAAAAAAATTGATTTTCCTGTTCATAGCGTCTATAGAGGAATCTTTTTCTTGAAGTTCCACCAATAATTTAGTTTCTATGGTATGAATTCCGGACATAATTTATCTCCCCGTCCATTCTCGATAATTCCGGCAAGTTATTTTGCTTTTTATTTTTTTCTTGATTCTTATTTTCACATAATCCTTAACCATTTTCCTTACTAATCACCTTGTTGCCTTGTCGGTTAGCCGTTCACTGTTTACTGTTTACTGTTTACTGTTTACTGTTTACTGTTTACTGTTTACTGTTTACTGTTTACTGTTTACTGTTTACTGTTCACTGTTTACTGTTTACTGTTTACTGTTTACTGTTTACTGTTTACTGTTTACTGTTTAC
>JAKLQJ010000042.1 GCA_022013385.1 Elusimicrobiota bacterium
TCAGTGAACAGTAAACAGTAATCAGTAAACAGTAATCAGTAAACAGTAATCAGTAAACAGTAAACAGTAAACAGTAATCAGTAAACAGTAATCAGTAAACAGTAATCAGTGAACAGTAATCAGTGAACAGTAACTGGGTAACCGGCAAAGAAGCAGAAAACAAAATTGTAGCCGCAGATTCTTGCTATGCCATAAAGGAGATTGTTAGTGAAAAAACTTGTTCTTCATCTTATATTGCTTTTTGCGGCTGTGAGTTTCATTTATCCATTTTTATGGATGACATCGGCTTCTTTAAAACCTGTTGCCGAAGCGACTTCCATGAATCTTTTGTCTTCCAATTTCACATTCCACAATTATATATCGGTTTTTCAAAAAATTCCGATAGGCCGCGCCCTTTTGAACAGCATTATTGTGGCGGGATGCACCACCGCCTCGGTTATTTTTTTCAGTTCCCTTGTCGGCTATGCTCTCGCGAAGCTCAGATTCAAAGGAAGAGAAACTCTTTTTATGATAATTTTGTTTACGATGATGATTCCCGGCCAATTGACTCTAATTCCTTTGTATACACTTATTGTTAAATTGGGATGGGTGGATTCCTATCCGGGCCTTATAGTTCCATGGATGATAAGCGGAATGGGAATTCTTATTTTCCGTCAGACCTTTGTAAGCGTACCGGGCGATTTGATGGAAGCGGCGAGAATAGAAGGGGCGGGAGAGTTGACAATTCTGACTAAGATTTTTTGGCCGCTTTCAAAACCAGCAATGGTAACGGTGGGAATAATAACATTTATGGGAACATGGAACGAGGTTCTCTGGCCAATGATGATTATAAGAGAACGGACCATGATGACAATGCCGCAAATGATAACGATGTTTGCGGTGGGAGGACAGGCGGGAGGCGAGCTTGGAATTCAAATGGCGGCCTCAATGTTTTTGGTGATTCCGCTGGTTATTGCGTATGTGTTCTTTCAGAAATATTTTATAGAAGGCATAGCGTCTTCGGGAATAAAAGGGTAATTTTATGGCAAATGTTATTTTGGAAAAGATAGCAAAGCATTATCCCGGCAATGATAAACCCACAGTGAATGATTTAAATCTTTCAATCAATGACGGGGAATTTATGGTATTTGTCGGCCCATCCGGCTGCGGCAAATCAACTGTTTTAAGAATGATTGCCGGCTTGATAAATACGACAAGCGGTAAAATGCTTATTAACGGCAAAGACATCACCGACCTTCCTCCGAAAGACAGAGGCATCTCAATGGTTTTTCAAAACTATGCATTGTTTCCGCATTTAGATGTCTATGAGAATATCAGCTTTGGCTTGAGCATAAGAAAAACGGATAAAAAAGAAATTGACAAACGCGTGAATGATGCCGCTGAACTTCTGGGTATTACGGATTTTCTGCGTAAAAAACCGAAAAACCTTAGCGGCGGTCAAAGACAGCGCGTGGCCGTTGGAAGAGCGATAGTCAGAAGGCCGAAGGTCTTTTTATTTGACGAGCCATTGTCAAATTTGGACGCTAAAATGAGAACACAAATGAGAGTTGAAATATCCAAACTTCACAAAAAACTGAAGACTACAATAATTTATGTAACGCATGACCAATGCGAAGCCATGACTATGGCCGATAGAATGGTTGTGCTTAATAACGGAATTATACAGCAATGCGGCGCGCCGTCCGAAATTTATTCCTCGCCAAAAAATATATTTGTAGCCACTTTTATCGGGAGTCCGCCGATGAATCTTTTTAAAGGCGAGATTATAAGAGAGGATGATAGATTGTTTTTTAAGATAAACAATACAGCGCTTATGCTTCCTTTGAAATTTTCAGGCGCTTTGAAAGATGAAACTTGCGATTATACCTTGGGCATAAGGCCCGAACATATATATTTAGACGAAAGAAAGTCTGATGACATGACATTTAGCGAAGCTATTGATTGCGAAATTGAACTTGCGGAATCCATGGGCAATGATGTATCCCTTCATTGCAAGGCGCAAGGACTTGAGTTTCAATCAAATCAAAGGCATGACTTTCCCATCAAAACCGGCGACCGGATTAAATTGGTTTTTGCCATTGATAAATTGCATCTATTTGACAAGAATGGAGATTCAGTGTTATGAACTTTTTTAAATCATCTATATTTTTATTAGCTTTTCTATCCCTATTTTCTTTCTCCAACCTATGCTTTGGAGAATCTGTTTCAATTTTACAGAATTCATCAATTCCCAAACCATCTCTTAAGCATCTTCAAGAATTAACCGATGACACGGGGATATTTGAGTTTGCCGCTTATGATATACCGGACAAAAAACATGCTTATTGCACAGAAGATAATGCGCGAGCGCTGGTCGCGGTTTTAATGTTCAATCGCAAATATCCTTCAGACAAAACCGCGGAAAAATTGGCTAAGATATACATGAGTTATCTGCTCTATGCCCAGCAAGAAGACGGCAATTTCAGCCATAGGCTTGACTTCCAGAGGAGAAGCCACGATATTGCCACCGAAGACTCTTATGGACGCTCCATTTGGGGAATTGGATACGCTTCGGCGCATCCGATTAATGAAAGCATGAGATCTCTTGCAAAAAAAATGTTTAAAAAGGCTCTATGGCGAGCTAAAAAATTGCAAGCGCCGCGCGCTGAAACTTATACAATATTGGGACTTCACCATTATCTTAAAGCTTATCCCAATTCACCTGATGTCAGAAAAATTCTGATTAAATTGGCCGATTCCCTTGTAAACTGCTACAAAAAGAATTCAACAAAAGACTGGCAATGGTTTGAAAAAACCGCAACTTATGATAATGCGAAATTACCCTTGGCTCTTTTTTTGGCGTATGAACATACTAAAAACAAAGAATATTTTGATATTGCCGAAAAAACACTCGGTTTTTTAATTAAAGCCAATTTTCGCGGCGAAAAAATGATGCAAGTTATAGGCAATAATGGTTGGTATTCAAAGGGCAAAAAACCGGCCGTTTATGACCAACAGCCAATAGACGCGGCCGCCATGGTTGAAGCTTGCGCCAAGGCATACCTAATTACAGATCTTAAAGAATACAAAGATAAAATGATATTGGCTTTTGAATGGTTTCTCGGCAATAATGCAGCCGGAAAGCCGATTTATGATTTTACGAATGGCGGTTCTAAAGACGGAATAGCGAAAACCGGAATCAATGAAAATGAAGGTGCTGAATCCAGCATTGAAGTTTTAATTTCTTTGTTAACATTAAAAGAAACTTTACAACAAGGTAATTAGGAAA
>JAKLQJ010000043.1 GCA_022013385.1 Elusimicrobiota bacterium
CATGGGATAAACCCATGACAGGAGCATGACAGACGGGTTTCTTTAGATGTTGCCGCACCAGAAGTTACGCAGCAACCCACGGGGGTCGTTCGCTTAACAATTTCAAATTGAGACTTGCTGCGACTTATTGGTTCTGTTGAATAAAATTAGTCCCGTCCCGCCTATGGCGGGAGAAGCTACAAAACAACTAAACCGTTACACTTTGAAATTCCGTTACGATAAATTAGTCCCGCCTATGGCGGGAAGCTACAACACTTTGAAATTCGTATACATTAAATTAGGCCTGATAAATCAGGCAACTACGCAGAGCTAACACGCTTGATCACTAATGGGTGTCCTACAAACGCACGACACGATAGCGTAGTCCACTCTGCCGCTACAAACTTTGAAATTCCTATACATAAATTTAACTGTAATCAAAGTTACATTGCTTTCGTGCTTTTTTTATTGACATCGTTTGCCAAATACATTTATAATACTGCTTGGCGGTTATGCGCGCTTCGATATCGATATTTGGCGAGGCAATACAGCAATAGTTTAAGGGGACTTTTAATTTTGAAACCTTGTATAAGAGGAGACTATTTTTATGAAATACATAATCTCTCTATTAATTGTGTTATTTCTTAGCAGTTCATTATCCGCGACTTATGTTTTCAATTTGAAAGGATGGGTTGAATACAAAAAAGAAGGCGCGAGCGAATGGGAAAGAATTTCTTCAAGTTCGAGAATGATACTTAAAGAGGGAGATGAGCTCAGAACCAAAAGAGCTTCAACCGTTCAGATTTATATGGACGACGGCACCAAAGTGCAACTTGCGCCCCAATCGTCTTTCAAACTTAGAACCGAGAATAAAGAAGAAGTTTCCATCGGTATTTTTTTTGGCCGCGTTCGTTCATGGGTTAAAAAATTCTCTAAAAAATTTGAAGTAAGAACTCCGTCAGCCGTTTGCGCGGTTAGAGGAACGGATTTTATAGTGTCTGCCGATAGTAATGGAAATAGCAAAGTTGAAGTTTATAGCGGTAGTGTAATGACGGGAGATTCTTCCGGCAAGACTGTTTTGGTTAAACAAGGTGAGATGGTTGAAGTTTCAGTCGGGCAAGGTCTTCAAAATGTTGAAGGAAATCCTAATTCCCCGGCAAGTATGGATTCAGCCGTAGGCGACGCTAAATTATTGGCTAAGAAAGAGCTTTATAATGAGATTTCCAAAGAAAGCGTTATGAAAGCGGCTCAGGCCGAGTTGCAATCCGCGGAATATAAAGAGAGAAAAGTAGCTATAGACGCTTTCGGCAATAGAGTGAGAATGGAGGAATACATTATCAGGCCGCAAACGGATCAGTTTAAGTATGTGGTTCTAAATTCCAGAGATGAGAGATTTGATTTCGGCAAGATGATTTTTACTTTTAATAAAGACTTGCCGGCCGATTTATCTCTTGCGACCGAAAATATGATTAGCGCTTCAGGCTCTATTGCCCCCGAATGGTATTTAACCGATATGAACAGCATAATGTCCAATACCCAAGACAAGGTTGCCGAAGACGCTTCAGGCGGTCATATGGTGGAAGCTTCAAGCCAATGGTCTTTGGTTTTTAATGAATATTCGTTTTATGCCGCGGGGCCTGACGAAGCCGCTCTTAACGGCGGCTTGGGCAAGTGGATATGGACAAAAAATGATTACAATGTTGCCACGGGAGCTATCGGTTCAGCAACTTGGATAGGAAGTCCAACAGATCCGGTTAATACCACAAGCGGTGATGTTTATCATAATACTATGAAAAACACTTTCAATGAGGGTACTTGGATACAAGCTGAAGATTTCGTTTTATTTGACGATGGTAAAATAGCGTCTTCCGAAGATTTTTCTTTTGGTCTTGGCGAAACCATGGATAGTGTAACTGATAAGCTTAATTTTGAAAGAGTTTACACAAGTTCTTTATTTGGCGGCAGAAAGATTGATATGGTATATTCCGTGAAGCTTCTTAAAAATGTCGGCTTATTGAGTTTTGAATAGTACTGCCAAATGGTTAATTTCCGTTTAGTAGAGTTTTTGCGTTTAGTTTAATGTATAGGAATTTCAAAGTGTAGAGGCGCGCCAAGGGCGCGCAGCTACAGCGGTAGAAACAAAAGAATAGAATGTAGCTTCTCCCGCCATATTCGCCAATACTACTTAGGCGC
>JAKLQJ010000044.1 GCA_022013385.1 Elusimicrobiota bacterium
AAATAACTTGACATTTACTATTTACGCATCTTGCGTCGTGGTTTTAACCCCGCGGGTTTTTTCTACAACCAAGTTTACCCAACCCACGGGGTAAAAACAAGCATTTAAATGTAAAGAAGTGTTGGACGCACTACACTAGGCACTAAGGCAACAAGGCGCATAGGCACAAAAAAATAGCCTCTAAAACTATTTACTTATGACTAATTTACATATATATGCAATTTAGGCTTGACTATTTTACATATATATGCAAAAATGTCTTATATGCCAGTCAAAAGATATTTAAGCGACATAGCGTTTTCAGACAAATTTGGCAGACAAATGCGCTTTATAACAGGTCCAAGACAGGCCGGCAAAACTACTATTGCCAAACAATGCCTCACCAATAACAATTCAAAACTTTACTACAACTGGGATAATAAAACAGTCCGCTTAAAATTTAGAAATGGCAGTGATTTCATCGCAGAAGATATATTAAAAACCGAAAAGCGCGGAAATTACTGGGCATGTTTTGACGAAATCCATAAAATACCACATTGGAAAAATATCTTAAAGGATTTTTTTGACACTCACGAAAAAACCGTAAAATTCATCATTACCGGTAGCGCCAGGTTAGATATGTTCCGAAATGCGGGAGACAGCTTATCGGGGAGATATTTTTTATTTAAACTGAATCCCCTTATTCTCTCGGAAATTATCAATTCCCCGTTCTCTAATATCTTGCCTGAACCAAACTCCCTTGATTATATAGAAAAAAACATAGCTGGCAAAAAAGCGTTTACAAAAGAAATGTCCGATCTATTGAAATACAGCGGATTTCCCGAACCATTATTGAAAGCCAATGAAGTATTTCATAAAAAATGGGTGGAAACTTATCTTGAAATGACAGTAGATCATGACATACGCGATTTATCAAGAATTCATCAATTGGAATCTGTTAAACAGCTTTTGTCTATTATGCCTTCAAAAATCGGTTCCCCATTATCTATTAATTCAATTCGTGAAGATCTTGAAGTAAATTTCTTGACAGCAAAAAACTATATTGAATATCTTTGCAAAACTTGTGTTCTGTTTAAAGTTCCCCCGTATTCATCAAAAAAAAATCGTTTGATAAAAAAAGAACAAAAAGTGTATTTTTATGATTGGACGCTCGCGGGAAACATCGGAGCCAGATTTGAAAACTATGTGGCAATGGAACTTAAAACACGAATAGATATATGGAATGACTCGCAGAAGGACAACTATAAACTGTATTTTGTTAGAAGCCGAGATGGCTTGGAGACAGATTTTTTAATAGCTAAAAATAATGCTCCGTGGCTATTGTGTGAGGCAAAAGTTTCATCAGAAGGAATATCAAGCCAACATCGCCGTCATTCAGCTATTTTAGGAGATATTCCATTTGCGCAAATTGTCCTAAAAAACGATGTTTTGAGAGTAGAAAAAAAATTTTTTTTCACTGTTTCCGCCGCCAGATTCTTCTCCTGATTTTGCAATACTTTAATAATCCAATAATAAATCCAAAAGGCGCCTATTGCCTTTTAGCCCATCCCTAAGGCTAGGATTCAGAAAAACTATTGACAAACTGTTAACTATAGTGTACACTATTATTAAATGAACAAGAAGTCCATAATATATAGAACTACTGCGGGAATTGAGACATATGTTAAATACATTGATTCGCTTAAAGACCGTATCGGGGCCGCTAAAATAAGAGTGCGGGTTACCCGCGCAGAACTTGGTAATTTCGGAGACCATAAAAAGATTGGTCATGGAATTATTGAATTAAGAATTGATTACGGGCCAGGGTATCGGGTTTATATTGGACTTCACGGTAAAGAATTAATTATTTTGCTTTGTGCGGGAGACAAACGCAGTCAAACAAAGGATGTTAAAACAGCAATAAAATATTGGGAAGATTATAAGAGGACATTATGAAAAATTATAGAACTCATGAAGATTATTTAAATAAAGCGCTTCAAAATCCGAAAGAAGCCGCATTATATATGAATGCGGCAGTAGAAGAAAATGATCCTGTGCTTATGCTAGCAGTACTTTCTCAAGTAGTTAAAGCGTATGGAATTTCCAAAATGGCTAAAAAAATTTCCCTTTCAAGAACGGGTGTGTATAAAACGCTTTCAAAAAAAGGAAACCCTGAATTAAAAACATTTATGGCGATATTAACTGCATCCGGATTAAAAATGTCATTCAAACCAGCTCATATGCATCACATTCGCTAATCTCTATCGTATATTTACATTATTTGCCGTTAAAAAAAAGAGCCTTTATCAAGTTTCATTTATGATTCTTCGGATGCCTATGAAAAGGAAATCATTTGGCTCCATATAATAATGCCCGTCGAAATAGATAAATAGCTTTTAGATTTAATGGATTATGCCAATTGTATTTACACGCATGACCAGGGTCTCCTAGAGGTCGCCCTTCCGTAACTGCATGCAAGATAGCGACTCGAGAACTTGTGTCCATAGCAAACCTTCGAAAGCCCAGTCCACCCTCGCCCTCCTGAATGCACAAGTCGGGTTCCGAACGGTCAGCTTAGCAAACACAATTGCCATATCCTTGTCTTTGCCTAGCTATTTACCTTTTCTTTATAAAAATATCCCAACAGCCCCATTTAAGATACCGCGGATTTACCCTACCACCTGCTTGCGAAGCGTATTTTTATAGTGGCGCTTTTATAGCGTCAAAGCAGGTGGTAGGGTTACCCGACCTACATAATGAGCTTCCTAATATAATAAATCTGATTTCCCCCAAGACCTATGAATAGGAAATAGTCTGTTTCAGTATATGAATAAGCAAGAAGGCAACAAGGTAATTAGGCAATATAGCGACAAGGAACAGGCTGCAAATTTAATGAAGCAATTATATTACAAAGCATTAGGATTTATTTGGTTTTCTCATTATAAACAAATACTTAAATCCTCTCAAATAAAAATTATATTGCCTTGCTCTATTATGCCAAACCCCTGTATTTGATGTTTGGTTATGTCTTGTTAAACAAACAATATCAATAGGCACAAAGTATTTTTCCAATCTTTGCCACATTAAAAACCCAGTCGGTGTAAATTTCTTTTTTATCCATTGGTCTGCGATAACCCATCCCATTGCTTTATTTGGCTTTAATATTCTGGCAATTTCGCTTGCGGTTTTTTCTAACTCATCATAAAATTCTTTATCCTCACAAGAAATTTTACCAATACATTTTTCATCATCAGAATATTTGATATTATTAGAATAAGGCGAGTCAATAAAAGCAAAATCAACGCTATTATCTTGGAGCGGAATTTTCCGAGAATCATTTTTAATCACATCAGGTCGAATAACATTAAGATCATAGCCGATTACTTTTCTGTTTAGCTCATTGGCAACATCAATAGTTGTCCCGCTTCCACACATCGGATCAACAACCAAATCGCCTTCTTTGGTATATCGCTGGAGCAAATTCCAAATCACAAAAGCTGGGGTAACGCCATTGTATTTATTATTTCCGTGTGGCTTATCGCCATAATTTTGCCGCGGAAAATCCCAAAGCGTTGTTGATTCTAAAATCAAATCTTTACTCATAAATTTTAACCAAATATTGGGTATGGCTGAATATGATACCATGTGTCATTAGAAAGTTGATTAAAATAGTCATCGTTGCTTTCTAAATGTTTTTTTATGCTATTAACAGATGGCGCCTTTTCTTTTTGAATGTCAAAATTCTCATCTTGAATGAGTTGTTTAATGCTTTCACAAACTTCACTTAAAGTATTATATTCGCTGTTATGTTTTAAACCACTGCTAAAATTTACAAAAAGCAAGTATTTCATATTTTTTACTTTAGTAACCTTTTAATATCATCAATGAATTTATCAAACATTTTTACTTTGGCGCTTTCTTCAATATCCGTCTCACTCAAAACATAGCTTCCGTCCGTGTCTACTTCTACAATAGCCCGTCCTTTTTTAGCGGGTTTTTTTATTGTTAGTGTCCCATCTTCGTCAGGCGTAACAAAATAAACCTGAATATGTTTTGTTGCATCATCAGAAGCAAGTTTTATTTTCCAATATCCTGTTTGCGCAATTCTTTCTCGCAAAGTAACTTTACTTGAAAGCACGGCAATGACTTTATTTGTCTTTGGATTGTAAATGATAATATCAACATCAGGAAGATGAAAGCCAAACTCGCCATAATCAATTAAGAGATTTCTTTTAACAGAACTCAACTCTTTGGATAAATTTGCGCTATTAGTCCTTTCTATTGTGTTTCCATTTACAACTTTCAATCCCAAGTTCAAAACTTCATCCATAATAATATATTCAATCAATTTCTCAAGATTTTTTCCTTTGAAAGCCCGCCATGATTGCTCATGGTCATTTCCTGTAAAATCTTTTTCATGTTGTTTTTTGGCTTCTTTCAATACATTTGAAATATGTCTATATGCTTGTGCACCATATTTTTTCTTTTTTATTTCATAAATTTTGATTAAATCTTCTATCGTCATATTTTTTCCATGATTAAGATATATTCTGTTGGATAAGCAAAAACTTTTTTCTTATCCGTTATTTTTGCAAAACGACCGTTTTTTTTGTCCCTTGTTGAGGGTAAATTTTTTGAAGGAATTTCTCGCTTTATAATGTCATCAACTTTAAATCCAAGATTTTGCAATTGCTCAACAAACACTTCTGCATTTAAAATTTCCACCCCTTTTAAACTTGTGTTGCCAATCACTATACAAGTTCGTCCGCCTTTTTTCAACATCCGCTTCATTTCTTCAAAAACTTGATTCATTTCACTGAAATATGTTGCAACTTCCTCTGCTGTTTTTTTATCTTTTTTTAATAACGATTCTTTTATGTTCTCCGCAATTTTACTATTCAATATGAGCTCTTTTTTATTGTGATAAGAGGTGCCAATAAATCTTTTTCTGAAATCGCTTAAGCCTTTTATATATTCAAACCAAAAAGCAGTAAGTTGGTGCAAATCAGCGTATTCATAAGAGGTAACATATGGTGGGGATGTAACAATTAGACTGACAGAATTGGATTTTGCAGGTATTTTTCTTGCATCAGCACAATAAACTTTACAAGAAGTTTTTAAATATTTTTTCTCTTGCAAAAGATTGAAAAAATCCGCATTTCCTCGTAACATTGCTTTAACTTGGCGCGAAAAGACCAAAAATGGATCTGCTGGCTTTTTTTCAAAATCTCTTGTTGGTTTATTGCTTTTTTGGAGCCATATTGAGCAATTTTTAAGAATATTTGAAAAACCACAATAAAAAAAATCACGCATATCTTGATCTTTTATTTTTGAAATTTCAGAAAAAAGAAAGGCAAGCTTTCGTTTTTCCTCCTGTTTAAACCAATAGTCAATTCTTTCATGTTCAGGAGCATTTACTTTTGTATCTTTACTAAAAGACTTAAGTTTTTCTTTTAACTTTAAAAACTGTTTTTCAACTTTGGTGGGCTCAATCGGAGTTTTTTTTGCTTTTGTCATTAAAACCGCGACAGGATTTATATCTACACCTATTGACGGTCTACACATAACTTTTGACTCAACAAGAGTTGTTCCGCAACCTCCAAATGGGTCAACGACCAAATCGCCTTCTTTTGTATATTTTACAACTAATCGAGAAACGACTTGGGGAATAAATTTTGCAGGATAACGATGATAACCATGCGTAATGTAAGCAGTATCTTTCCTTGTTTTATCAGCAAAAGCCCAAGATGGACTGATTTTGATTTTTTCAAATGGTTCTATTGTGCTTTCTTTTTGAGTCATATTTTTCACTTAATTAAATCCTCCAGATTAACACTTAATACTCTAATGATTTTGTTAAGAAATTTAGAAATATCTTCCATATACAAATTATAACTAAAATAGTACCCCAATACTTAGTATTATAACAAATCTTATCTTTACTATATATTATAGAATCTCCTTATCTCGGGTTGGGTAATTCAAGTTATAGTTAGGGCGCGGATACTCCGAACGAAGTGAGGCAAAGGGATGGCAGTTGTGTTTGCTAAGCAAGAGCGTTCGGAACCCGACTTGAACATTCAGGAGGGTGAGATACGCAAGGGCGACAGTACTGGGAGACCCTGGTCTTGCGTGTAAATACAACTGCCATAATCTATAAACTTAATGTATAATTTACTCACGATATAATATGAAGCCTAAGCATCATGCAAACAAACATATCAGTATTCATGCGCATTTTTATCAGCCGCCAAGAGAAAACCCATGGACAAATGAAGTGGATTTTCAGCCGTCGGCTTATCCCTTTGAGAATTGGAATCAAAGAATAGCGCGAGAATGCTATATTCCAAATTTATACGCGCCAATAAAAGACGAAAACAATAAAGTAATAGAAACTATAAATAATTATGAATTTTTAAATTTTAATTTCGGCCCCACTCTTTTAAGCTGGCTTGAAAAAGAATATCCTTACTACTACAAAAAAATAATCGCCTCAGTTCAAAAATCGCATAAAGAAACAGGCCATTTAAATGCCATCGCCCAAATATACAATCATGTAATAATGCCTTTAGCTTCTTTTAATGACCAACTCACACAATTATTATGGGGAATAAATGACTTTAAATATCGTTTTGGCTTTGAGCCGGAATCTGTATGGCTGCCTGAAACCGCGGCAAACAAAGAAACCTTGAAACTACTAATAGACCAAAAGATAAAATATATCATTCTAGCCCCCCATCAAGCTGAAAAAATAAGACTGCTTGATACTAAAAAATGGACGGATGTTTCAAAAGAAAATATAGACCCTAAAAAACCCTATTTCTGGCATGATAAAGATGAGGAAGGGAAAAATATCACAAATCGGAAGATTGCCGTTTTTTTCTATGACGCGGGCCTGTCAAAAGCTGTCGCGTTTGAAAACATTATGGACCATTCATCCGTATTCGCCGACAGAGCTCTTGCCTGTTACGATGATAAAACAAAAGAAGACCAGCTTTTATTGATAGCTTCCGACGGTGAAACTTACGGCCATCATCAAAAATTCAGCGATATGACTTTGGCGCACTCATTTAAGCATGAATTTAAAAACCGTTCAATAAAAACCGTTAATTTGGCTTCATATCTTGAAACTCATCAGCCTAAATACGAAGTTGAAATAAAAAAAGGGCCAGACGGAGAAGGAACTTCATGGAGCTGCGCTCATGGAGTACGGCGTTGGAAAGGCGGATGCGATTGCGGAAAAGAGAGAAATATTTTGCATTGGCGCGCGCCGCTCAGAGCCTCTTTAAACTGGCTCAGAGATGTTCTTATTGAAATTTATAAACAAGAAGGCGAGAAACTTTTTAAAGATGTATGGGAAGCCCGAAATAATTACATAAAACCTCTGATAACTTTACCACAAACAGGCGATAAACTAAGCTCGCACAAGAAAACTTTAAATGAATTTCTTGCTTTTAATCTAAAGGAAAATTTAACAAAAGAAGATATAAACAAAGCCTTAAATCTTTTGGAAATGCAGAAATATGCCATGTATATGTTCACAAGCTGCGGCTGGTTCTTCTCGGATATATCGCGAATTGAGGCTGTTCAAAATTTAAAATATGCCGCTAAAGCGATTGAAATTGCGGGCAAACTGGGATTTAAAGATATAGAAAAGGGTTTTTTAAGCCTTCTTGAGCTTGCCCCCTCCAATCATCCTGAATTCAAAACAGGAGCTGATATTTATAAGAACCTCGTCACAAGCAATAAATTGCCGATTGAACTTGCCATTTACGGACATTTAATTGAACTGTTTCACTTTTCCGCGACCGAAGAACTTCATTTTAAATATTTTTATGAAATGGAAATTAAAAAATTAAAAACCAATGATTTAGATAGGCTGAAATTAACAAGCGGAATTCTAAAATCAAAGAACACTATTACAAAAGAATATCATGAACACGCTTTTGCCTATTTTTCCGAAAAAAAAGAAATGCCGTTTATATGCTTAACATCAAATGACGCTGATAATAAATTGGAAATTATGCGGAAAACTTTTTCCTCAATGGAAAATATTAATAAAGAAAAGGCGATAACCGAAATTGAAAAAATATTTTCGGAGAAAATAATCTCCTTTAAAGAACTTCCTTTCAATGAAAAGACAAATATCATAAAAAAAATAGTCCGCTCCATAAAATCAGCAAACAGTAAAGAGGCTTTCAAAATATTTAAAAGCTATATGGGGCTTTTTGAAAAAAATAGGGATTTGGGTTCAATATTATTCAGCGGTTTAAAAGAAGAAATTCGCTCTTACTCAAAGGAAGTCATAGAAATCCTTATTGACAATTATATTAGGACAAAAAATTCCGACATCTTAAATGAACTCCGACTGACGGCGCAAAAAATCAAACTCCATAAAATAGAGCCGGATACAATCGGGCAAGAAAATCCTCTTATAAAAGAAATATTTAAAGATTTTTCAAATGCAAGCGCTGGCGCGCAAGAAAGCGTTGATAAGCTTTTAGAAATTGACAAAATCGCTCAGTGTTTGAGTTACAATAATGTTTTATTCCATATATATAATGTTCTAAGCGATATTAATATAAAAACAAGGCAACAAGGCGATTAGGCGACGAGGTAGGAAATGCACACCGGAGCAAACTCATCAAAAAAATATCAGCAATAACAAAGTTTTGGACATATTGCCCAATTTTCTTATCGCCGAACTAGATTTTTATATATATCTTCAAGCGTTTTGGTTAAATAAACTTTATAGTCAATATTTGGAAAAATATTATCTTTTGATTCAATTTCACTTAAGAAAAATTCTTCTATCCTATTGCCCATTATTTGTTCATAAAGAGCTATAAACCGTTGAATATGATTTATAAATCTTTTGGTTGAATATGACTTGGCGGTTCCGACCGTCATCAAAAAAGCCCAATCGGATGACATAGCAAGAACAAGCTCTCTGGCGCATTGATTAAGCGCTCGCTTTAAAATTCCGTCGGCGTTGGGAAAACGATTAGCCATATCAATCATTCTTTTCGCCGCTTTATGCAAATGCCTGTATATCCAGTCATTGCTCTCATTAAGCCAAACTTCATTATAACCCTTATCACCCCATGAGGACATAGAAGGCTGAACTATCTGATTATCGGGATGAAGAGATAAATACTCGCTCGGAGTAATTAGCTTTACGGTATCTTGGTCATAATGAACTTTTCTGAAAAAATACTCTATAAAATCGGGGCCTTCATACCACCAATGTCCGAAAAGTTCGGCATCGTACATAGAAACCAAAATGGGTTTTTTGCCAAGGAAACCGTTAAGATGTTCAATTTGCCTTTCGCGATTAAACAGGAAATTGCCCGCGTGCATAGCGGCAACTTCCCTGGCATCTTTGGGATAATAAGGCGCTTTTTCATTTAAAGCCACTTTTCCCGTTATTTGATGATACTTAAAACCGACATTTCTTCTCACTCCGTCGGAATGCAAATACGGCTTTATATAGTCATAGTCCAAATCATAGCCGAGATCACGATAAAATTCTCTATACCTATGATCTCCCGGATAGCCCATTTCCGCGCTCCACACTTGATGGGCGCTTTCCATATCACGGCCGAATGCCGCCACTCCGCTCGGGCAATAAATAGGGGCATAAACGCCGTATCTCGGTCTTGGACTGCCATAGATAATGCCATGAGTTTCAAGGAAAAAATATCTCAGGCCATTGGCTTTAAGAAGCTCATCATCACCGGGATTATAAGCGCATTCGGCAAGCCATATCCCTCGCGGACTTCTATCAAAATGCCTTTTATAATCATCAACCGCTATTTTAATCTGAGCGCAAACGGCCTCTTTTTTTATTTCAAGCGGCAGGAAGCCGTGAGTCGCGCAACAGGTTATAATTTCAAGCTTGCCCATATCCTGAAATTTTTTAAAACCTTCCAAAATCTTACCAAGATAATAATCGTCAAAAAGCTCGCGCAGCCTTTTAAATTTTCTATCATACATATTCGCGGCTTCACTAAACTTAGTATTGCGAGTTCTGACAACTTCTTTTTCGGCGAGCTCTATCCTCTTGTATACATAGCTTCTAAAGCGCTTTATAAGCAAATCGTCCGTCATCATGGCGCATAAAGGCGGAGTTAGGGACATCGTTATTCTGAAGTCTACATTTTCAGATGTCAGCCTTTCAAAAACATCAAGCAAAGGCAAATAAGTTTCGCACATCGCTTCAAAAAACCAATCTTCCTCAAGAAAATCCTCATATTCAGGATGCCTTATAAAAGGAAGATGAGCGTGTAAAACTAAAGCAAAATAACCTTTTTCTTTATTTTCCATCATTCTTGGTTGTTCTTGACACTTTGATTTCAATTTCGCGTTTTTCACTTCCGTCTTTGGACAGAGCTTTTATGGGTAAATCGGTATTTCCGTCTCCTAAAGCAAATCTCATGGAAAAAGTTCCGTCAGGGTTCAATTTTATTTTTCTGCCTGATACAACAACACTGGCATCAGGCTGAGTGGCGCCATAAAGAATGAGCTCGCAATCGGCAATAAGCCAAAAATCTTTATTTTTCGGTTTTATCCCGCTATAAGAGGCAAGGGAACTTACTCCCCATGATGCAGACCTTGAAAACACCGACCTGAGCATTTCCCATCTTTGAGCCAAAGATTTCGCGACTTCGCCGGAACCTTTGCCTATATATTCCACCCCCGAAAGTTGAAGAAGCTTTTCAAAATCCCCCGAAATGGACATCCAGTTTTCATCGGTAATTTCGGAAACTTTTCCCGGAGGCAAATTCACGCAATTGGTTTTTACCACGCTGATAAATCTGCCGTCAGGCAAAATCAAGCCAAGTTCGCAAAAATAAGATTTTCCGCCTTCCTGAACATTAATATACCAGTTGCGGGCATCAAACATTATTTGTATGTCAAAATATTTGCTTTGTGAATTATCGCTTGCATCATATACTCTTATGACTTGCCTGGCTTTCTCAAAAATATCATTTCCGTAATCTTTGCGCAATTCGGCTGTGGAATTTGCGTTTATTTCCCAATAAACATACATCCAATTGGGATCTCTGGCAAGCAAAGCCGCTTCAGTATCGCCATATCCTTGAGGAAGCGATTTTAAACTTTCAGTGTTCGCTCCGTTTATCTTTTCCTTGTCAATATGTCCTGAGGATGTCATTGTTATTCTCCTTGAATTGATTAACTCCAATCTAAGGGGCGAGAGGTAAGTATATGTGTAACTGCAAGCACTGTGATTCCCCCGTTAAAATTAGCTTATAGTATACTAAAAAACACTACAATATTCAAAAGAAAAAAACAGGCGCAATATATTTTTAGTCTGCGCCGCATGCAAAATGTATTTTTTTATTCAGTCTTCTTGAAAATCCCCGGGATTGGGAGTTATCGCCTCTGAATAGAAGCTGTCAAATTTGTACTGATATGCTTTTACAGAGGAGAGGTCATTCACAAATATCATATTCTCAAAAGAGTTGATATCGGCATTAACGCTCCAATTAAAAGATCCGGTTTGAAGAATCTTTCCGTCTAAAATCATGTATTTATTGTGCATAGCGCCTTTTGAAGTTCTTCCTTTGCGCCATTTAATTTCTACTCCGTTCTCATACACATATTTGGCCGCCCATGAACCTTTACCCATATCGCTATCGATCATAAATCTCACTTTAACGCCCCTATTTTTAGCGTCAATTACGGCATCCGCGAGAATTTTAGATGAAAATGTAAATGTAACGGCATCTACCGTTTTTTTAGCCGCCCCGATTATTTTAGCTAATCTTTCTTCACTATTAGAGCCTGGCGAAAAAATATAGGACGGAACTTCCAAACCATTCAATGTCATTATAGGTTTTTCATCTTGCGGCGGAACGCCAAAATATCCTTCGGGCAATATATTCTGCTCTCCCTGTTCTAAAGTTCTGGCGTGTTTCCACATCCAATTCCAGTACTCAATGTAGCCGTCGGTGTATATTGGATGTCTGGCAATAAGCATATTCTCATGATTATAGAAAGTCGCGCTAAATGTCCAATTATATGAACCGGTTGTAACCATTTCCTCGTCAAATATATCAATTTTATTATGCATAACGCCATAATCTCTAGTGCCGCGCAATGTTCTTATTTCAATACCCGCATTTACGAGTTGTTTAATTTGAGGAGACATTCTGGGATAAACATGGAATTGGTCCAGTATCATTCTGATTTTAACGCCTCTGTCTCTGGCTTTTAGAATAGCTTCCGGTATTTCTCTAAGAGTAATGCTATAAATTGCAATATCAACGGATTCTTGCGAAGCATTTATCGCATCAACCGTAAGCTTATTCAAATAACCAAAAGCATAATTTGGAAAAGAAGAAAAATCTCCTTTAGTCTTGAGCGAACCGTCCACCAATGTATCAGTAGCGGAGGGAGCAATAACTATTGATGCGGGAAATGCTTCGGGAACGGCTTCTTTAACTATATCCGGAAAATATACTAAGCTTTCACCTTGGGATAAACCCATGGCGCCCTGATGTATATCGGGGCAAAAGGACTGATGATTGGGAGACCCGACAGTGGTCAATATGGCAGCGCCAAAATTATCTTTAAGAATATTATCGGAATAAAATGAAGAAAATTCGTCAAAGGTTTGAATATTTTGCGGAGCAGAACTTATTGCTTCAGCTTGAATATAAACGGAGGAAGGCAAAATAAAACTCATCGCGCATAGAAATACTAAAGTAGCTTTTCTCATTATATGAATATGGTAGTGTATTTATAGGCTATCGGCAAGAACTATTTAGACTATGCCTTTACAGGCCTTTAGACCTATAACTAAACTATTTTTTTTCTGCAGTTTCATAGCTTAAACATGGCGCTAATTTTAGACACATCGCTTATTTCATAAGCGCGGCAAATATTATCGGCATTTAAGCCTTCTTCCGCCCTGCCAAAAAACATCTGTTTTCCTTTATTCAATAATAATGCTTTATTGGCATAAAGCGAAACAAGGTTTATATCGTGCGACGCGATTATAATGGTAATTTTCTTTTTCTTGCGCATTTCATTAAGCAAACCGAATATTTCCATCTTATATTTAATATCCAAATGAGAAGTAGGTTCATCCAAAACAAGTATTCTCGGATTTTGAATCAATGCCTGCGCTATAAAAACAAGTTGTTTCTCTCCGCTTGAAAGGGAATTAATGTTTCGCTTGGACAAATGGTTTATACGCATACTTTCAAGTATTTCATAAGCGAGCAATTTATCTTCCTTCTCATAATCTTCCCACCACCTGAGATATGGCGCTCGTCCCATAATTACAATTTCCAAAACGGAAAAATCATAAGGCGTATGCATATCGGGAGGAACATAAGAAAAAATTTTAGCGTATTCATAACTCTCATAACTTCTAATATAACGCCCATTAATAATTAGACTGCCTGATTGTAACTTATTGATTCTGGCAAGAATTTTCAATAATGTGGATTTCCCAGAACCATTGGGACCTAAAATGGTCAAAAAATCCGCTTCATTGATTTTAAAACCAATATTATCCAATACTTTTGCGCCATTGTATTTGAAATCTATATTTTCAGCTCTAATTATTTCCATTTATTTGACCTTCTCTCTATTTCTCAAAAGAAGCCATAAAAAAAACGGAGCGCCTGCCAGCGCGGTTATAATGCCAACCGGAATTTCACTCGGAGCGATAATTGTCCTTGCGAAAGCGTCAGCGACAATTAAGAATATGCTTCCCCCGATAGCGGAAGCAAGTATAAGTTTAAAATGAGAAGGACCGACGAGCATTCTCGCCATATGCGGCACCACCAATCCGACAAAACCTATAGTGCCTGAAATTGAAACGGCGCAGGCTGTAATCAACGAAGCTATCGTAAAATATATTATTTTATATTTTTCCGTGTTTATACCCAAATGGACAGCCTTTTCTTCGCCAAGAGAAAAAATATCCAATTGTCTTGAAAGCGCTAGAGATAGGGCAATTCCCAAAAAAACCAAAACCGAAACAACTATAAGCAAACCTTTATCTGTCTCATAAAGCCCTCCCATCATAAAGAAAACGATGTTAAGAGCGCTTTCGCGGCGCAAACTTAAAAAAAGCAATACCAAGGCGGATAAAAAAGCGCTTATAATAACTCCGGCTAAAATGAGATCAACATTTGAAACTTGTTTTTTATATTTAGCAAGATTATAAGCAATGAGTGTTGCCGTCAAAGCGCATACCGCTATAAGAATATAAAAGAAAAAAGAATTTTGATTTAGATTAATAAATTGAGCTAAAACCGCGCCGATAAGCGCGCCGGAAGATGTTCCCATGATATACGGATCACAAAGGGGATTTTTTAAAACCCCTTGAAAAATAACTCCGGCCACCGATAAAGCGCAACCGACTATTACAGCTTGCATGACCCGTGGCAATCTTATGTGAAATAAAATATCAAAACCGATTAACGATGTCGGCCCTATAAACAAAGATAAACCAAAAAAAAGAGCCAATATAAATAATGCTATTAGAAATCTATTTATTTTCATTTAATTTTAAAGATAATTCCTCAATAATATCAAAAACCCTTAAGGCTGGCCTTGAAATCTTGTCTCTGTCTATATTGGTTACAATTCGGGAATTTGAAACGGCATTGATTTTTTGGGCAAGCGGCTTTTTGATATACTCCTTATCGCCGGCCCAAAGAGATATGATAATGTCGGGATTTCTTTCAATAACGGCTTCCCAAGAAGTTTGGAAATAAGCTTTCTTAATATCGTAAAAAATATTTTTTCCGCCGGCTTTTTCGATAACATCCGACAAAAAAGACCCCGCCCCCGCTGTCCAATATTTAGCATCCACTTCAATATAAACTTTCGGCTTTCTCTTATCAGAAACCTTTTTTTCGGCAGTATTTTTTAATCGTTTTTTTAATTTCTTTATTAAATCTTTGCCTTCCGATTTTTTATTTATTTTATCGGCAATAATCGCGATAGTTCTAAATATATCATCAATTTCACTTTCATTTTCAAATTGCGTGATATTAAGTTTAAGACTATTCAAATTTTTAAGCAGAATGGAATTCTTCCATTGCGGAGCAAGAATAATATCCGGCTTAAGAGCGTAAATTTTTTCAAAATTAGGCCGCAAATAATCTCCTATTTTTTCTTTTTCCAAAGCCGTTTCCGGATAATTACAAAAATTAGACACACCTACCAATTGCTGTCCGGCTCCCAATGCAAAAACTATTTCAGTATAGGACGGCATTAATGAAATTATTCTTAAATTTTCGGCAAAACAATTTGAATATCCAATCAACAAAATAATAAGAATAAAAACACGCACAATATTCTCCTATTTGAAGTCTTATGCTCTATTGTTCTGTATCGCTGCTCCCGCCTTTGGCGGGACAAGCTGCGCTGTCGCGTTGTTGCTCTGCTCCCGCCTTTGGCGGGACAAGCTGCGCTGTCGCGCTGTTTTGCTGTTTCTCTGCCGCACTGCCGCACTGCCGCGCTGTCGCGCTGTTTTGCTGTTTCTCTGCCGCACTGCCGCACTGCCGCGCTGTCGCGCTGTTTTGCTGTTACTCTGTTGCCTGCCGCGCTGCCGCGCTGTTGCCTGCCGCTCTGTATCACTGCTTTCCGCTCTTTGTCTTATTTTAATTTGCAAGCAAATTAAAACAAAAAACCCGACCTAAAATGAGGGCCGGGTTAAGAATAAAACCTCCCCTCGGAGACTTTTAGGCGAAATATTAAAATACGCCTAAAAAGTAACAGTCGATCGGGCTTATTCCCAAAACCTTTATTGTAGGCAGGACATTACCGCTGCGGGGCAGCCGAAGAATCTCACTCCGTTCCTCTGTTAACACTAAAAATACTATCAAACAAAAAGCCCTTAATGCAATGCCTCAAAAAAATATCAAAGTTTTAACAATGGACTCATGATATTCTCAAGACTGCGAGAAAACTTTGTTTTCAATAATTTATCGGGAAAACCCAAAGCAGCTTCTAGCTTATCATCGTAAGGAATATCATGTAAGCCAGTTTTTTTTAAATACGACAAATTGTTTTTAATAATGCCTATGATTGGAACTTTTAATCTTTTATAAAGCTCCAAAGATCTGTGTAAAACATCCTTCGCTATAACAGAAGGGATTGTAAGAGCAAGTATTTCAGTCTTATCAATAAGCCTTACCACATCTAAAGCCGTATCATTTATGCCAGGCGGCATATCTATTATAAGATAGTCAAGCCTGCCCCAGCGGGTTATGGCAAGCATTTCTATTATAGCGTCCGTAACATTATTTCCTCTTAATGGGACAGCTTTTCCATCTGAAAAAAAAGAAATAGACATAAATTTAATCCTATTTACTTCAGGCGGCACTATACCCTTTTCTTCTTTTGGAAATATATTTTTAGCGCCTAGTATTATGTGATCTGAAGCGCCGGTAAAATCCAAATCAAGAAGTCCGCAAGATTTTCCTTTTTTAGAAAGAATCAAGGATAATACGGAAGCCGTAACACTTTTACCTATCCCTCCCTTCCAACCCGTAACGGCGATAATTCTTTTAATATTTGAAAACCTCTTTTTTATTATAGATGTTCTAGGATCTATCATTACTTATCCCCTTTTTAGGAAGTCCGACTTCCGCCTATATACTTTTCACTTCTTGCTAAGGAAGTCGGACTTCCTTATATTGTTTTCAGTCATATATTGCGAAGTTCAACTTTTATCAAGAAAGCTCGCGAGAAATATTAGGAAGTGTGAACTTCGTGCCTTTTATATTCTTTATATACACGCCTCTGCCGGCTATTATTTCAAAATCAGGACTCTTGCATTTGGGGCATTTTAAATATGTATGCGCCATCTCAGGAAGGAAATCCGACTTCCTAACAGATATACTGTGACTTCTCGCTGGGAAGTCGGACTTCCATGCTATGGTGGTATATGACATAGTCAAAATATGTTTCAGCCTAACTATCACCTATTATGTTTTTTATGTATACACCTCTGCCGGCTATTATGTCAAAATCAGGGCTCTTGCATTTGGGGCATTTCAGATATGTATGAGCCATCTCGGGAATAAAGTGTATATACTCCGCCTCAGCCTCGCTCTTCTTTATTTGTTCAAGATTAAAATTAGTGGCGCAAACCTTGCAATTAAATTTTGCCGGCTCATTCAATATCTTGAATTTTGATGAAGAAATAACTTTATTAGACGATTTAATCAATTCCTTAAGGGCAAACAAAAATATCTCTTTATCAATATTTTGAAGCTCCCCAAATACAATGTTTACTTGCGAAATTTTCTTCAGTTTTTCTTTTTTTGAAAAATCTACCGCCGATGTAATAACAGAGTCAGCTAATGCCCATTCATGCATATTTTTACCGCCTTCATAAGGTCTATTCTTTTTATATTTTATCATTTTAACCAATGACATTTCTATTTGCTTGACACATTTTTTTGACACATTTAATGAACGAGAAGGTATTGACAATTTTTTTTGCTTTATGCTAATATTATATATGGATGATTGGCTAATGAGCTATCAACCAACTTACAAGCTGTGAAGGTATCCACAAAGACCTAAATCTACTTTTGCAGTGAAGTTCTTGCAGATGCAAGACGCGTTAAGTTTCACCCACCTTTCGAGACTTAGCACAAAGTAAACTCAGAAATATGATATTGAGATTCGTCACTCGCTCAGTTCGTGACATCCTGCCTGTGGCGGGAGCATAGCCTCCAATATCGCATTTCGTTTAGGAGAAATTACTTATGCTAAAGCTAAGCTCGTTAATTATCATAACACTATTAACCTTTGCTGTTTCGGCCAGGTCCATGCCAGTGTCGTTAATAGGGACTATGCCCTTCAGAACGGCTAAAGCCGAAAATAGTCATACTCTTTTGGAAAATATTCTTTCAAGAACCGATTCTCAAATAATCCCCGAAATAAAAAGTTCTTTAGAAATATTCGACTCGGCCGCTGAAACCGTTCCCGAAGCCAAAAATGCCATGCCTATGTTTCACACCGCTTTTTTGCCGGATCCTGAAAATCCCGAACTTAAAGGTGAAAAAATCACGGACGCAGCAATGGATTTTTATCCTATAAACCGAAAAATAAGATATGAATATGAGTATACCAGCACTGATTTTCTGGGTTTAAAACATGTTATATTTGAGTTTACAAATTACTCCGAGAAGGACAACTCCGTTGATGTGAATGTGACCGTAATAAAAGGCGACAAGTACTATAAACTTACCTATAAGCTTGTTTTGGCATATGACGGCATCTATTCTTCCAATAGTTTTCTTGAAGGTCCTCGCCTTGAAATGCCGAACTCTATCTACAGAGGAAAGGCTTGGATTAAAGGAGCTAATAAGAATTGGATTTCAAGCGTCAAATCCGTAGTAGATGTTCCCGCCGGACATTTTGAAGACTGCGTTAGAATCAAAACAAAAATAGGCGACGGCGATGCGGGCTCGGCAATAAGATATTATACTCGCGGCATAGGACTTTTATACGAAGAATGGCAAGCAGAAGATAAAGTGGAAACTTTACAATTGCTTTCTTATGAAATAAAATAAAGTTTCACACCTCTGAGAAAGTGAATAAGTTCCACAAACATGAGGTTATGCCTCATTGGGATTAAATTGAAAAAACCGGCGTTTGCGAAAAACGCTGGTTTTTTTTATAAAGAATTGTCAAAGTTTATGCGCCTGGAAGCTTAAGCCCCATGCCGCCCATTTTCGTAGCGGCGGTTTTCTGAGATTCTCTTATTGCCCTATTGATGGTTTCGGTAAGGGATAATTCTATTTTGGTTTTATCCGCGGAACTTAAATCGGCTTTAATTGTTACGGATTTTACTTCCTGTGAACCCGATATAGCCACTTTTACCAAATTATCTTCACTCTCAAGAATAATACCGTCTAATTCTTTTTTCATCTCTTCCATCTTTTTTTTCATTTCCCACAAATCTTTCATTTTATCAAACATAATATTCTCCTATTAAACAACAGGGAATAGCGTAAAGCGTATAGATATTGGCGTATTAATGAGTTATCCTAATTTTTTTCTCTTGCCTCTTGCTTCTCATTCCTAATAGCCTTATTACCTAATTCCCTAATCACCTTTTCTTTTTTTATATTTTATTAAAATAATCAATAAGGTTCAAAGCCGTATTCTTAACTTCAAGACTTAAATTTTCTCCATAATCCATTTTTTCACTCTGCACGCCTATAATGGTTAATGTCGCCCCCGTATCTTCAAGAATAATTCCAAAAATAACCTGCAAAGGAAAATTATGAGTGGATAAAGAGCTATACTTTGCCATTTTATCCAATGGAATTATTCTGATTTCCCCGGGCATGCCGCCAAAATGAGCGGCATCAATAAGGATTATTTTATCAGGCTTAAAATCTACGGCGGCAGACACTATATTTTCAGGCGCGCTATAAGCATTGATAATTTTAAAATTTTCAAGGCTATGCCGGGTGCCGTGTCCCGAACTATGTTCATCAAAACGGCCAAGGCTATGCCGGGTGCCGTGTCCCGAACTATGTTCATCAAAACGGCCAAGGCTATGCTCCCGCCATACGGCGGGATGTCCCGAACTATGTTCATCAAAACGGCCAAGGCTATGCTCCCGCCATACGGCGGGATGTCCCGAACTATGTTCATCAAAACGGCCGTTTTTGGAACGGATATTTTCGCCAATAAAAGGGCCTACGCCATCATCCTCTCTCAAGGAATTGCCAATAGTAATAAGCAATGTCCTGCCTTCAGGTTTTAAGGCTCTTTCTATATCTTTAGTTAGTAAATTTGACATTTAAATGATGAGCCGAACATGATATGCGTATTAATTTAAGAGGCTGTCGTGGCAACACCAGCGTCGATTCCTAAAGCGGTGCCCAGTTATAGTGATAACCATTTTTAGGAGTAAGGCTCTGGGAAAAGAATTAACTTGCCATTTGGCTGAGGTGATTTTTGGCCGTTCGATAAGCATAGCTTCTGATACGGCACTGGCACAGCCTTGAGCGAAACGAGAAACGAAAAGCGAGTGGCGCCTATGGCGCCATAAGCGATGAGTGACGAAGTTGGTCGTCCACAAAGCTTCCGACACTTTATGAGGCATAGCCCTCGTCTATTGCAACCAAAAAGCAGCCAGCTCCTATGGGGAAGCTCATATTTTGTTGATTTCTTCGTTGCTTCGCGCTCACAGGCGGAAAGCCTTCTCGCTTGTCGCGCCTTGAACTCCACTTAAATCTGAGCTTCCAAATGATAAGGTAATTCTTTTCCAGAGCCTAAGGGAGACGCCACCCCGGGCCGGGAATTATTTAGCGGATTCAAAATGAGAATCGCCGTATTCGTCAATTAAATGGCTTTGACGGCGGCATTTTGGACAAAGCACTTTAAAAAAATCTAGCCGTTTAACCGCGCTTACGCCGAACTTTGAAACAAACTTTGCAATTCCCAGATTGTTCAATAAAGCGGAAAACACCATATAATTCCCGAATGCCATGTGCTCCAGTTTTTTGGCGGTCCATAATATCTGGTCTTTGGGGGCGATAATTTCATCGCACATCTGGCACATAATAAGTTCTTTTTTAATCCCTGAGAATAAGGTTTTTCTATCGGAAGTCGCCAAATCAAATTCCGTATTTGAAAGTTTTACTCCCTTTTCCGTGGTGCACAGCCGCTCGCACTGTCCGCAAAATATGCATAAATCATAATGCCAGATAAGCTCTCTTGATGCTGCCGCTTTATCATCAATTATTTCTATCGCGGTCGCCGGACACACTAGAGCGCAGGCTCCGCATCCGATACATTCCTTTTCATCCGGTATGGGTTTGCCTCTGAAATTTGGGGCGGGTGTATGAGGCGCAAACGGAAATTTTGTGGTATATGGCCCTTGTATTAGAGCAGTGACCGCTTCTTTTATTTCTCTAAGTTTTGGATATTTCATTGAAGACCACCATACAATGTGTATTTTTAATCTTTTTGTAAAAGTATCTTGGAAATCTTTAAAACATAAGCACAGGTAAGCAATGCGGTTATTGCGATAATGAAACTATAAACCGGATTCACCGCAAGTCCCGCCGAACTAAGATCAAATTTACCGATAAATCCAAACAATGGAGGCAGCCCCGCAAGCCCAAATCCGCCTATTATAAAAATAACGGTCATAAACGGATTCCTTTCCGCCGCGCCGGCGAGTTTGTTTATATCATCGGCTTTGTTGTTTCGCCGTAAATGGAATAGACTAATTATCATCAATGACCAGCCGACCAAGGCTGTTGCCATGTATAAAATCGTCGCCGACGCCGCTTGCGGCAAACCCAATCCAAGTATTGCATATCCAAGCTGGCTTAAAGCGCACCAGATAATAAATTTTGTGATTCTATTCTCGGAAATTGCCATAAGCGCGTAGAAAATCATAATAAACACCGCCGCGCTCCGCAGCATAACCGCGCTTGAAACGGCAATGGAAATAATTAAGACTCCGCCGAGTATGGCGGTAATTTTAGAGGAATGGTTCAGTATAAACCCGCCAAACACACCAGTGATTTTTCCCAATGAGTCATACAATTTGTCAATCGTTCCGTCAATACCGAAATATATTTGTTGCGAAATGCGCCGAGCCCAGTCCAACCCATACAGATAAAGGTCAAAGCCGCCCGCCGCCGCCGTTTTGTATATCCCGCTGAAATATTTCATTTCTTTTATCGTGTTATACATTGTGGCGCCTGGTATCCTGATATTTTCGCTGTCAAGTTTTTCTCCGCCGATAAATATTTCTTCGGTTCTCATACGCGCGCTACTCAACAGATAAACTATCACGCCTAACACTACACCCGCTAAAACAAGCATTGTCGCGAGCGTTGGATTCCAAATACCGTTCAGAATAACCGCGCCCGGAATGCTTGCAACACCCATTTTGAAGAAGTACTTTAACGGAATCTGCGGAAAAACGCCGAAAACAACACATAAAGCGGCAAGAATTATCAATGGCGCGTACATGGAAGCGCACACTTCTTTAATATTGAGGTTCTTCAGCGCTGACGGCTGCTCTCCAAAAAAAGCGGAAAAAATCACTTTTATGAACGAAGCCAAAGTTAAAGCGCTTCCAAATACCGCCGCTGTCAAAAATATCCACCAGCCCCAGCTCATGCCTAAACCATGACCGGCTCCCGCTTCTATAACTCCCTGATAAATCATCCATTTTGACACAAACCCGTTAAACGGCGGCACCCCTGAAATTGATAATGCCGCAATCAGGCAGGTTATAAAAGTGATGGGCATTGCTTTTAACAGCCCGCCGTATTTATCCAGGTCGCGCGTCTTTGTTCTATAAATAAGCGCCCCAGCGCCAAGGAATAACAGCCCCTTAAACAGCGCATGGTTCAATAAATGGAATAAGCCGCCGAACATCCCGACGCCAACTCCGGTTCCAATGCCAAGGATCATGTAGCCGATTTGGCTTACGCTATGGTAAGCAAGCAGCCGCTTAATATCGCTCTGGACCAAAGCCATCATCACGCCAATTATTATCGTGATTGAACCCAGAGCGCAGAGTGTAAACTGCCAAATATTGCTGAAGCCGAACATGAGAATAAACACTTTAAACATCCAGTAAATAGCGACTTTTATCATCACACCCGATAACAATGCCGAAACAGGGGACGGCGCCGCAGGATGCGCGTCGGGTAGCCAGGTATGCAACGGAACCATTCCGGCTTTTACGCCAAGACCGATAATAAATAAGACCATTACGACAAATGTCGTTTTATCAGGATAAGTCGCCAATCCGGATATCACAGATATATCCGCGCTGCCTTGCGAGAAAAAAAGAAAACCTATGGCAAAAAGCATGCACAAACTTCCGGCGCCGCTCATTATCAAATATTTTGCTCCGGCTGCAACGGCTATATTGTCGCCGTCAAAGATTATGAGAAAAAACGCAAAGAGACTCATCAACTCCCAGAAAAAAAACATTGTAAGCAAATCGCCAGCGATGACGGCTCCGTTCATTGAGCCGATAAACAGAAGAAGAAACGGGTAGTATCTGCGCAGTCCTTTGTGCAGGCGCATATAGCCGACGGAATAAACCACAGCAAGACAACCTATGAATGATATAAGCATTACGAGGAATGAGGAAAGCCAGTCAATATTCAAATTTACAATCCACGGAAGCCCGATATTAAAACCAAACCCGACACCCCCATCGGGAAGACAGACAAATATGAACACCGCAATAAGAAACACGGCAAGTGAAACGAATACCGACAAAAGCTCTCTCAATTTACCGGCTGTTTTATTCAAAGCAAATATAGCTATTGCCGAAATAAAGGGCAAACTCAGGAATGTTAACAAAATATTTGTATCAACCATATTATCCGCCCGCCATTTGTTTGGCTATCGTTTGCAAAAAATCCAGCGGAATTGACACAAAAATTCCGATTAAAAGTCCGGCTATGGCGAACACCATAACGGTGGCAGTCATTTCAAATGATTTTTCTTTGATTTCAGGATGCGTCGTTTTCCCCATGAAAACTTTGTTGAAGAACTTTAAGAGGTATAATATGGTTATTATGGCCGTCAATATAGCAAGTCCCGCAATTATGTATTTGCCCGATTCAATCAAGCCCAGTATAATAAGAAGTTTCGCCCAAAAACCACCGAACGGCGGCATCCCCATGATAGAAAGGGCGCAAAGCAAAAAGGCTAAGGATGTAAACGGCATGGTTTTGGCCATACCGCCGAGTTTGCGGATATCTTTTTCACCTGTTTCGTGTTCAACCACCCCCGCGCATAAAAACAGTCCGGCTTTTCCCACGCCGTGGACAAGAATATACAATAGTCCGCCGACAATGCCGATTACAGTATTAATGGACAAGCCGATGAAAATATAGGCAATCTGACTGACAGTGGAATACGCTAAAATACGCTTGATATCATTTTCCCTAAGCGCGCAGGCAGCGGACACCAGAGCGGTTATAATCGCGATGACAGGCACGATATTCGACCATTGGCCGGGGACATAGAATGTCCAGCAGAAAATTCTGGCAAAGGCGTAAACCCCGATTTTCACCAAAACGGCGGCATGGAGCAATGCCGTAACCGGACTTGGAGCGACGCTTGCCGCCGACAGCCACACCTGAAAAGGCAGCTGTGCGGATTTTGCGAGCATCCCTATAAGCAACAGTAAAAGCGGCAGATTTCCGATATCAACGCCGCGAAGCTGGGCTAAATTCAGCGTGCCGAATTGGTGATAAACCATTTCAATACCGATAAGCATCAACACGGAGCCGAAAAATGTGATATAAAGAGCTTTATTCGCGTTTGTGAGATGTTGCTTTTTCCTGTAAAAACCAATCAGCCGCCAAGAACAGATTGTGGTAATCTCCCAGAAAAAATACATTAAAAGCAAATTCGCCGAAAATACCAGCCCAAGCATTGAACCGATAAAAAGCACGATGAAGAAATAATATTCGGTCAGATGTTGGTAATGCTTCATATAGCCGAACGAATAGTAAATTATCAATGCGCCGATTCCGGACGAACATAAGGCCATAAAAACCGCTAAACCGTCAACGGCAAACTCCAAATTCAGTAAATTCATGAATTTTAGGTCTAACGCGGTATATTGTCCGAGCGACGGACCCAGCAAAAATAAAGCGGCGCAAAAACTTACCGCCACAAGCATTAACGCTAAAATGTGCCTGTATTTCTGCGCCGCCAAAACCAAAAAAGACCCGAAAACGGGGACGGCAATTGCGGTTAAGACAAGATTATTCATTTAGGTTTCCATACTCCCGATATAATGTCTTTTGTTCTTTGTTGCGACAGCCGAACCAAATCTTCGCCACTAAGAATTTTCTTTTTCGTTCTCGTATCAATTACAGCGCAGCGTTCAGTGCAGCAATAACACGGATCAACGGCCGCAAGCACAATCGCGGCATCGGAAATCGTCCCTCCAATCGCTGAAATCTGGTTTGATGGAACATTCATATACGACGGCGCGCGGATTTTATGCCTGGCAGGCCTGTTGGTTCCGTCGCCGCGCACATAATGAAAAACTTCTCCGCGGGGCGCCTCATGGCGGCCTATGCCCTCTCCCGCCGGGATTGATTTTACTTTCGCGTCTATTTCGCCTTCTTTGGTTTTTTTCAGGCCCTCAAGACAGCCCTTGATGATCTTGACCGATTCAAGCATCTCTAATATTCTTACCATGGCTTTATCAAACACATCGCCATTTTCCGTAACAATAACCTTCCAGTCAACCATATTATAAGCGGCATACGGGTCGTCTCTGCGGACATCAATAGCCACACCGCTGGCCCGGACCGTGGGTCCGAGAAGACACCAATCTATAGCTTCCTGTTTAGTTAAAATCCCCACGCCCTTTGTTCTGGCATGGATTACAGGGTCATCCATAACGGCGCCCCTAAACATCTCAAGCGGCTTAATCAACTCATCACACATCTTCCATATGCCGGCTATATCCGCATTTAAGATATCTTTTCTCACGCCGCCGATCTTGAACATCGCATAATGATTGCGGTTTCCGGTAATGCGCTCACATATATCAAGCACCGGCTCGCGATACTTCCATGCCCACATCCATACCGTGTTATATCCGAGAAAATGCCCCGCAAGCCCGAGCCATAACAAGTGGCTGTGCAGTCTTTCAAGTTCGCCGATAATGGAACGGATGTATTTCGCCCTGTCGGGTATAACAATATCAGCCAGATCTTCCACGGCATTCACATACGCGAAGGGATGGGAGGCGGAACAAATGCCGCAGACCCTTTCAACCAAAAACGCGACCTGATCATAATGCATTGACTCCGCCATCTTCTCTATCCCACGATGATTATACCCGAGGGTAATATCAAGTTTAATGACCTTTTCACCTTCAACATGAAGCTCGAAAAATTCCGGCTCTTCCTGCAACGGATGATATGGCCCTATCGGAATGATAGTAGTTTTCTTGTCCTTTTCGTTTTCACTCATAAAGAAGATCCTTGCCTGAGCGGATACTTATCCCGCGGCCAGTTATCGCTGAGCAAAAGCCGCTTTAGATTCGGATGATTTCTGAATTTAATGCCGAGCATTTCAAACATTTCTCTCTCAATCCATTCCGCATTACAAATAACCGGAGTTATGGAATCTATTTCCGGATTGTCTTTATCGGCTATCAATGTCCGCAGGGTGAATATTTTTCCGGTTTTATCATCCGAAAAGTGATACAGAATTTCAAAGCCGGCAGGCGTATCAATTCCGCTCGCGATCGCAAATCTGCAGCCCATATCACGAAACAAAATCCTTACGGTTTCAACTATCGTATCCGGCGCCACATCAATATAATATCTCAGAGCGTTCTTTTCAAAAATTTTTATGGCCCTGTTGCCAAGTTTTTCTTTCACGACTTCAGATATCGTCATTTATCATCCTCTGAGCGCTTTTATAAGTTTAACCACGCCCATAATTATGGCTTCCGGGTTGGGCGGACAGGCAGGGATATACATATTTACCGGAATAATTTCGTCTAACGGTTTTACAAAGTTGTATGAATGCCTGAACATGTTCCCGCCGCACGCGCAGGTTCCAACCGCGATAACAACGCCCGGTTTCGGCATTTGCTCGTAAATGTATTTTATTTTTTCCGCGGTTTTCATATTTGGAATACCGGTAACAAGCATCGCGTCCGCATGTCTTATACTTCCCACAAGCGTTATCCCGAATCTCTCAACATCATATCTCGGCGTAAGCACATCCAGAATTTCTATATCGCAGTTATTACAAGGAGAACACGCGGCATGAAATACACCGATTGACCTGGTTAAAGCTTCCATTGTAAGTTTGGCCATATTAAAGTCCAATAAACGCAAAAATAACCGCCAGCAGCGATATCCCGAACACATAAGTCCAGAAGAATTTCACCGACTGATCGATACGCAGCCGCGGATTAGTGTTTCTTATTAATACAATAATCAGGAGAACAACGAAATATTTCAACGCGAACACCATCACATCGCCAATTACGCTCCCGCACGCATTATGCCAAAACAATTTGATTAAAAACATTGGGTACACGAACAACATCATCATCTTGGATAGTTTAAACATGGCAAGCGAAAAGCCCGAATATTCCACCAATACGCCCGCAATTATTTCTTGCTCCGCTTCCGCCGCGTCAAATGGCACTAAACCGAGTTTTGCCACCAGACATATTATTGCGGCCAGAAATGCCAGCGCGCCTGAAAGGCTGAAAAGAAACGGCGCCGTATACGCCTGATAACTCATTATGCCGGTAATGACTATCTCGCCGTGTGATTTTATCACGGCGACAAGCAAAGCCAATATAAAGGGAAGTTCATAGGATAAGACAAGCTTCATCTCGCGGCTTGCTCCAACAATCGCCAAAGGATTGCCTGAAATGCCGGCGGCTAAAATCAAACAAACCGCGGGCACGATCATAAGATAGATTGCAACGAATAAATCGCCGCTAAACGGCGCGACGGAACTTTTGACTATAACACCATTCAGTATTGCGAACAAAGCGACCGCGGAAACTGAAATCAGAGGCAGTAGCAAAAAGAGGGCTTTAGACGCTTGCGCCGGAATTATTGTTTCTTTGCCAAAAAGTTTGACAAGGTCATAGAGCGGCTGTAACAGCGGAGGGCCTTTTCTCCACTGAATGCGCGCCGTTAATTTCCTGTCAATAAAACTAGCCAGCATTCCGCAAACTGAACTGAACAGAAGCCCTGGAAAAAACAGAAAGTCTATCATTTCACAAAACCAACCTTGGTCTCTTTATTCCACGGAACAGCATGGATTGCCACCTTATCATTTATAATATATATGTTTTTTTCCGGCGACTCTTCAACCTCAATATACTGCAAAGCGCCTTTTTCGCATGTTCCAACGCATATCGGGACTTCATTTTTACCGACACAAAAATCGCATTTCGAAGTTTTATACGGCAGGATTTCAGGATAAATCGTTCCGAACGGGCATGCAACAGCGCAAGTTTTGCAGGAGGTGCATTTCATTGAATATCTGCGCAAAATACCGCTGTCATCTTTCTCAAGCGCTTCATTCGGACAGGCTTTGACACAAAATTTTTCCTCGCACCTTCTGCAAATAACATATTGGGCTGCATAAGTAAGGAATTTTTCCACACCGTTGTTTTCAATAGGTTCCTTTAACACATCGCTTTGATGATAGAAATAGCTACACTTTGCAGTGCACTTTTCGCACTTATAGCAAACCTCTATATCAATAAACAGTCTTTTCATTATTCCTCAATTAACCAGTCTATCGTCTTAAAATTTTTCCTACTCATAACATATTAGCTTAGGCCTGATATCATGCCTGAGGCAGACCCGCCGATGCAGTAGTTGTGCGCCCTTGGCGCGCCTCTATTAAATTATTAAAATTTTTATACATTGAATTATGTCCACAGCTCCGGATGATCTTTAAGTTGCGCGTAGGTAAAAACGGGTCCGTCCTTGCACACAAAATATTGTCCCACTGCGCAGTGGCCGCATTTACCAAGACCGCAACTCATGTTTTTTTCCATCGAGAGATAGATGTTTTCGGGTTTATGGTTCTGTTCTAAAAGCTTCAATGTCGCGAATTTCATCATTATGGGAGGCCCGCAAACTACGGCGATTGTCGAAGACTTGTCTTCTTTCTCTTTGACCGAATCCTCCAGCAGACATGTGACAACCCCCACTTTATCGTCCCAATTATCACAGAGCTTGGCGCTATCAACGCAGGAACTTATCTCAAGCCCTTTCATTTTTCGCCATTCCTTGAACTGGCCTTTATAAACGATATCCGCCGGCGTTTTTGCGCCATATTTTAGAACAACCCTTTTAAATTTATTTACTTCCGCCATTAAGGCGAGCAGAAGCGATCTGAGCGGCGCCATTCCAACCCCGCCGCCGATCAGCTGAATCTCTTTACCGAAGAATTTATCCATGGGATAACTTTTCCCGAACGGCCCTCTTATGCCGACTGTCGCGCCCACAGTAGTAGCGTGGAGCAGATTTGTTACCACGCCGGCCCTCATTATGGTAACCTCAAGCGTATCTTCCACATGGGGGGACGATGACGGAGTGAACGGAGCTTCCCCGACACCGGGCAAAGTTAATTCAATAAACTGGCCCGCTAAAAATTTTATCGGCGTCTGCGGCCTGATTACGAATGTTTTTATATTCGGCGTTTCATCAATAATCCTTTCAATTTTGCCTTTTATCGGCTGATAGCATTCGTTCATTTTTCACCCGCCAATTTCACAAGCACTTGCCGTATGTCTATTTTTCCGGGGCATACGGAAACGCATCTGCCGCATCCGGTGCAGGCATATATGCCAAAATTTTCTTTACGGTAATTAAACTTGCACTCGTACCGGTTTCTGAACCGTTCATATAAATGCGGGCGCGAATTCGCGCCGCCAGCCACCCTGCCGTAGCTTGTATAATGACAAGCGTCCCATAATCGCGTCTTCGGGGCTAATTCATCGGAAGCCTTGTCCTCGATATTTTCATCAAGATAAAAGCAGTAGCAACTCGGGCATGCATTGTTACACCCTCCGCACTGAACGCAGGTTTGCGAGAATTCTTTCCATGCGAGCGAATCAAATTTTTCCTTTAATACAGACTCAAGTTTTAAGTTTTTCAGCCCGGCATAAGCGGAATTTATATCTTCAAGCTTAACAACCGCGTTTTTCCGTATCTGCTCTCTTAATGCCGTTTCCTGTGAAGTGGCGTCCCTAAAAAATCGCGCATTGCTGGCAATAATTTTATCGCCTTTTTCCGTCCCGATGTCAACCATACAACCTTTTTCCATAGCGGAAAAATTTAAGTCAAATAAATAATCTTTAGACTCCGCATACGGCTTCCCGCCGACGACATTACAGAAACACGTATCCGAAGGATACGGACAATCGCTTGAAAAAATAATTGTATTATCGTTATTGAACTCATAAAACGGATCGGAACAAACCCCTTTCAGATATATTTCGTCCATGATTATTTTGGCTTTTAAATCACAGGCCTTCACGCCGAATATGATATTGGCCGTCTGATGGCCATAGGCCTTTGTTACGGCACCTTCGCACGAATTGGCTTTTTCGCGGGAATCGCCGGAGTGTTCAAGCTTTTCGCCGTGATTTACAAAAAAAGCTTTCAAAGGTATTGTTGATCTTATGGCGTCTATAGCGGGGCGACTATCAACTTCTTTTTCAAATTTTACATACTCAAGCAAATCGGTCAAGTGAAAAATATTATTTTCCACGCTGAGCGCTTCAAGAAATTCCGTTAAATCTTTACGCGAAATAAATTTATTTTTTGAACTCATAAAATTTAGCAATGTGTCAATCTAACCAACGATATTTTTTAATTCCTTAATCCATAAATTGTATGAAACCAGCAAAGTTTTGTCAAATTTGAATATCATGCCTAAGTCATTTTAGCCCAACATATAAAGATCTTTAATAATATTCCTTAATATAGCGACATGGATTGGCCGTCTGATGGACATAGTCCCTTGTTACGGCACCCGGCATAGCCTTGGCCGTCTGATGGACATAGTCCCTTGTTACGGCACCCGGCATAGCCTTGGCCGTCTGATGGACATAGTCCCTTGTTATCCCGCCTATGGCGGGAG
>JAKLQJ010000045.1 GCA_022013385.1 Elusimicrobiota bacterium
AATACTTTCAACCACCTACTAAATAGGGGCGATGGCGCTTTTAGCGCCACGACCTTGGCGCCAATGGCGCCACGCTCTACCATCTGAGCCACGCCCCGATAAAATACTTTCAGCCACCTACTAAAATAGGGGCGATGGCGCTTATAGCGCCACGACCTTGGCGCCAATGGCGCCACGCTCTACCAACTGAGCCACGCCCCGAATTAAACACAAGTATACAAAAATATTGGCTTGGTTATGAAAATAACCAGTACAACCTACGCGGTTGTACTGGTTATTGTTGATTTAATATAGCGATTTAATCGGTTTTTATCCGCAAAAGATTATCCATGATTGTTGATGCTATGGTTTTAGCCGCATAGGGTTTTGAAAATTTATCCGCTTGTTTCTTATAAAGTTCAAAATTTTCTTCGCCGCTTAAAATCTTTAATATCAGTTTTTCAATATCTTTGGGAGTTTTTACATAACTTGCAAGATTGTTTTTTAACAAAAAATCGGTATTTCTTTCTTCTTGTCCGGGCAAAGGCGAAAATATTATAAGCGGTTTTTTTAGCGCCAGCGCTTCACTTATTGTAATGCCGCCGGGCTTGCCGATTATCAAATCGCTCGCCATATAATATTTCGCAGGCGAATTTGTAAAATTTAAAATCAGGAGATTTTTTTTATTGGTATTTTCTTTTTGAAGCTTATGATAAAGGTTTTTATTTCCCCCGCAAAAAACTATCAATTGTATTTTGCCGATATATTTTTTTAATTCTTTAGCCGCGTTTTCAATATCGCCCAATCCTTTTGTTCCGCCCGTAAGAAGAATAGTGAAAACTTTGGGATTCAAGCTTATGGCTTTTTTAGCTTTTTCCGGCGGAATTATTTCCATGAATTCTTTTCTAACGGGAATACCCGAGACAACCACATTGTTTGAAAGAATGCCTTTTTTTTGGATGGCGTGGTCGGGGGTAAAATAAAGATTTACGCCTTCCACCGGCCAATAAGAATGAACATTCATATCCGTTATAACACCGAAGTGCGGAGTATTTTTTAATTCGTTTTTTCGCTTCGCCAGCATCATACAGCTTAATGCGTGAGTGGATATTACGGCGCTTATATTTTTTTTAATGAGATAGTTTTGAAGTTTTTGTGAATAAAAAGGCATGAAAGCGGTTTTAATTTTTTTCGCGGCGGCGGCTATGTTTTGATTATCATAAGCATAGCTCCATATAGCCGGAGTTTTATGAAGTATTTCCAAATATGTCTTTGCCACAAAAGGTCCGAGTCTCGGATAAATTTCAGACAGATTCATAAAGACCGGTTCAATTACAGATGGCGGAAAAAAATCGGCTATGGCTTTTGCGGCGCATAAATGTCCCGATGGTTCATAACCGTATACCAAAGCTGTTTTTATCGGATAATGATGATTACTAGTGTTCATTTTATGTTTTGCGCCGCAGCATTAGTGTAGCAACAAAATAGTTTTGCGTCATCTCAAGATGGTTTTTCCGCCACTACTTCTTTTTCGCCAGAGGTAGCCTGTCCGCCCCCTCCACTACGGCATCGGCGGGTTTCCGCCACTAAATCTCCGGCGGACTTCCGCCACTACAACTTGGCGCCATAGG
>JAKLQJ010000004.1 GCA_022013385.1 Elusimicrobiota bacterium
ACACTTCTTTACATTTAAATGCTTGTTTTTACCCCGTGGGTTGGGTAAACTTGGTTGTAGAAAAAACCCGCGGGGTTAAAACCACGACGCAAGATGCGTAAATAGTAAATGTCAAGTTATTTACGACGCACTACACTAGTATAGCGTTTCAATAAAACACCCTCAAATAAATTAATTTGCAAATTCAAAATTTTTCCACTGATGCACTACGGGCTCTTGATTTATTTCATCAATGCCTTTTAATATTCTATCTTTTAATTCTGTCAAAGAATTAACTCTAATACTTTTTAAAAATGTTCTAGACATTTTGCCAAATAGCGTCTCTACCAGATTCAGCCACGAGCCATGTTTTGGGGTATGAACATAAATAAAACGATTTGGCCTGCTTGATAAATATCTCATTGTCTCTTTTGAAATGTGCGCCGAGTGATTATCTAAAATAATTCGTATTTGACAATCTTTGGGATAATATAAGTTTACTTCCTCTAACAATGATATAAATTCTCTGCTTCTATGGCGGTTATGCACCTGTCCTATTACATGCCCGGTATGTAAATCCAGTGATGCAATCAGTGACAATGTTCCTAATCTTTTATATTCATAGTCTCTACTAACACAAGCATATTTACCGGGGTTTGGCGGTAAGTCCGGAGCAATGTTTTTTATTGCTTGTATCCCGGGTTTTTCATCAATTGATACTGTAATTATTTTTTTCTCTTGAGAGCTATTTTCATTTTGTAAATTAATATCTTTATATACGATTAGAATTTCGTTCATTTTTTTGTCAAAATCCGGATCTCGACGCTCAAGATAATATCTAATTTTATGAGGTTTAATCGGATGTGACTTTAATATCCTATGTACCGTTGCTTTCACTGCTTTGGATAAATATTTATGTCCATCTTTGGGAGCATTTTTACGCGTGTGTTTTGCTAACATACTCAATGTCCAAAGCTCAGCCGCATAACCGTGTTCTTTGGGTTTTGTGCAAGCAAGATTTACTACCCAAGTTTTTGCCTGCTCAGTAATAACAGGCTCCTTAGGACTATGATATTTATCTTTTAATCCTGCTTCTATTCCCATCGTCAATGCCTTTTGGATACATTTATATACCGTTTTTCGATTAACCTTGACCGACAAACTAATTTCAGATATAGATACTTCTTCTTTATACTTTAAGAGAATTTGCGCTCTTTGCAATTCTCGTATTGGCATTGTTCGTGATTGAGCAATTTTTTTTAAAAATTGATGTTGTTTACTACTTAAAAACAGCTTGGGCATTTTAGTTTTTTGCGGCATAATAACCTCCATTGAGTTTCGTTTTGATTATTATACCAGATTTCTTTTTATCTGTCCATATTTTTATGAAACGCTATACTAGCGTCTTGACAAAGTAGTTTTGCTACCGCCTTAGTGTCTTTCCCCGTGGCGCCCCCTCCACTACGACTTCGGCGGGTTTCCACCACTGAATCTTGGCGCCATAGGCGGGATGTAGCAATGGATACCGCCCTAATGGCCATAGGCCTTTATGCGGTCCCGCCATAGGCGGGAGAGCATCTAAGCAATAGTGGCGAATATGGCGCCAACATTTAAAGATTAAAACCTATTTGCAATGACAATAACTTAATCCCATCCAATATCATCCATGGATCCAGCTTCGGCATTCTCCCCATCTCCCCCATTTTTTACCGCTGTTAAAGCTTTCATGGTATTTTCACGGAGAGGCTTCTTTGCGTCCAATAAAGGCGTAAGCGCGTCCGAAGGAATAGCCCAATTCCTGCCAATTCTTATTGCTTGAATTCTTCCCTTTTTAACTCTTTTAAAAACGGCAATTCTTGAAATGCCTAATTTCTTGGCAAATTCCGGCACGCTATAAAATTCTTTTTCATCAGCCATATTTAAAAATCCCGTACATTGCCCAATAGTTTGAAAATAATATTAACTCATGTTAACCACAACAAAAAAAATTATACAAAATATTTTCAATAAAGATAGCCCAGATAAAAGCTTCACTATCGGGTAAAAGAGGATTCAGAACGATATATGGCCCATTGGAAAAAGAACTATTGGCGCAAACGGATAATCTTCATGAACGCTTATCAGGGCCGGCAACCAAACATATTTTAGAAAGACAATACAACATTTTTAATGACAAGC
>JAKLQJ010000046.1 GCA_022013385.1 Elusimicrobiota bacterium
CATATTTCCGCAGTTATTTTTTTGGCACTTTCTTATAGCATTGCGGACGCGCTAATGGCGCAGCCCTTAAGTTTTTTAACTCCCGCGCGGCCGCCGATAAAAAGCAAAGGACCTTTAATGCCGCACGAACATTTTTTTTCAATCCTGCCAAAATCGCTTGAAAGAATTGAAATTGAAGGATAGCTTGTAAGATAGGATGTTATAAACTGCAATAAGCCTGACTTGCCGTAGCCAAGCGGCTTTAGAGTGGCGGGATCTCTTACTATAATTCTGCCGTAATTCGGGATATGAAAATTTCCCATTTTGCAATCAACATAAGGAACGCCATGCTCAACCATGCCGAATAAATCACGAACATTTTCAAACGGCACAGAAAGATTATCGGCTAAAATTTTTCTATAAACCTTCTTATCCATCGCTTCATCACTTAAAGTTTTCCAACCGCCGCCGGTAATCACGCTTGAATCTTTATTCAGCTTAACACAGCGGCCGTATTTCTTTTTAAATTCTTCCGCGAGTTTTAAAGCGAAAGCGGGAAAACCCAATATTCTTGTTTTTTGTCTGAGTTCCTCAAATTTTTTAAGCGCCGCCACGCCGCCCTCTATATCAAAATAAAAATCTTTTTTGACTTTATCCCATTTAAACGCATAAAATATTTCGCCCTTGCCCGTTAAATCGGTAAGAAGTTTATCGGTCCAAGCGGTGCCAAGATCTTTGGCCACTGCGGGGTCATAAGTGAAGCAAATGTAATTGAGCTTATGTTTTAAGTCCGTAAGCCCAAGCCCTTCAAACACCTTCCATGCCATCCGCCTTACCCTTATAAGAGAATCCCTATCAAGAAGCATCCGGCTTTTCTGTCCCGTCGTGCCGCTGGACGAAAGCACAAGCGCGATTTTGCTTTTTGGCAGAGTAATTAGTTCTCTTTCTTTAAAAGCGGCGACGGAAATGAAAGGAATATTAACAATATCGGCCTCCGCGCGCAACATATCGGGCGAATATTTTTCCATGCGGTAAAAAGCTTTAAGGAATTTGGAATGCTTAAGCTGACTTTTCATAGCCGCTCGCATCGCGCTGATAAATAATTTCGAAGAATCCTTGCCGAATTCAAAAGGAGCGGATTCCAATAATCTCTCAATATCCGACTTTATTTTGATTGGCTTAAAAAAGGCGGGGATATTATTCTTTTTTCTATTCATGTTCAAGAGCGGAACTGATATACATTTTTTCCCATAATTTGACATATTCTCTAAGAAAAGTTTTATAGACGGAAGTTAATTTGACATTGCTTAAATCAAGCGCTTCAAAAGTTCTTGAAAAAATCACGCAATCATGGCGGGTATCGCCTACTTTTTTGGCGCAGGGAAAATAGCCGCTCGGAATATAACGCGCTAACATCGCCCTATGCTGAAGTTCGGGATTATAAGCGTCCAAAACAATTTCCACATAAGACATATTCATCTCATTAAGAACGCGCGACACGCTTTCAAGAACTATATCCGCTTTTTCGGATGTGGAACCTCCGAGTATTACGCTGTTTTTGTCTTTTTCGCTGTAACATAAATAAACTTCGGTCGACTGGTCGGGAGTTATAAACAAAAGATTGGGTTCATGAAAAGGCATAAAAGCATGTTTGAAAAAATTTGTGTCCTTTGTTTTCCAAAACCGACTTTTGATAAAATTGGGCGCCTTTATCACTTCAAATTCAAGAATTTTTTTCTTATTGTTCTCCGAGAAATCCTTCCTTATGTTTTTTATCTTCGGCTCATCCAGTTTCATCTGTTTCTGAACAATCCTATAGAAAGGCAATACCTGCTTTATTATAACGGGATTTTTCTTTCTCTTGGACAATGCCCCTTCGGTATAATAAGCGGTCAAACAATGCGTCTCATTTTCATGAACTTTATGAGTATTTGGGAAAACACCCAGTTTCAAAAAACCAAGGCTTTCTGTCAATTTTTGCGGCGCGTAATTGGTGGTTCTGGTGGTAGCGAAAACAAGGTCTACAAGATCCCTTTTTTGAGTTATGTCATCAAGCGTAAGCTTCATCATCGTATGAGCCAAATCGTGCTCGCGATATTCCTTAGAAACAACCGCTCCAAAAGCTTTTGATATGCGCCTCTTCTTGTTCACAACATATACAAGGCTGGCTATTATTCTTGAATTGGTTTCAGCCACAAGCCAATAATAAAGATCGTCTTCAATCGCCTTGCGCATCAAATCCTTATCAGTCATGAGCGGAATGGAATAATTAACACCATAGACCTCGGCGTACATCATCTGTATCCGCCGAATATCTTTGATTTTAGCCAAACGAATTATTATGTCCGGCTTGCCCTCTATCTTTATAATTTTTCCTATTTTTCTAGCGACGCTGTTTTGCATTTGTTAATCCCCTTTGATATGATTTTACCAAATTACGGTATTCGTTTGATACAACAATATAGTCAACAATATAGTCAAGCAGACGGCCGTGGCCGGACTTCTCACGGGTTTGGCCTGTCTTTGCAGGTCTCAATTTGCAGGGGCAATGCTGATAGGAATAACTTGGCCGTTTTTAAATCCTAAATTGAAAGTTAAAAAGATATGGAGTGCGGCTTTTCTCGCTGGTTTTCTGATAGCGGTCAGCCCATGGTGGATAAGAAATTACAATGTATTTAATAAATTCGTTCCATTTTCCACCGAAGGAGGCTATACCCTTTGGGTGGGATCCAACCCTCTGGCGGACGGAGGGGGAGACTGTCCGCATTCCAATCCTCCCATTGAATTGGGAGAGCTGGGAATGGATAAATGGCACTACGAACAAGGATTTTTTTATTTAAAAGAAAATCCCAAAAGAACAGTTGTTTTAGCTTTTCAAAAACTGCGCAGGTTTTGGGGAATAGTCCCCGTTAAAAACATTAGCGGAAAACTTGGAATTATTTCATTCTTTTCTTTTTTGCCTTTATTTATCTTTTCTCTGGCGGGATTCTGGTTTTCAAGACGCCGATTCAAAGAACTGTGGCCGATAATCGGCCTAATATTTTATTACACTTCCATACAATCCATTTTCCCTTCCATGATGCGATACCGTCTCGTTCTGGAACCCTTTTTAATAGTAATGGCGGCGACAGCAGCAATACGACTGTTTGATACTGTTTTTAATAAAACAGCCAAATACAAAAACTCCCCCTAAAAGAGTTTTTGTGGCAGCCTTATGTATTTTTCCATGATAAATATTCCATTTTTATAAAACAAAAGCGGTTAAAAGCAAAAATAAAACCGTCAGGCTTAACAGAGAAAATTTATATTCACCGCTTTGAAAATAACCGTAAATCAGCGTTATAACCCTGATAACGGGAGTAATAAGCAGAATTAATATTCCTGTCATAAAAAACCTATCGGCATGGGGAGAATGAGAAAACTTAAACATAAAACCCATGATCAAAAAAAATAAACCTGAGCTCACGCAAAATTGAAGCGCTTGTTTCACCAGTATTTTTATTCCTCTATCTTTATTCATAAATTAGTCCCGCCATAGGCGTGAGCAACGCAACAGCTTGCTTCTGTTCTCCTCATGGCAAAGATTGTGTTCACATAAATAATCCATTTTAGCATGCCAAAGGGCATGCCCTACATTTCTTTCGCACTGTATCGCTGTCGCTCTGCCGCGCTGTTTTCTGCTTCCTATCCCATCAGCATTTTTATACCGGTCATAAAAAGCAGTATTGCAAATATTGCTTGTATTGTATTTGATTTAGATTTATGCAAAACACGAACACCTGTTAAAGCTCCAAAAACAATACCGATTACAATTGCGCCGGCGATTTCGTTTATTATAAGTCCCCTTCTAAAAAATATAAAAGCGCTCGCGCAAGCGCTTACGCCTATCATAAAATTACTGGTGGCCGCCGCCGCTTTCATCGGCAAGCCGCAAACAAGATTCATCAAAGGAACTTGCACGATACCTCCGCCTATTCCAAGCAAGCCGGCTAAAGAGCCGCCAAAAAAAGAAATTAAAGAGGCAGGCAGAATATTTTTGACGGAATATTTAATATTTTTGGATATTGACGGATCATAAAACATACAGCTTAAATTTCCCTTAAACTCTTCAGATAAACAATCAATCTCTTTACTTTTTTTTCTTGAAACCTTCCGCATTTTTAAAAGCATTAAAAAAGAAATCGGGAAAAGGAAAAAACCGAAAATTATACGCGCCACTCTTTCATCAAGTTCAAATAATATCAAAGCGCCCGTTATAGAACCCACTACCATAAACATTTCCAGTATTATTCCAAGCCGCATATTGGCAAGCCCCTTCTCAACATTTATTGAGGCCACCGTGCTTGAAACCGCTACAATGGCGACAAGGGAAATAGCTATGGCATTATGGATGGGAATTTTTAAAAAAAGAACAAAAAATGGAACTATAAAAGCGCCGCCCCCTATTCCCAATACTGAGGCCATTATCCCTATGCAAAAACCAAAACCCAATATGATGATAAAATTTAGAATGGTTAATTCAAACATAATAATCCGGTCCAAGTTCAGAGAATACCACGATTTAAACTTTTTCACAATCTCTCAACTAGAACACTACCGGGTATTCACGCTATACCCATGGGATAAATCATGGGATAAATCATGGGATAAACCCATGACCATGCCCATGCCCATGACCATGACCATGCCCATGACCATGCCCATGACAGGAGCATGACAGGAGCATGACAGGCCTGCCTACACAAGCAACTCGGAAGCTTTGCGAACGACCACGACACGATAGAGTAGCCTGCAGGATAGAAACTCAAGAACTTGTGTCCATAGTGGTCCTCTGAAAGTTCAGTCCACTCCACTTGCCCCGATATGCATCAGGGCACCATGGGTTTATCCCAAGGTGAACATTGAACCGTGTCCTGCCAACTCACGACACGATAGAGTAGTCCACTCACAAATTAGTCCCGGCCCGCCCCCTCCACTACGACTTCGGCGGGTTTCCGCCACTAAATCTTTGGCGGACTTCCGCCACTACAACTTCGGCGGACTCACCGA
>JAKLQJ010000047.1 GCA_022013385.1 Elusimicrobiota bacterium
TCATGCCGAAAAATAAAAAATAATAATTTTAGGTTTTAAAAAATTTATTTAAAAAACAATCAGGTAAAATAAAAATAGCTGTTATAAATCTTACGGGCGGGGGGATAAGCGGGGGGCATAAGAAGTATATAGTCAATATGCTTCCAAGGTTTTCCGCGGATTCGGGAATTGAATCCATTCTTTGTATTTCTCCTCGCACTTTGGATGCTGAAAGCTGGTTTTCTTTGAAATTGCCGAAAGTGATTTTTGAAAAATGCAATCCATTTAGTTTTTTGCGCAGGGGGTTGGACGCTCAAACTATAAAAAATCTTGACGCGTTTAAGCCGGACATCATTTTATCCACGCTTGAAAAAGGTTTTAAGTACAAAGGAGCTCCAATAGTGACTTTGCTTCAAAATATGGCGCCTTTGACCGGAGATAAGGCGGGATGCGGCATAATTGAAAAAATAAAATCCTTTGCCAGAAGATTTGAATCTAAGATGGCGATAAAAAATTCAGCGGCGGTAATAGCTCCTACAAATTTTGTGAGGGATTTCATTGTTTCCGGTCGCGGCGGTGAAAGCGCAAAAATTGAGGTGATAAACTTTGGAAGCAATTTGCCGAGCGAAAGTGATAAACCAAAAGATATTCTTTTAAATTTACCACAAGGCTTTGTTTTTACCGCGGGTTCAGTTGAAAATTATAGGGGTCTTGAAGATTTGATAAAAGCGATGCCTGCTGTTAAAAGTAAAATACCGGGAATTAAGCTGTGTATCGCAGGCGGCGTAAGAAAAGAAGCGCAAAATTACCTTGTGAATCTTAAAAAAATTGCCGAGCGATTAGAGGTTTCAGATAATATTATCTGGCTTGGCAATATTTCTGAAAAGGATTTATCTTGGTATTATGCAAATTGCAGCGCCTTTGTTTTGACGAGCAGGGTGGAATCTTTTTGTTTCGTTGCCGTGGAAGCTCTTGCTCATGGCTGTAATTGCATTTCAACAAATAATCCATGTTTGCCGGAAGTATTGGGTGGTACTTCTTTGTATTATGATTCGGGCGATACCAATGGGCTTTTAAGCGGTATTTTAGAAATACTTGAGAGATCGATTGAAGAAAAAAGCAAATTCTCTGATATGGCTAAAAAACGGGCTTTGGATTTTTCATGGGATAATGCTTTTTTAAAGACGATTGCTTTGTTTGAAAAAATTGTTCATTAATCACGAATAGCGTAGCAACAACAATTCGGCAATATGGCAACAAGGAATACGGAACAGCTTTCTCCAAACAAGTCGGCGGATCCGTCAAGTAACAATGGCGAAAAAGAATTTGTGGCGGAAAACCCACTGAGGTTGGCGCAAAACTATTTTGTTGATAGTTTGACTGCACTATGATAAAATTATTTGACAAAATGATATACATTTTGTCAAACTGTTTTACCAAATGATGTATTAAAAGAGGTGTTTATGTCTCTAAATCAGTTGTTTAAACTTGATGAAATTGCTAAAAAAGAGGTTGCTAAATATTCTAAAAAACGCTTTATTTATGAAGATATAGAGAAAGAAAGATCTAAAGGAAAAAGGTTTATAAGCATAATTGGTTCAAGGGGTGTTGGAAAAACTGTTCTTTTAAGACAAATCGCTGTTAACAGTAAAAATTCTTTTTATGTTTCCATGGATACTTTTGAAGATAAAAGCTTGTTTGACTTTGTTAAAGTCTTGTCTGAAAATTATGGAATTAAATTGCTATTGATTGATGAAATACATTTTTTAAAAGGCTACGACGCGGAATTAAAAAAAATTTTTGATTTTTTAGATATAAGCATTATATTTACAAGCTCTGTTTCACTTTCGCTTTATGAATCCGCTTATGACCTTTCAAGAAGGGTTAAGTTGATTGACATATACCCTTTCAGTTTCAAGGAATATATCTATTTTAGGGAATCTGTAAAAATTGCGCCGCTTTCAATAGCCGATATTTTCAATAGAAAGTGGACGGAAGAACATCTCAGATGGTCATATTTGTTTGAAGATTATTTAAAAGGCGGACTTTTTCCTTTTTCAATTGAAAATTACGATGTTCTGGATATAATGAAAAATATTCTGAACAAAATCGTTTCAAAAGATATACCTGTATTCGCGAATCTCAGGATGGAAGAGATAGATTTGATTGATAAAACCTTTAAATTTATATCCAATTCTTCTGTTGAGGATATTAATTATTCTTCAGTATCTCGCAATATCGGCATAACAAAACATAAAGCTCAACAGTATATAAATCTGCTTCAGAAAGCTTTTGTCCTTAATGTGGTGATGCCTTATGGAACCAATGTTTTAAAAGAACCAAAAATTCTGATGTATTTGCCTTTCAGGTTAATTCATAAAGATTATACCGGAGTTATAGGCGCTTTGAGAGAGGATTTTGCCGTTCAGTGTTTAAAAATGAAAGGATATGACATTTTTTATCTTAAATCGCCAAGAGGCAGGAAAACTCCGGATTTTTTTATTAAAGAAAATGAGGAAAAATTTGTTATAGAAGTTGGGGGAAAAGGGAAGGGGAGAAGTCAGTTTAAGGATTTTAAAGGATATAATAAACTAGCATTTGTTCACGGAGATATTTTAAACGATGAATTAAAAAAGCCTTTGTTTTTGCTAGGGTATTTATAAAAACAGCGTGTGTTCATGGTTTTTTGGCTGTCTGATGCGCATAGCGCTGAAAATCGCAACTCTGCCTTAAGCTGAAAGCAGGTGGTGGGTTATCATATTAGCCATAATATGATGAATTGGTTGCGTGTGTGTTGCATTAAGTTATCAAATATGATAACTTAATGGTATGAAATGGCATGAGTTTCTTAGAAAAGTTGGGGGTTTGCCCGTTATTAATACAGAAATTTTATTGGCTGGAGTGATAAATACCAATCCAATAAAAGTGCAAATTAGCCGTTGGGAAAAATCCGGCAAGATTATTCAATTGAAAAGAGGATTTTATATTTTGTCGGATGAATATCGCAAAATTGTCGTTCATCCTCAATATATCGCTTCTGTTTTAAAAACTCCTTCTTATATTAGTTTGGAAAAAGCTTTGGAGTATTACAATTTAATTCCGGAAGCTGTCCATACTTATACTTCTGTCACTGCCAAAAGGTCGGCGAGGTATGCTTCAAAGTTTGGAATATTTGAGTATCGCCACATCAAAACCTCTCTTTTTTGGGGATATAATTCTATTGAGCTGAATAAACAAACACGAGGCTATGCCTCAGCCCCGCCTTTGGCGGGGCAGGCAGGCACGAACGGGCAAATCGCTTTTATTGCCGAACCTGAAAAAGCGCTGCTTGATTTTTTTTATTTGAATAAAACACAGGTATCAAATGACTATATTTCTGAAATGCGATTGCAGAATTTAGATGGGATTAGTACTGAGAAGATGTTTGAATACGCTGAAAAATATAAAAGCAAAAGAATTGCCGCTGTTTGTGAAATGATTGGTCTTTATATCAAAAATTATAAGCGGTCAGAGAAACAATTATGAAAGATTATTTATTGGAATTGCTTTCCAAACAAGCGGATTCTAATTTTAAATTAAATATGGCGCGAGAATATCTTCAAGCTTATGCTTTGAGGATTCTTTATGATATCGGAACATTTAGAACTGCGGCTTTTTTGGGCGGAACGGCATTGCGATTTTTACATGATTTGCCGAGATTTTCGCAGGATTTGGATTTTTCGGTTGTGGGAAATAAAAAATATTCATTTGTGGATGTTTTGAAGAAAATCAAAAGTGAATTTGTCTTAGCCGGATATAACGCGGATGTTTCTTATAGTGAAAAAACGGCGGTTCAATCAGCTTTTTTTAAGTTTCAAGGGTTAATGTATGAGGCGGGAATGTCGCCTCATGAAAATCAGGTTTTATCAATAAAACTTGAAATTGATGCTAATCCTCCAAGCGGCGCTGTTTCTGAAACGCGCATCGTAAATAAATATTTTCCAATCGCATTTTTGTCTTATGATTTGGCGTCGCTTTTTGCGGGAAAATTGCACGCGATTTTAAACAGAAAATACACAAAGGGAAGGGATTATTTTGATTTGGCGTGGTATTTGTCCAAATGGAAAGATCTTTCTCCAAATTTTATATTGTTGAAAAATTCTTTGATTCAAACCGATTGGAGAGGCAAAATGCCGGATGAAAAGAATTGGAGGGGTTTGATTAGTAAAAAAATAAAAGAAACAGATTGGCAAATAGTTAATGATGATGTTAAAAATTTTTTAGAAAATTCCGCGGATATGAAAGTGTTTTCAAAAGAAAATATTCTTTCGCTTTTAGATAAAAAAATGAGATGATAATCGGAGTGAAGGGGTTTTCTAAATGGAAACGGAGTTTCCAAAAATAGCCCAAAAATGGAATTGACACTTCCAAAAATGTATATTACAATATTGATATGGAGATGATTAAAAGATATTTAAGAATTCCGTCTGAAAGTTTTTTCTTATTTGGACCGAGGGGAACGGGGAAGTCCATGTGGATTAAAGAGAATTTCAAGGATTCTTTGTATATAGATTTTTTGGACCCCAAAGAATTTAGAGTTTATTCGGCCTATCCGGAAAGGTTTAGAGAAATTGTATTGGCTAATTTGGATAAAAAAGATATATTGGTCGATGAAATACAAAAAGTTCCTCAAGTGCTTTCCGTTATACATTCTTTAATTGAAGAAAAAAAAGAATTTCGTTTCATACTAAGTGGTTCAAGTTCAAGAAAAATAAAAAGAACAGGCGCCGATTTATTGGGGGGGAGAGCTATTCCTGTTTTTATGCATCCTTTTATGGTTTTTGAATTAAAAGATAAATTTTCTTTAAAAAAATCTTTAAATTACGGTTTGGTGCCGCTTGTTTATTTTGCCGATAATCCCGATAATATACTTGCGGGATATATAGCTTTGTATATCAAAGAAGAAGTTCAATCTGAGTCTCTTGTAAGAAATATTCCCGCTTTTGCGCGATTTATGGAGGCTATCAGTTTTTCTCACGCTTCAATATTAAATACAAGTTCCGTGGCAAGGGAATGTATGGTAGAGAGGAAAAATGTTGAAGGTTATATTAAGATTCTGGAAGATTTGCTTTTAAGTTTTCAACTTGAAGTTTTTACCAAAAAAGCGAAAAGAAGGCTTATAAATCATAGGAAATTTTATTTTTTTGATTGTGGGGTATTCAGATCCATCCGGCCTAAAGGGCCGCTTGATAAACCGCAGGAAATAGATGGCGCGGCTTTGGAAGGGTTGGTTGCGCAAAATTTGAGGACATGGATTGATTACAGAGAAAAGGACAATAAATTGTATTATTGGAGAACCGTTAAAGGCGTTGAGGTGGATTTTGTGCTTTATGGAGAAGATGGAATATTTGCCATTGAGGTTAAAAATTCGGATAAGATTTATCCAGAAAATCTTAGGCCTCTTGAAACATTTAAAAAGGATTATCCCGACTCTAAGCTTGTATTGTTGTATAGAGGAAAGGATAGATTAAAAAAAGGAAATGTCTTATGTATCCCGTGCGATGAATTCCTTTTAACTCTTAATCCGTTTAAAGCCATTGCATTTTAGGTAATAGTTTAGAGTCTGTTGCACAAACCCCGATTCTACTGCAATTGCGGCTTTTGGCCTACGCCTTTACACCGCTCAACTTATGGCGCTTTTAGCGCCGCTCATTTCGCGTTGTTTCGGCTCGGCTACATCCCGCCACTGGGCGGGATGTTACGAAAGCGATTTGTCAACAGGCTCTTTAGTCCGGTTATTTCTCCGTCGCAGACTTAGGAACTTTAGGCAGAGCAAGCCGTTGAAACTTTACCCGACCCCGCGGGAATCCTTTGTAGAAAAGCAAAGAAGCATAACGGCTACCCACGGGGTTCTTGCCACGCTGCAGCTACAAAACTTTGAAATTCCTATACAATAAATTAGGCAGAGCAAGCCGTTGAAACTTTACCCGACCCCGCGGGAATCCTTTGTAGAAAAGCAAAGAAGCATAACGGCTACCCACGGGGTTCTTGCCACTCTGCAGCTACAAAACTTTGAAATTCCTATACAATAAATTAGGCAGAGCAAGCCGTTGATACAAGACTCTGTCAGTGCCGTATCAGGCGCTATGCGTGTCAGACGGCCAAATTAATTGTGTCCAGCATACACAGGCAACGAAGCTATGCTTCATAAAGTGTCGGAAACTATGTGAACGACCACGACACGATAGCGTAGTCCACCCTGCAGCTACATTAAATTCCGAGTTTATGCGCTACTTCTATTTACATTCACTTTATAAATGGGCAACTTTGCGGGTTCTTTCAATAACCGGGTTAAACCTAACCTGCGAGGTCGAAATCGCTTGAAGCGCGGTATATCGCAAGTAAATAAAATTTGTTATCATAGTATAAATAGTACCGAATACTATGAACTCATCCGAAGAACATTCTAAGAAACGAATTTTGATTTTAGGCGGGGCAGGAACGCTTGGTCATAAGCTTTGGCAAATTATTCCTCAAAAATTTGCCGATACTTATGTGTCTGTAAGAAAGTCTAAGGATTTTTATGCCAAAACCGGACTTTTTTCAAATGATAAAGTCATTGATTTCTTTGATCTAAGGGATTTGCCAAAGCTTGAAAAAGTTTTAGATGATTTGAAACCCGATATTATCCTTAATTGCGCGGGCGTTACTTTGAGAAGCAAGGAAGCTAAAAGCGAGGTTTCAAATATAGCAGTTAATGCTTTATTGCCGAATAAATTGGCCGATTGGTGTTTGCATAATAATTCCCGTTTAATTCATTTCAGCACTGTTTGCGTTTTTAGCGGAAAAACGGGAAATTATGATGAAGAAAGTGTTCCCGACGCTCAAGATTTATATGGCAGAACAAAAATATTGGGCGAGGTTAATAAACCTTGTTCTTTGGTTTTAAGGTCTTCTTTCATAGGAAGAGAGTTGTTCGGCGGCGCGGAGCTTTTGGAATGGTTTTTATCGCAAAAAGGAAAAACCATAAAGGGGTATCGCAATGCCGTTTTTACCGGTTTAACCACCAATTATCTGGCCGGTTTAGTTGTTAAGTTGATTGCGGAATTTAATGACCTTAGCGGAATCTATAATGTTTCAAGCGAAATTATTTCCAAATACGATTTACTGAAATTAATGAAAGAGGCCTATAATTTGGATGTGGAAATACAGCCTTATGATGAGTTTGAATGCAAACGCGATTTAAACGGAGAAAAATTTAATAAAGCCGTCGGGTTTAACTGTCCGACATGGAAAGAATTAATGGCGGATATGGCTTTGGACCCGACTCCGTACGCGGAATGGAGGAAATGATGATTTTGAAGAATAAAACGATTTTGGTTACAGGGGGAACGGGCTCATTCGGCAAAGTTTTTGTCCGGCGAGTTTTGAAGGGCGAACTCGGCATTCCAAAGAAACTTATAGTTTTGTCAAGAGACGAGGCTAAGCAAAACGATATGCGTCTTTCATATATGAAAAAAACTGTGGCTACGGACGAAGTGATATATAAAAACTTTATGAATGTTTTGGAATTTCAAATCGGAGATGTTCGCAATTACTCGGATATTTGCGCGGCGGTTAAGAAGGCGGATATAGTGGTCAATGCCGCGGCTTTGAAACAAGTGCCGGCATGCGAGTATTTCGCTTCTCAAGCGGTTTTAACAAACTGTATCGGGCCCGCGAATATAGTTAGGGCTATCACTGAAAATGATTATCCTGTGAAAACCGTCGTGGGCGTGAGCACCGATAAGGCATGCAAGCCTATAAATGTGATGGGCATGACAAAGGCTTTACAGGAACGAATCTTTACTTCCGCCAATGTTCGCAATCCCAAAACAAGATTTATTTGCGTGCGTTATGGGAATGTTTTAGCTTCAAGAGGGTCGGTAATACCGCTTTTTCATGAACAGATAAAGAACGGGGGGCCGGTTACCATTACGGTTAAAGAAATGACAAGGTTCCTTCTCAGTCTTAATCAGGCGGTTGATACGGTTTTCGCCGCTCTCAAGTATGGCAAAAGGGGCGAGACATATATTCCCATGGCTCCTGCGGCTCTTGTAACCGATATTGCCAAAGCTTTAATCGGAGATAGGAAAATAAAAACCAAAATAACCGGCATTCGCCCGGGAGAAAAAATATCGGAAATATTAGTGTCAGAGGAAGAAATACATCATTGTATAAAAAGAGGCGATTATTATGTTATAACTCCGATGCTTCCGGAATTGATTCAAAAAAATATTAAATTAGGTTCTATTCTCAAGAAGGAATATAGCTCGGGAGATAATATTCTTGACTATAAAGGGACATTGGCTTTGCTTAAAAAACATAGCCTTATGATATCTGAAAAGAGATTGCAGGAAGACGGGGAATTTCTTAAATAAATTTTTCAAGCGGGAGAAAATATGCCTTTAAAAGTGATGACTATCGTCGGGACCAGGCCGGAAATAATAAAACTGAGCCTTATAATGAAAGAGCTTGAAAGCCATATTAAACATATCTTAGTTCATACGGGGCAAAACTATGATTATGAGCTTAATGAAATATTTTTTAAGGAAATGGGAATAAGAAAACCGGATTATTTCTTGGATTCCGCGGGTAAAACCCTTGCCGAAACCATAGGAAATATAATAGCCAAATCCGATGAAGTTATGGAAAAGGAAAAACCCGACGCGATATTGCTTTATGGAGATACCAATAGTTGTTTGTCGGTTATACCGGCTAAGCGCCGAAAAATCCCCATTTTTCACATGGAAGCCGGAAATAGGTCTTTTGACCAGCGAGTGCCTGAAGAGCTTAATCGCAAAGTAGTGGATCATTTGAGCGATATTAATATGACATCTACCGAACATGCCAGAAGATATTTGATTTCGGAAGGCATTAAGCCGGAAACGGTTATTAAAACCGGCACTCCGATGAAAGAAGTCCTTTCGCATTTTATGCCCGAAATAGAGAAATCGGATGTTCTTAAGCGGCTTAAACTTCAAAAAGACGGCTATTTTGTTATTAGCGCTCACAGAGAAGAGAATATTGACAGTGAGGAAAATTTTAGAAATCTTTGTGACTCTTTAAACGCTTTAGCTGAAAATTACGATAAACCCGTAATAGTATCCACTCACCCCAGAACAAGGAAAAAATTGGATGAGCTTAAGATTTCGGGGCTTGATTCCGGAATAAGTTTGCTTAAACCTTTAGGATTTTATGATTATGTGAAACTTCAGCAAAACGCTTATTGCGTTGTTTCAGACAGCGGCACGATAACCGAAGAGTCTTCAATTCTTGATTTCCCCGCTGTTACCATAAGGCAGGCGCATGAGCGGCCGGAAGGCATGGATGAAGGAACGCTGATTATGTGCGGCTTGAAATCTGAAAGAATTTTGGAATCGGTTGATATAGTGGTATCCCAGCATTCCAAAAGCAGTAGACAATTCAAACTTATTAAAGATTATGATGCCGATAATGTGTCCAAAAAGGTCCTTCGCATAATAGTCAGTTATATTGACTATATAAAGCGAACTGTTTGGTCGGCCACATAGTTCACGATACTTCCATAGCTTTAGGGTTTAGTTGTTTTGTAGTTGCAACATGGCAAAACCCCGTGGGTAGCCGTTATGCTTCTTTGATTTTCTACAAAGCCTGCCCGCCGTGTTGTATTGGAGGGGATTCCCGCGGGGTTGGGTAAGGTTTCAAGGCTACCCGCCATGCGGCGGGATGTCACAGACTATGTCCATCAAAACGGCCGACGGCTTGTTCTGGTTAAACCGTTACTAAGTTTGCGACGGAGAAATAATCGGACTAAGATGTTACGGCTTAGGAATATTCAGGCTTAAAACCCGTCCTTAAAATTTTTTATTGGCAGTATTTTCTATGGCTTTAAATAATCCGAAAATTCTTATAATAGCCGAGAGATTTTATCCGGAAGAGTTTATAATAAACAAACTTGCCCAAGAATGGGTAAAGAAAGGATTTATTGTTGAAGTTTTAACTCAAGTCCCAAGCTATCCGTTTGCTAAAGTTTTTCAAGGTTATTCAAACCGATTATTTCAAAAGACCGAATGGAAAGGAATAAAAATACGGAGATTTTTTGCCATAACCGGATATAGGAATTCATTGTTCTTGAAATTGCTGAGCTATTTTAGTTTTGCCGCGGCGGGAAGTATAGCGGCTCTTTTTATAGGGAAAAAATATAACAGGATTTTTGTTTATGACACAGGTCCTTTGACCGTCGCGCTTCCCGCTTTCCTTTTGCGCAATCTTTATAAAAAACATGTAACTATTTGGGTGCAAGATATATGGCCCGATACGGTTTATGCTTATGGTTTTCGCAAAACATGGTTTCTTTCAAAATTTTTGGATATCTTGGTGGCTTTCATATATAAAGGCTGTGACAGAATATTTATTTCTTGCGAAGGGTTTAGGCAGAGGGTGATGCCTTATGCTTTACATAAGCCAATTGATTTTTTTCCAAATTGGCCGGTTGTTACCCAAAAAGATTTATCGGCTTCAAAAAAAGTAAAGCTGTCCGATAAATTTAACTTTACCTTTGCGGGAAATATCGGCAGTGTGCAAGATTTAGGGCCAGTAATAAGAGGATTTGGTTTGGCGCAAAAAATAAATCCTGATATTCAGCTAAATATAGTCGGAGACGGTTCCGCTCTTGATTATCTTAAAAGAATGGTTAATGATGAAAAAATGGGCGGGGTTGTATTTTGGGGACGCCAAAAACAGTCGGATATGCCGGGATATTTTATGGCAAGCGATGTAATGGTAATATCTCTTAAAGAAAAACCTATTTTTGCTTTAACAGTCCCCGCCAAGTTTCAAACTTATTTGGCTTTTGAAAAACCCATTTTTTGTATTATGAGCGGGGAAGTGAAAAATATGGTTGAAAAATACGATATAGGGCTGTGCTGTCAACACGAAAGCATTGATGATATCCGCGACGGTTTTTTGAAGTTTTATTCCTTAAAAGATAGGCTTGAATCATTTGCCTCAAATTCTAAAATATTACTGAATGAGGTTTATGATAGAGAGAAAATAATAGCCGGCATGACAGCTCTCGTTTTAAAGGATTGAATATAAGGAAGTCCGACTTCCTTATATAGGTTAGCAGGCGCCGTCTCTTTTGAGAACTACGCCCACTGTTTTAAATTGAATCATTATATCAAGCCATAAATCCCAGTTTTTTACATACCAGCTGTCCATGGATATTCTATATTCATAGGATTGATTGTTTCTGCCGCTTACTTGCCATAGGCCTGTTATACCGGGCGGGAGAGCGTGTATTATGGGGCTTTCTTCTTTTATAAATTCCCATTCGCGAGGCAGATACGGTCTTGGCCCTATTAGGCTCATTTCACCTTTTAATATGTTTAGCAGTTGAGGCAGTTCGTCAAGCGATGTTTTGCGCAGGAATTTGCCTGCTTCGGTTGTGCGAGGGTCGTTCTTGAGTTTCCAATATTTTTCCCATTCTTTTTTTGCTTCGGGTTCGGTTGCAAGAATATTTTTTAATCTTTCTTCCGCGTCTTGATACATTGTTCTAAATTTATAGCAGTGAAATAATTTTCCGTTTTTGCCTATTCTGTTTTGCGTATATATCGCGGGGCCTTTGCTTGTCAGTTTTATTATAAGGGCTATCGCGAGCATAGGAATAAGCAAAATTATCGATATGAACACGGCCGATACATAGTCTACTAATCGTTTGGATATATAGTTCAGCGGCTTGGCTAAATTATTTTTGATTTCAAGAACCATGGCTTGTTCTTGAAAAAAATATCTAAGCTCGGTGCCGGAAACAGCTATTCCTTTGATATCAGGCATATATAAAGTGTTTTCGGCTTTATGCTGAATATGGTTGATAAGCTTGGCAAGCTCATCTTTTTTAAGTTCCGGTTTTGCCACAATCACATCATGTATGCCGGCTCTTCTAATGTAGCGCTCAATTTGAGCTAGGCCTCTGCGCACTTTAAATCCGCCGATTTCTTTTTGCCGGGGATTATCGTCTATAAATCCGGCTATTTCATATCCCAAATTCGGTTCATGTTTAATGGCTTTTAATGCCGTTTCAGCCGCTATACCTGAACCGGCTATAAGAACTTTTCTTTTCATAAGCCCTAAAGTGAAAAGGATTTTTTTGAAAAAGGGCCTTATCAAAGGAAACAAAGGGAAAGCTATTGCCGCCATTGTTAATATCAGTGTTCTTGAAAATTCAGGCCCCTTCTTGCTTATGAAAAGTATCGCGAATATGGCGATTAAAGCGAAAAATGAGGATTTTGTTAGAAATTTTATTTCATCCCAAAAAGCGAATCTTTTTGAATATCCGTCTTTATAAATCATTACTACCGGCCAAACAATAAATATCCACCAATAGGTTTCAAGGTTTTGATTAAAAGTGGGAAGAGAAGATGATAATTTTGGAAGAAGATTTATTCTTAGGAATACGGATATATAAAAAAATATTGCTAATGCGGATATGTCTGATAAAAAAAGAAGAAGCAATCCGAATCTATTTTTTATTTTAGGCCATGTAGTCATAACTTAAAGTGCTCGCCTTTTATTGGTTTAAAGGGTTTGCGGATATGACCCATAAATTCATTCATTTGGCTTGCAAATTTAAGCCATGCGTCAGGATTATATTTACCGTTTTTAAGGAAAGGGTTTTTACGAGTATTCGCAAGCTTTTCCATATCCGAGTTTATTGATGATGTGAATAATAAATTCTTTTTATTTTTTTCCATACTTTTCTTTCAAATGCTCAAATTTGTCGCGCATATCAAATAATTCAAAGTAGTTTTCAATAAGTAGCCAGTCAATTTTGGGGTTTTTCACAAGTTCTTCTATATCTGAGAAGTCTTTATGCAGACGGGAAGGATTATTTGCGATGGCTTGTATTTTGAGGCCGATAATATCTTCAGGTTTTAAAACCGTTATTTCAAGCTTGTTGTCAAAAATTTTACTTTTAGTTGCCTCTTTTAACATCCTAAGGGAAATTGGTCTAAAAGCATGGAGAAAGTCTACTTCACCCAATTCTTCAAGAGGAGATACATATTGTGAAATGTTTTCAGATGAAAAAACTTTTTTATATCCTAAGGCCAGCATTAAATTCTCTATTTTGTTTAGTTTCTCAGATGAAACGAGAAAATCAATATCTATAGTATTGCGCGGAACACCCAAAATTCCCATGGCAAAACCGCCTATAAGGGCATAGTTTATTTCCTGCTTTTCAAACTCTTTTATCAAAACGGTTAGTGTTTTTTTGAAATTCATATATTTAACCTAGCGCTATCATTCAAAATAGCTTACATTTTTTGGGTTTAGCTTTACAAATTTAAAGAGGGCTAACTAAATTTTGAGTAAGCGTCATAATTTTGTTATACTATAGCTACGGTTACATTCACAAACTAAACCATAGGCGTTTTTCAGAACCAAATACAAACTTAAAAATAGCCGGGAAACAATGGCTGATAAAAAGGAGAAATTATATGGCTGTTAAAGTTGGCATAAACGGATTTGGCAGAATAGGAAGACTTGTGGCGAGAGCCATTTTAGAGCGCTCTGACAATGCTTTAGAACTCGTCGCTGTAAACGATTTAACAGACTCAAAGACCAATGCTCATTTGCTTAAATATGACTCTATTCACGGACAGTTTCCGGGTGAAGTTAAAGCTATTGGCGAAGATCAAATTTCGGTCGATGGAAAGATAATTAAGGTTCTTAAAGAGAGAGATCCGGGCGCATTGCCTTGGAAAGAGCTTGGTGTGGAGATAGTTATTGAATCCACGGGACTTTTTACAATTAAAAAAGACGGTGTCAATAAAAAAGGCAAAGAGGTGAAAGGCGCCGAGAATCACATTATCAAAGGCGGCGCGAAGAAGGTTATAATTTCAGCTCCCGCGCAAGGGGAAGACCTGACCATAGTGATGGGAGTTAATGAGGATAAATACGACCCTAAAAATCATCATGTTGTTTCAAACGCTTCTTGCACTACCAATTGTTTAGCGCCGGTAGTCAAAGTTATTAATGATAAATGGACCATAGAAAAAGGGCTTATGACAACTATTCATGCTTATACGAATGATCAGAAAGTTCATGATATGGCTCACTCCGATTTAAGGCGTTCGCGAGCCGCGTCGATTTCTATGATACCGACTTCAACCGGAGCCGCTAAAGCCATAGCTTTGGTGATACCGGAACTTAAAGGAAAATTTGACGGTTTTGCCATTCGCGTTCCGACACCAAATGTTTCGGTGGTGGATTTAACCGCTACAATCGCAAAGTCCGCTACGGCTGAGGAAATAAACTTGGCATTGAAAGAGGCTGCGCATGGACATCTTAAAGAGGTGCTTGGTTATACCGAAGAGCCTTTGGTCTCAATAGATTTTAATCACTCTCCTTTGAGTTCGACGGTGGATGCGGCCAATACGAAAGTTATCGGCGGAAATTTTATTAAGGTTCTTGCTTGGTACGACAATGAGTGGGGCTATTCAAATCGTGTTATTGATTTGGCCTTATACATGATAAAACAAGGAATTTAAATCGGGTCCATTAGTCCCCGTAATTGCGAATAATGTTAATCGCTTAAGCTATTGAACGGCTGAAGCGCTTATTCGGAATTTTTGACTTCTGAAACTACTACGACAGAATAGGAGTCTATTATGGCAAAAAAAATATTGATTATGGGAGCCGCAGGCAGGGACTTTCATAATTTTAATGTGTGTTATAGAGGCAATGCAAATTATGAGGTTGTTGCTTTTACCGCGTTTCAGATTCCCGATATAGCGGGCAGAAAATATCCGGCTTCTTTAGCGGGAGATATGTATCCTGACGGTATACCGATTTTTGAAGAATGTGAAATGCCGAGATTAATCAAAGAATTTAATATTGAAGAGGTTGTTTTCGCTTATAGCGATGTTAGTTTTAATACCGTTATGGAAAAATGTTCTTTGGTTCTCGCTTGCGGGGCCGATTTTAAGCTTTTAAGCGGCGAGCATACAGTGATTAAATCAAATAAGCCTGTTATATCCGTTTGCGCGGTTAGAACGGGTTGCGGCAAAAGCCAGACTTCCAGAAAAATTGCGAGTATTCTTAAAGAAATGGGGCAAAAGGTTGTGGTGATTCGCCATCCGATGCCTTATGGCGATATTGAAAAACAAACATGGCAGAGATTTGCTTCGATAGAAGATATGAAGAAGCATAAATGCACTATTGAAGAAATGGAAGAGTATGAGCCGCATATAAGCGAAGGGCATGTCGTTTATGCTGGCGTTGATTATGGCAAAATACTTGAAGAGGCTGAGAAAGAGGCTGATGTTATATTGTGGGACGGGGGAAACAATGATTTGTCTTTTTATAAATCGGATATTCACATAGTCGTAACCGATCCTTTGCGTCCGGGCCATGAAGAAATATATCATCCGGGAACAACGAATCTAAGAATGGCTGATGTGGTTATCATTAATAAGGTTGATAGCGCTAAGGCTGAAGACATTGAGAAAGTTAGAGCCAATATCATTAGGCTTAATCCAAATGCCAGAATTATTGAGACGGAATCTCCCGTTGTTATTAAAAATGAAAATGGCCAAGTAAAAGGCAAGAAAGTTCTTGTCGTTGAAGATGGGCCGACATTAACTCACGGCGATATGGGCTATGGCGCGGCTTATGTCGCGGCTAAGGCTTATGGAGCCGGCGAAATACTGGATCCTCGTTCATATGCGGTCGGAAGCATCAATGGCGTTTACAAAAAATATAATCATCTCCAATGGATACTGCCAGCTATGGGTTATGGAGCGAAACAGATGAGCGAGCTTCAGGAAACGATAAACGCGATTCCTGCCGATCTTGTTTTGGTGGGAACGCCGATTGATCTCGCTTCGCATATTAGTTTTAATAAGCCCTCCTTAAGGGTGACCTATTCTCTTAAGGAGAAAATTCCCGCGTTAAAAGATATTCTTTCGGGCGTTTTGCAAAAAGTTTGAATATTACTGCTTGGAGATATGCGGTATCTTTTTATTATAGCTAATGCTTTATAAGGATGGTGGCGGATATGTCAGGAAAAACGATATTAAAACTTGCTAAGGTTCAAGATTCCCCCGTCAAAGGAAGAAGCGTTGTGATGAGAGTGGATTATAATGTCCCGATTGACAAGGGGATTATAAGCGACGATACAAGGATAAAAGCTTCTTTGAAAACCTTAAAGTTTCTTTTGGATTTGAAATGCAAGGTTATTTTGATTTCCCATTTAGGCAGGCCCAAAGATAATGAGCCTAAATACAGCCTTAAGCCGGTGGCGACATATCTTCAAGGGCTTGTCGGCGCCAATGTTCATTTTGCCGCCGATTGTATAGGCAAAGATGCCAAAAAAATTGTGGAACAGGCGAAACAAGGGGAAATAGTGCTTCTTGAAAATCTTCGATTTCATTCTGAAGAGAAAAAAAATGATGATAATTTCGCCAAACAACTTTCTGAATATGGCGATTTTTTCGTTCAGGAGGCTTTCGGCACTTTACATAGGGCGCATGCCTCTACGGCCGGGATAAGCAAATATCTTGATAATGCCATAGGTTATTTGGTTCAGAAAGAACTTGAATATTTGGATAAATCCATGATAAATCCCGCAAGGCCTTTTGTTGCCATTATCGGCGGAGCAAAAGTTTCCGATAAAATTGATGTGCTTTATAGTCTTGTAGACAAAGTGGACACTTTAATCATTGGCGGAGCTATGGCTTATACTTTTCTCGCCGCGCAGTATTCAAATGTGGGAAAATCCTTGGTTGAAAAAGACAAGATTGAAGACGCTAAAAAAATAATATTGAAAGCTTTTAAGAATGATGTGGAACTTTTGCTTCCGGCTGACCATATTGTTGTTAAGGAAATTAAATTTGATTCTCCGAAAGAAGTTACCCAATCAATGGCGATAGGCGATAATTGGATTGGAGTCGATGTAGGCCCCAGAACGGAAATGCTTTTTATTGAAAAAATTAAGATGGCTAGAACCGTTTTTTGGAATGGACCTCTCGGAATTTTTGAAACGGACGCCTTTGCTCATGGCAGTATTGCCATCGCTAAGGCGATGGCGGCCGCCACAAAGTCGGGAACCATTACCATATTGGGCGGAGGAGATACTCTTTCCGTAATTAAAAAGGCCAATATAAGTCAAGAGCAGTTATCGCATTGTTCAACGGGCGGCGGAGCCAGCTTGGAATTTATTGAAGGCAAAAATCTTCCCGGACTTGTAGCCTTGTCACAAAATTAAGAAATAGTACTTTCATCAGCATAGCGTATTTTTTGTATACTAATATTCAATTAGGATTCGGCGGAGGAAGAATGTATAATTTTATTCTTATACTTCATGTGGTTGTCGCGATTGTTTTAATTTTGGCTATTTTGGTTTTTCAAACAAGCAAGGGTTCCGCTCTTTCAATGTTCGGCGGCGGCGGCGATAATCTTTTTTCAAGCAATACAGGAACTTCTTTTGTTAGAAAATTTACGATGGGAGCGGCTATTATATTCGGCGCCACATCTCTTTTTCTTACAATCTTTTCTTCAAGTCTTAGAATGAAATCCGTTGTGCAGGAACACCCTCTTCAGACTGCTCCCCCAAAAGCTCAAACACAAGATCCAGGCGTTGTTGAAAAAGAAACGGCAGGGAAAACTAAAGAGAAACCAGTTGCCAAACCTGTAAAAAAATAAAACATAACAAAGCGTGAAAAAAGTTTCGCAGGGCAACCTGTGATTTGTATTTTGGGATTTATTTGAAATTTGTCTTTTGTATTTTGGAATTTAAACTCTTGTTGCTTGAAAACTGCATTTGCAACTTGCTTCTGCCGTTATGTGTTTATTATTCCATTACTTTATTTTCAAATGCTATTAATATGTTTTGAAATTGTTCAGAATCTTTCACAGAGAACAATCTTTGTCTTAGCGTTAGATTGGATATTAGTCCTGAGAGTCCGGCGAGAATTTTTAATTGTGTTGTAGGTTCATTGAATGGCGTTAATATCATAAAGACAAGTTTTACCGATTTATTATCGGCTGAAGGGAAATTTATGCCTTTTTCAGATTTGGCCAAAACAATAATTGGCTTTAAAAGACTTTCAAGTCTGGCATGAGGGAAAGCCGTTTGATGGCCTAGAGCCGTAGAAAAATTCATTTCGCGTTTAATAATAGCTTTCAATGCTATTTCTTTATCAAAGAGGGGAAGACAGCTTTGAACTTTATTGAGGATAATTTCTATAGTTTTAAAACGATCTGTTTCTTGCAAATCAAATATGCAAGCGTCTTTTAATATTATTCGACTTAAACGGACGGGCGGCGCCATATCAAATTCATCCCTGATTTCTCCGGTAAGCTCTTCCACAATATCTTCCATAGTCAGAAGGCCGGAAATTTTATTTTCAGGATTTTTAACCAAAGCTATGTGAATTCTTTTTTCTTGAAATTCTCGAAGGGCTTTTTCCGCCGGTATTTCTTGTGAAATAGTCGAAATCTCTCTTTTTATTTTTAGAAGATTATCAGGATTATCACAGCTTGTATTACAGTCTAAAAAGCTTAAAGCGAGATCTTTAAAATGTATAAAACCGAATGTTTCGTCTATGGAATTTTTTGTCAGAGGGTATCTTGAAAGTTTTCGTTCTTTAATTATTTTAAGATTTTCGATCCATGGTTTTTGCATTGAGATAAACGCTATTGATGATTTTGGCGTCATTATTTCCTTTACGCGCGTTTTGCCAAAATCAAATAAATGTTCAAACATCATAAGCCTGCCAAGAGAAATTTTTCCATATTCTTGAGATTGTCCAAGAATCATGCGCAGTTCGTCTTCGGAATGAACCAGTTCATCCGCGGAAGATTTTATGCCGCATATTTTCAAAAGATAATTGGCGCTTTCATTAAGAAGCCACATAGGCACAAACATTATGTGGTGAAACAGTTTGAGAGGAATGGCAATCATAAGCGTTGATTTTTCCGGCATTCTTATAGCCATGTTTTTCGGCGCCAATTCTCCCACCACTACATGTAGGCTGGTTATTAAAGTAAAAGCTACGGCGAAAGCTATGGAATGATGAACAGCCGGAGATAAATTTATGCCGAAATAATAAAGCGCGGGAGTTATTAATTTTGCGAAAGCGGGCTCTCCTAACCAGCCAAGTCCCAGACTTGCGATAGTGATGCCTAATTGACAAGTTGAAAGGTATGCGTCAAGGTGAGTTACCGCTTCTTTGGCTATTTTAGCGCTGGTATTGCCTTTAAGAGCAAGTTCTTCAAGTCTTGTAAATCTTACTTTGACAATGGCAAATTCCGCCAATACAAAAAAAGCGTTCATAATCAAAAAAACAGCTGCGGCCAAAAGAGCGAAAAAAGTTATCATCTCATTATTCTAACATTTTGTTTATTGCGCCGTAAATTTTGATAAAATATATTCCGAAGCAAGTAGTATGGTCATAAACCAGACATGGTCAGAACGGCGAGTGCCCGCTGAAATAGCGGGCAAGTCCCGCCCCGCGCATGATTTGTTGTTGGGTTTCACTCGCCAAGTTGAGAATATGCATTGCATATATTTATTGCGTTTGAACAATAATACTGTTTACACAAGAAGTAGTGACGATTTGAAGCGTCGTATTAAAGAGCATAATAGAGGAAAGGTAAGTTCCACTCGAAACAAATTGCCGGCTGATTTGATTTATTACGAATCCTATGCGGATAAGCGAGATGCGGTAAATCGCGAACTTTATCTAAAAACCGGCGATGGAAGACGCGAAATTAGAAAACAATTGAAATATAGTTTGCAAAAAAATATTATAGATATGTAATGCGCGGGTGGCGGAATTGGTATACGCGCACGTTTGAGGGGCGTGTGCCGCAAGGCTTGCGGGTTCAAGTCCCGCCCCGCGCATGATTTGTTGTTGGGTTTCACTCGCCAGAACGGCGAGTGCCCGCTGAAATAGCGGGCAAGTCCCGCCCCGCGCATATTTATTGTTTGCCTTTCAGCTATTATCTTCATGGATGCCATAAAAAAACATTTTAATGCCTCATTAATCAAAAAAATTGCTTCTAAGTTTGGAACTCCTATATTTGTATATTCCGAAAAGATTATCCTTGACTCCATAAAATCTTATAAAACCGCGTTTTCCAAAACGGATATTCTTTTTTGTTATGCCTTAAAAGCAAATTCAAACAATTCTTTATGTTCAATTTTAGCCAAGAAAGGTATTGGCGCTGATATAGTTTCAGGAGGTGAATTATTTAGAGCGCTTAAAGCCGGATTTGAGCCTCAAAAGATTGTTTTTTCCGGTGTGGGAAAAACGGAAGAAGAGCTGAATTATGCTCTAAAGAGCAATGTGTTGATGATAAATGTTGAATCCTTTGACGAGCTTGAGATTTTGAAAAAAGTCGCTTCAAAATTTAAAAAAATCGCTAATTTTTCAATCAGAATAAATCCCGATATAGACCCGCATACTCATAAATTTATAACAACAGGTAAACTCGGCGGGAAATTCGGAGTTTCTCTGAAAGAAGCTTTTCGGATGTATGAGTATTCCAAGAAATTTAAATTTCTAAATCCGATAGGTATGCAAGTTCATTTGGGTTCGCAAATATATTCCGTCAAGCCTTATGTGATGGCTATAGACTTAATTCTTGCGGCAATTAAAAAATTATCGGAACGCGGCATAAATATCAAATATATTGATATCGGCGGAGGATGGGGAGTTGATGAAATACGGGGAATGAGACCGCCTGCTATTCTTGCAAAAGCCATAAATTCTAAAATCAAACATTTGAGCGGTATTAAACTCATAATTGAGCCGGGCAGATCGCTTATGGCATCAGCGGGAATATTAATTACGAAAGTTCTTTATAAGAAAAAAAGCGGAGATAAAAACTTTATTATTGTAAATGGCGCTATGAATGATTTTATAAGACCGGCTTTATATGGAGCGAAACATCCCGTATATTCATTTTCGCGAAATAAGAAAAAACTCAAGGCTGATATTGTAGGGCCCGTTTGCGAGAGCGGAGATTTTTTAGCCAAGGATATAGAATTGCCATTGCCTGAAAACGGTGATTTATTGGCAATAGGTTCAGTCGGAGCTTATGGACAATCCATGAGCTCTCAATATAATTCCCGCCTGCGCGCTCCGGAAATTCTTCTTAAGGGAAAATCCGAATATAAGCTCATAAGAAAACGAGAATCTTTCCGCGACTTAATATATAAGGAAGTCCGACTTCCTTAGATGATTAGGTTCTATTATCTTGGTGGATTGATTTTGTGGTATAATGGTTTATATGAAAAGAGTGAAACCTGTAATTGGTCAGTTTTACCATGTTTTTAATCGCGGTGTCGATAAGAGAATAGTCTTTTCAGAAGAAATTGACTATATTAGGTTTATTCATGATTTATATGAATTTAACGATACAAAACCTGCACCAAATCTAACATACTACATAAACTATAAAAGATATAAGGAAGTCGGACTTCCTTATATTCATAAAGAGGCTAGAAAGTGTTTGGTTGAGATAATCGCATTTTGTTTGATGCCCAATCATTTTCATTTAATGCTTCGTTCCAAAATAGACGGTGGAATTACGGAGTTCATGCGTAAGATTGGAAGCGGGTATACCAATTATTTTAATCAAAAATATCGCAGAACAGGATCCCTTTTTCAGGGAAAGTATAAAATTGTTCATATTAATCAAGAAGCGCATTTTTTGCATTTACCTTTTTATATTCACTCAAATCCCCTCAATCTAATTCTGCCTGAATGGAAGGATAAAAATATTAAGAATTATCGGCATGCTTTTAAGTTTTTAAAAAAATACCGATGGTCCAGCTTATTGGACTATATTGGAATAAAAAATTTTCCTTCGCTTATTCAGAAAAATTTTCTAGATGGGATTGTGAGCGGTCCAGAGAATTTTGAATTGATGTTTTTAGATTGGTTGAAAGATTTTGATTCTGAAGAAGCAAAGGATTTTCTGAAATAGGTGTAAGGAAGTCGGACTTCCTTATATAACTAAGGTTTGGAATAATTAATGAGTTGTCTGAAGCTTTTGCTATTTAGGTATTTGTCTATGGTTTCAGGCGGGATTTCAGGATTAATATCCGGCACAGGCGCGATTTCAAATATGGCTTTTTTAAGTTTGGGAATTTTTTCATATATTAAATCGCCCGGACAGGCGGTCGCGTCCAAATCTCTATGCGCGTAAAAACTGCTTATATTGATTGAATAGGTTTCTTTCAAATATTTACCTATTGCGATAAAGTTTTCAAAGGTTTTAATTGTAGGTGTGTCTGATATCGGGGGATGATAATTGCCCATTAAGGATATTCCGATATTGCCTATATTTTCATCTTTTACATGAGCTCCTATTGCGTCCACGGGTCTTCCTTCAAAAATATTGCCTAAAGGGTCAATTAGCAAATGATAACCGATATCTATCCATTCTCGGGCATTTTGATGATAGTCCTGTATGAAAACCATTTCTTTTGAGGATTCTTCAATGTTTTTGGGGTATCTGGCGGCTGTGTGGTGAATGGTAAATCTTTTAGGGATATGTTTTACATAGGGTTCTGTGGGATTTTGAGCTTTCCAATCTTTGCGTCTAATTAAATTGAAAGGGATATCGGGAGGAAAGTCTTCTATTTCGCCTTCCACTATTTCTGTCGGCTCTTCTTCAGGATAAATCTCGGTCTTTAGCGTTTTCTCTTGGAAAATCTCTATGTTATATATTATAACGGTGTGCGCTGTTTTTATTCCCATGTTTATGAAAGCTAATTTAATTGGATTTTGAGACGGTTCTTTTATTCTAAATTTTGCCCAAAATCTGCCGTTTGGAAATCTCTTCAATTTTATCGGATCGTATTTATCGTTTTGATTAAAAAAAAGAAATTTTTGTTTTACCCATATTTCAATTTTTAAATTGGGTTCGGGCATTTCGCCTTGTATTAAAATAGTGTCATACGCATTATCGGGAGAGTCGCTGTAATCTGATTCAAATACAATTGCTCCGATTTCATTATTGGCCGAAAGATGAACTTTTATGGGAACGCTTTCTCCTTTGAAGGTAAGAGAACCGTATCCGTCAGCCATGATAACAACGGACAATGATAACGGTAATAAAATAGTTGATAGTATAATTTTGATTGCTCTCATTGAATCTCCTAATATAAGTATAGGTTGGCGCGCTGTCCATGTTAAGTGTCAATAGTCCCGGTAACAAATGGGCATTTAGGGCATGAGAATGGTTAATGGATAATACTAAACGGCATTATTTTTTGGGCTGTCCTCCGCTACGGCGCCATAGGCTTGAGCGTATGCTATTGCGAGCATTAAATAGATGCTAAAAGCTACTCTTGGCAGATGAAATGAGGAATCAGTTAACATCATAATAAGAAATCCGAGTATCCCCGCAAAATTCCATATTGTGTAAGTGTTTTTTGCCGACTTAAATGTATTTATTGATAGTATTAATATCGAAAGCAATAAGCAAGTAGATACTAAACCGCCGGCAATTCCGAGTTCAATGGTTTTTTGTATATAAATATTGTGCACATCCGGCCAATCGCTGCGGCCATCCACCGGAGCGTGATAATGATGAAATATTTTATCCACATTATACGGACCTGTTCCAAAAAGCGGATAATCTTTTATCATTTTAATCCCGGCTTTCCACATCGTTATACGACCTATTGAAGTCGTATCCATTTTTTGTTTTTGCGGTGATTGAGGATTGATTATTTGAATTATTCCCTGCGGAACGGAAGATATTTTAGTTCTAAAAACAGGAGAATTATAATATAGGAAAGAAGATCCTGAAATTAAAAATATAAAGCCGATAATAAAAGGTTTTCGTATTTTTGGCAAGAAAAAAAAGAGCATCGCGCAGGAAATCAGTAAACCCAAAGTTGGACCTCGGCTTAAGCCTAAGACAAATCCTAAACCGATTAATATGCAGGATAAGCCATAAATAATTTTAAGTTTGGGGTTTATTGCGGAATTGACAAGTTTTACGCAGGCAAGAATAAGCGCGATGGACATAGTTTCCGCATAGCTGACAGCATTCATTTTTCCATGCGCGCGCAGTATATCTCCTGTTGAAAAGTAGCTTCCCGCAAATTGCCATATTCCGATAATTCCGGCAATAACGGCGCCTGCCAAATAATAATTTGAGATTTTTTCGGAAATATCTTTTTTTATCGCGAGAAAAAGCAGAAGACAAGAAAATATCTTTATTAGTTCCGAATCCAAATAGGAAAAACTTTTTGAGGGGTTTATTCCGCCTATAGATGAAGTGATATAAGCGATAATGTACACCACGAAAATTAACAGCAACGGATTATTCTTCATGTTTTTTAGATACAAAGCCGATTTTGCCTTATTTTTTAGTGTATCGATAAAAGCTGTTATAAACAATAAAATCAAAGCGGCTTCGCATACTGTTATTGAGATTAAAACGGTTATGGCAAAAAGATAAAGTGAAAATCGGTAAACATTGTCAATTAATTTTTGAGGAATCTTTGCAAGCTTGTTTTGAAAGAAATTAGTCATGGGTGTTGGTTTCGATTTTTTCTTTAAATCTTATGGCCGTTACAAATAATACGCAAAAATCAATTATTGCCACAATAAAGCCGATTGCTCCGTCCATAAAGCCAAGCTTAAAAATGTAATTGTTTAGGAATTTTGCAAATGGTCTTATAAAAACATAAGTTTTTGAATAGTTTGAGAGAATATATTTTTTGGATATGATATCGGTGTAGAATTCTAGTTTCTTAATGATATCTTCGGTGTTTTTATAAGGATAGTGAATCAAATCATTGTCCAGAAAAGCTGTTTTTCCGTTGATTTCTATGCTTTCATGAACGGGCAGTGGTTTAAATTTTCCTGTATCCTTCCTTATCAGCCTCAATTGAAAATCGGGATATTTTCCACCTTGCTTTAGCCATTTGCCGAAATAGAAATTTTTTCTTGGAATATAATAACCGTTGATTTCTTCCGACGAATTAATTTTTTCCAGTATTTCATTTTTTAATTTTTCGCTAATTCTTTCATCCGGATCCAAAATGAAAACCCAATCGGAATTTGCCCTATCTAATGCGAATTGTTTATTTATATAAACCGTTTTTTCGTTTTTTCGTTCAAATACTGTGGCGTTATAGTTTTGCGCTATGGCAATGCCATTGTCCGTGGATTGGCAGCTGACAAAAACCAGCTCATCCGCCCATTTTACGCTTTCAAGGCAATCTTGCAGGATATCCGCTTCATTGCGCGCTATTATCGCGAATGATATTGTCGGCATAATTTTATCTCTCTAATGCATTTCTAACTATATTGGGAAGTCCGACTTCCCA
>JAKLQJ010000048.1 GCA_022013385.1 Elusimicrobiota bacterium
GACGGCACCCAGCATAGCCTTGGCCGTCTGATGGACATAGTCCCTTGTTACGGCACCCAGCATAGCCTTGGCCGTCTGATGGACATAGTCCCTTGTTACGGCACCCAGCATAGCCTTGGAATCTTCCAGATTCCTAAGGGCATAGTTTCCGACACTTTCTTGCCTTTATTTCGCCGCCGCGCTTATCTTTCGTTCAAACAAAGCGCCGTTAAGAAATTTCCCATCTAGTTTATTGTATCAAAATTTGTCCCCCTTCATTATCTTCACTGGGGTACCTGCCTAAAGTATAAATTTACAAAATTAAGCGAAGGCGTTAATTGATATTTATCAACAAGCCATGCAATACCGGCTATAAAATTAACGCTCAATATCCCCAAAGTTAGCGCTACATGCCATTCTTTGCATACAGGAAAGATTTTCCGTCGGAGGGAACAAATCTGAATTCCTAAAAATAAGCAATTTCAGAGCTTTACTGCGGAAGTTGGGCTAACACTAATAGCCTTATTGCCTAATCCCCTAATTACCTTGCCTAACTATCTATTTTCTATTTTTTCGCCAAAAGATGTAAAATAAAACTAAGAAGCCGAAAGAATAAGAAACAAATTAAAAAAATTTCAGCCTAAAGCTGAAATTACTATTCTCTTAATCACTTGTCACTAATCACTGTTCTCTTAATCTCTATTTTCTATGTTTTCTTACTTCCGGTGTCTGACCTCAAAATTACGGAGGCAACAAATGGCAATTGAAAAAACTTTGGTAATTATTAAACCTGACGGCATTTTAAGAAAATTAAGCGGAATTGCCATAGACAGGCTTGACAATGCCGGTTTTGAAATGATTGGCGCAAAAGTGGTATCAGTATCCGACGAACTTGCCCATAAACACTATTGCGAACTTGCAAATGAGCCCTTCTTTGAAACCCTGATGAAATTCATACAAGGCGAATTTCACGATACTTATAAAAAAAAAGTTCTGGCTTTGGTTTACAAAGGTGAAAATGTGATAGAAGAAGTTAGAAAAACGGTAGGAGCAACAAATCCCGAAAAAGCCGAACCCGGAACCATAAGAGGCTCTTTCGGAAGAGTTTCCACAAAAGGTTATTATGAAAATGTCGTGCATGCGTCGGGAAACGCGAAAGACGCCGAAAAAGAAATAGCCTTGTGGTTTAAACCCGGCGAACTATTGGACTAAATTATCGCTGTGGAGACATATGAGATTTATAACAATTCCTCTCCTTTTGTTCTCATTGGCTATATCGGCGCAAAGCGCCGAATTCGTAACTTTCAAAGCCGATGATGATTGGCAAATACATGCCAAATTTTCCAATCCAAAAAATAATAAACCGTTTTTTCTGCTATTGCACGCTCAGAAAAAAAATCTTTCCGATTTTAAAAATATTTTCCCCCATTTCCATAGAAATAATTACGGTTATCTCGCATTGGATTTACGCGGTCACGGCAAAAGCGTTTACAATATTGATGAAACAACCGAAACCTATAAAACATTCGCATTAGCCGGCGCCGACAATCAATTTAATAAGATGGCCAGGGACATTGAAGGCGCGATTAAATTTTTAGAATCCGAAGGCATTAGTAAAGACAGACTGATTGCAATGGGCTCTCTATTGGGAGCAAACTTAGCCATTAAAACAGCAGCCATTCATCAGGAAATAAAAGGCGTGATAACATTATCCGCCGTTTTAAATGTCAACGATGTCCTCTCAGTAAATCCTCTTAAAGCCTGCGGCGAGAGACCTCTTTTGTTTATTACAGGGACGGACAATAAAAGGCAATATAAGGAGTTCCAGCTTTTAAAAGATATAGCCAAAATGTCATCCGGAGAAGAAAATATTACCACCATAGTGGTAAAAACAGGTCTAGGCTCCGACCTTTTAACATCAAATGTCATAAGAAAAATTTTAGCGTGGATAAAAAATCCTAAACTTCCGACCATAGTTGATTGCTCAACTTCAACGGTAAATGTTCCGTTGCCTGAAAATAACGAACTTTATTTTGAAGAACCGCCTGTGGAAGAAACGGAAAATGAAATACAAGAAGACGAAATAATAGAGGAAGAGACATTGGATGAAGAAGATGCCATATATGAAACAGAGAACTAATAATTCAGCATCCTGCGGCGACATAGGCGGCAGACAAGCAAAATTTAAAAAATATTCTACTCTTGTAACCGAACAAAATAATCCGAGAACCTTGAACATTGACAGGATAAACCTTAGGGAAGTTTTAATAAAACTGAATTATGAAGATTCATTAATTTCAAAAGCCGTAAAGAAATCAATTCCTCAAATTGAAAAAGCCGCTAAAATTCTTTCAAAAACTTATCTTTCCGGCGGCAAGATTTTTTTTATGGGAGCGGGAACCAGCGGACGATTGGGAGTTTTGGAAGCGGCTGAGCTGGCGCCTACTTTCGGAGTAAAACCTAAAAATTTTATTCCCATTATGGCCGGCGGAAAATCCGCCGTTTTTCTTTCAAAAGAAGGAGCCGAAGACATTTTAAAAAATGGTTATAATGAAATTTTTAAAAAAATAAAGCCAAAAGATATGCTGATAGGCATAGCCGCAAGCGGTATAACTCCGTATGTAAAAGGCGGTATCCAAGCGGCAAATAAAAAAGGCGCCAAAACCGCCTTAATCACATTAAACTTTAAGGATAAATCAAGCCGGGCAAATATAATTATATCCGCGAATATCGGACCTGAACCCATAGCGGGCTCAACAAGAATGAAATCTGGCACCGCCACAAAACTTATACTTAATATGCTAACCACTTCGGCTATGATAATATCTGGCAAGGTCTATAAAAACTGGATGGTAGATGTAAAACCCACCTCGCAAAAACTCATTCTTAGAGCGGAAAGAATTACGGCTCTTTTGGGCAAAATTACTGAAAAAGAGGCTAGAAAAATTCTAAAAAAAACGACCTATAATGTAAAAAAAGCCATCATAATGTCCAGACTTAAAACAAACTTAAAACAAACGGAAAAACTTCTCAAAGAAAATAAAGGCTTTCTAAAAAACATTATTGAATAAAGCCACGCTCAAGCATGACAGAACAGCGACGACCGAACGACCAAGATTTATTAAAATATTTCTTATACAATTGCCAAGCTGTCCGGCTGTTTTAATATTCTTCGGCTATTTTAAGCAATAAATTTGTATGTATTTCGTCTATTTCAGAGGATTGTATGGAATAATTGTTCATTATGGAAGTAAAAGCGACAAGTTTATTCTTTTTTGTTCTAAAGTATCCCGAATAAGCCCGCACGCCGCTTAAAGAACCTGATTTTATCCTGATATTATTTTCAAGAAATGTTCCAATGGCAAATTTTTTTATATGCCCAGTGGCGCCTCTCTCTCCCGGCGAAACCAAAGAATTATAAAAAACGTCAAAATATTTCTTATTATAAATCCTTATAAGAAAATTCGTAAAGTTTTTCGCTTTAACGGTATTTAAACGCGAAAGGCCGCAAGCATCTTTAAGTTTCATCTCGGAAATATCTATGCCGTTTGACGATAAAAATTTTTCTAAAGTATAAAGTCCCGAGTCTAAATTGCCTTTCCGACCATTACTCACGGCAAGATGCCTCAATAGCGTTTCGGCATATAGATTAAAACTTTTTTTATTAGCGGCAAAAACAATATTTTTCAAAGGCGGAGATTCTATTTCGGTTAAAAGCTTTTTTTGCGAATATCTTTTCTGTTTTAAAACCCTTAAAGCTTTTCCTTTTACGGATATTACTTGGGCCTTAAGATATTTTTTAAAATATTCGGCGCAAAAAATCGGAGGATCGGGAATAGCGCCCTTAATTGAAAATTTTTCCGAACCTAAAGGAATTGTCCCTCTTAAAACCGCCCTGTAATTCTTGGGCATATTGAATATATAACCATTATCGCCGGAACCCTCCGGCCCAGTTTCCATAAAATTTGTAAATTTTAATTTCGGCACATTGGGAAAAATTTTTATCACATCGGCTTTCCCTCCCACTTTACCCGCAGGTTTAAAATACACCTTATAAATATTATCGTTTATGGAAAGAGCCGATGGCCAAGCGGCATAATAATTGCCGATATCCTCCCAAGCCCAACTGCCGGGAACGGGAAGACCGCTAAATAAAAAATCATCCGCGTATATACAGCCTTTAACTCTTTTTATACCGACGCGCTTTAAAGAGTCCGTCCACTTGTCAAAAACTTTATTGAAAGAAAGAGCGCCTAAAACGCGGCTTGAACCCAATGAAGGATCTCCCCCGCCGACAATATAAATATTTCCCAAAAGCGTTCCTTTTTTTATTTCGCCGCTATAATAAAGTTTTGTTTTAAAACTGTAATCGGGGCCCAAATATTCCAAAGCCGCGGCCGTTACAAAAATTTTTAAAATACTGGCGGGAACTAAATTTTGATTTTGATTTAAAGAAATTAAATCTTTTCCGCTATCAACATATTTAACGCTTAGACCCCATTGAGCGTTTTCAATGCCTTTTAAAGCGTAAATTTTTTTGACCTCATCGCTTATGCCCCCGGAAAAAGCCGCGCGCGAAAAAAAGTTGATAAACAAAACAATGATGAAAATTATTCTCATGTTTAACAATAATAGCAAAAAAAATCTTACTCACATATAAGTGAGTTTAGTAGTTTAGAGAGAAAACAAATAGTAAAAAAAGGCTATTAGGAAATTAGGCAATTGGGCAATAGGTAACAGAGAACAGTTAAGAGTTGAAATAAAAAAAGGCTATTAGAAAATTAGGCAACAAGATGTGTAGCTGCAAAGCAGAGCTTTGCCTAAATGAAGGTAATTAAGCAACAAGGTAATTAGTAAAAAAAGGCTATTAGGAAATTAGGCAATCCCGCAAAAGGCGGGATGACTTGAAACTGGCCTGTCCCGCCTCTATGGCGGGATTGACTGGTGACAATGATACTCATTCAATTTCTATCGGGCGAGTATCACTACTTGGAACGCGGATGGGCATTATCATAAACTTTTCTAAGCTGATTAAGAGATATATGCGTATAAATCTGAGTTGTTTCAAGATTTTTATGCCCCAGCATTTCTTGTACGCTTCTCAAATCACAGCCATGCTCAAGTAAATGCGTGGCAAACGAATGCCTTATGGTATGAGCATTGACAGGCCTGGCAAAACGCGCTCGCCTTGCCATTCTTTTTACAAGGAGCGCTACTCCGCTGTCGGATAGTCTTGTATTCCTATTATTTACAAAAAAAGGCATTCCCGCTTTTAAAGGCTGAGGACGGGTGTCTAAATAATTTTTTAAAGCCATTAGAGCATTATCACCAACCGGCACCATTCTCTCTCTGGAACCTTTGCCCATAACTCTTACAAATCCCGAAATAAAATCCACATCGCCTATATTTAAAAAAGATACTTCCGAACGCCTAAGACCGCTTGAATACATCATCTCAAGCAGAGCAAAATCCCTCTCGGCAAATTTATAATTCGCATTCTGCCGATATATTTCTTCAGGCCTATTATAATCCGTTAATTTCTCCATTTCCTTTTCAGTCATAAAATGAGGCAATTTTTTTTCTTTTCTAGGGATATTAATCAAAGCGAAAGGATCGTTCTCAATATTATTTTCAGACAATAAATAATTAACAAATGACCTCAAAGAGGATATCTTTCTTAATAATGTGTTTCTTGAAATTTTCCTATCTTGAATAAAACCTATATACCCCCTCAAAAATAAGCGATTTATTTTCTCGGGATTATCCATGTCGAAAGTTTTGGCATAAGCCATAAATTCTTTCAAATCGGTTTTATATGCCTTTATCGTATGTTTTGAAAAATTAAGTTGCGACTTTATATGCAATAAAAACTTTTCAATCAAAATATTCATATTCTAAATAACCATTTCAACCTCGTAGGTTGAAATGGTTCGTTAATTTGTGGGACTTTGTAGCACTTCATATTTGGATTCGATTATTTTTTTAAAATTTTCCGAAATATTGTTCCAGTCTAAAATATCAACTCTAAACGGCAGGTCGGATTCTTCAAAATTTTCTTTCAAAGCATATAATGTGTCATTCGAAAGCTTTTCTTTTCCCATTACCGCCAAGTCAAAATCGGAATAATTTTTAGCCGTTAATGTTACTCGAGAACCAAAAGCGCGAACCTCGCATTCCGGGATATGCTTTCGCAAGATAGATTTAATTATTTCAATATGCTCATTTTTAATATCAATCATTTTTATTTTCAAGGGTTTTTAAAAATTCCTTAGCTTCAGGCAAAAAATTCTTTACCGTTTCAAAAATCTCTTTCGCTTTACGCTCATCATATATGTGAGCTGTTTGGTTTCTCGCCTTGTGATAATCAAACCATGCCTCAATATTTTTAATCAAAAGATGTTCAGCCGCTAATCTAAACAACTCTTTCATTGTAGCTCCGTCAATAGCTTGGCCCGTGTCATTTTTTTCAAGCCATCTTTTCATAAACTTCCAGCATAATTCATAAGTAAATTCAAAATTTTGAATAACCCCGGCGCGAATTACTTCTTCCTGTTCAATACTAACAGTCCCATTGGTCATAGAAGCAACCTTGATTGCCCGTTCAAGCGAATTAACCGATTTTTGCAAACTACTTAAATCAAGCGCCATATATCCTCCCTGCATTTTTAAACTGGATGATATTTATTATATAAATCATTCAAGCATGCTTATTATTGTAGCAAAAGGGAACTGAAAGAATAGGGAGATTAAGCTTGGGGTCATTGGGGTCCTGTCAGTAAGTTTACCATCAGTGCCAAGGTCACTACAAGTAAATACCAAAAGAACTCTAACTATGAAGACATTTATATACAACGATATATTGACTTAGAGTTTCCACTCCCGAGGTTCCCGCCATAACCACATTGTCTCCAACCTCGGGAGTAGAAATTTGCGAGGCTTTAAATTTTGTCTGCTACTTTCTGCTTTTTACCTTTGACATGGAGTGGCTATTCCTCCATACTTCCACAATTCTATTCCTCTACTCTAACCCCTGAACCCTCTACCCTTTTTTCAACTTTGTCAAAGGTGGTCAAACCGTATAGGACTGCGGAATAATAGAGACCGTAGCCGACGCAACATTCGCCTTCTAATCTGACCAGATAATTTCTCCCATTATTTTTCACAATAAACAAAGGGTTAATCTGATGTCGGCCTTTTTTACTCTCATATAAATACGAGACTATCGCTTCGCCTTTATCGGTTTTGAAGGTATATAACTGTTTTTTTATGTCCATACTCACATAAGTGAATTTATTTCCATTAAAATCGCCGTGCATTTTTTTGTCTTTATAAAAAATAGAAACCGGCAATTTTTCTTTGCCTTTAACAACCCAGCCGTTATAAGTCGCATTCTCTTTTTCGCCGGATTTAACCAAGTGAACAGACATATCTTTAAATGTTCCCGTTATCGTTTCTTCATTAATTTCCGTAAGATTAAACTCAGGACTCATAAGCTGTCTTATAATTAAATATTCTATTTCCTCATTGGCAAAAACAAAAGAACTTGCTACTGTCATAGATATTAAAAATAATAATGATTTCATTTTCTCCACCCGAATTTATTTCTTTTCAATATTTACAGCGCTGTCGGAATTGATTATTTTTTCCACTTCTTCATCACTTACCGGATTTATATTCCTGCATCTCGGAAAACCCGAACAGGCAAGAAAATATCCCCTCGCGCTCTTTCTCAAAAGCATTTTGCTTTTTTGGCACTTATCGCAAGTTTTATCCGTTTTAATCGGTTTAACCACTACTTTTTTATTGCCTTCCGCGTCTAAAGATATCTTCCCCCTGCATTTTGGAAAACCCGAACAAGCCAGATATTTGCCAAATCGGCTCTCGCGCAAATTCATAAAACTTCCGCATTTAGGACACTTTTCTTCGGTTTTCTGGACATTGGGCTTTGTAATATCCATATCCTTGCTTGCGACTTTTAAATTTTTGGTAAAAGGCGCATAAAAATCTTTCATAACTTTTATCCACTCGTCCTTACCCTCGGCAATATTATCAAGCTTTTCCTCAATATCCGCCGTATATGAAAGACTCATTATATCAGAGAAGAAACCTTTTAATTTATCGGTAACCAAATCACCCAATTCCGTAATAAGAATTTTCTTTTCCTTTGGATTCCTTTTAATATAACCCCTATCCATTATCGTTTTTATTATAGCCGCGTAAGTTGACGGACGGCCTATGCCGTGCTTTTCAAGAGTTTTTATTATGCTCGCTTCATTATAGTACGGCGGAGGAGATGTTTTATGGCTTTTGGTTTCAATATCCTTAAGCTTTACGATATCTCCTTCTTTTAACACCGGCAATAAACCCTCTTTTTCCTCTTCTTCATTTTCTTTTGAAAGGTCTTTGTAAACCTTAAGATAACCGTCAAATTTCATCGTTCTGCCGCCCGCCCGTAAAATGGCCTTGTTTTTTTCATCGCTTACTTCCATACTTACGACATCAAACTGAGCGTCTTCCATCTGACAGGAAACGAATCTTCTCCAAATCAAATCATAGAGCTTATATTGTTCGGCGTTTAAAGATTCTTTTAAGTCGGATGGCTTCCTGTAAACATTAGTCGGATGAATGGACTCATGCGCTTCTTGAGCTCCTTTGACTTTGGTTTGATAAAGTCTCGGGGTTTGGCAAGCATAATCCGCGCCATAGGTTTCCTTAACAAATTTAGAGGTTTCTTTTAGCATCTCCGCTGAAATATTAAAAGAGTCCGTTCTCATATAAGTTATCAAACCTTCGCGTTCGCCTTTAAAATCAATACCCTCATATAGGCTCTGAGCTATGCGCATAGTTCTGTCCGATGAAAAGCCCAATCTATTATAAGCGTCCTGCTGAATAGTGCTTGTAATAAAAGGCGGCTTCGGTTTTTGCCTTGAAGATTTTTTCTCAACCTTCGTAACTTTCAATTCATTATCTTTCAAAAAAGTCGCGATGGGGACGGTATCCTCAAATTTTTTGAATATGGATGTTTTATGTCTATAATCCTCGGAGAAAAGCTTAATCAAAACTGTCTTTTCAATAGTCTCTCCGTCCCATTTAACAACTTTGGCTTCAAATTCATCGCTTTTATCTTTAGTTAATTTGGCGGAAAGCGTAAAATAATCTTCTTCTTTAAAGGCTTTTATTTCTTTCTCTCTCTCCGCAATAAGCCTTACGGATACGGATTGCACCCTGCCCGCCGAAAGGCCGCTTTTTATCTTCGCCCATAAGAGAGGCGACAATTTATAGCCCACAAGCCTATCTATAATTCTCCGCGCTTGCTGAGCGTTCACGAGGTTTAAATCTATGCCTCTCGGAGTTTTAAGAGAATGGGCTATGGCCTGCTTGGTAATTTCATGAAAGGCTATTCTCTTAAATTTATCCGCCGGCGCTTTTATAATATGAGTTAAATGCCAAGCAATAGCCTCGCCTTCTCTATCGGGGTCGGTGGCCAAATAAACAATATCGCAGCCTTTGGCCAGTCTGTTTAATTCTGCCGCTATTTTAACGCCGCGCGGCAAGAGTTTATATGTGGGAGCAAAACTTTCTTCATCCACTCCCAAGCAATCCGCCGGCAAATCTCTAATATGCCCAAAGGAGCTTTTAACGCGAAACGACGCGTCAAGAAATCTTGAAATAGTTTTTTCTTTGGTAGGCGATTCCACTATAACGAGGTATTTTTCCGAGCCTGTTTTCTTTTTAGTTGCATTCATAGATTACCTATTCTATTTTAATTTTGGGAAAAAAGACACCTTTTATTTGAAAAATCGGATGGAACAATTAATTTGCCGCGAATGATTTTTTATATTTTCCGTCGGACATAATTATCAAATTGGCGATTTCAAGTTCAAAAACAGCGCCGGAGGCGGCCGGAACCGAACAACCCAGCTTGTGAACAATAGCATCCATAACAATACCGCTGTCAGAATCCGCGATTAATTTGTAAATTCCTTTTTCAAATTCATTTAACTTTTCAATCTTTAGTTCTTCACTCTTGTCCGCTCCGCTTTTAATCCTTTTAGGATCTAAATTTAAATTGCAAAGAGCCTCGGTCGGAAGACTCAATATTATATCCATGGCCGTTTCGCATACCGACGCGCCTTCTTTTATGAGTTTATTGGGGCCTTTGCTCATTTCACTATCAATATGACCGGGAACGGCTAGAATTTCTCTGCCCTGTTCAAGAGCCGATTTTGCCGTAATTAATGAGCCTGATCTATAGCTTCCCTCAATAACCACTGTAGAATAAGAAAGTCCTGAAATAATTCTGTTTCTTCTCGGAAAATGTTGAGGCAAAGGCTGAGTAAGCATGGGAAATTCCGAAATCAAAGCTCCGCCGGTATCAATGATTTTTTCCGAAAGTTTTTTATTTTCGCGAGGATATAAAACATTAAGTCCCGCTCCGAGAACAGCGAAAGTAATGCCTTTGCTCCTTATAACGGAATCATGAGCCACGGAATCTATGCCGCGCGCTAGCCCCGAAACAACTGTAATGCCGCTGAGAGCAATATCCCTTGAAAGCTTAGAGCAAACTCTGATTCCATATATGGTGGGTTTTCTTGCTCCGACCACAGCTACAGCGGCTTGAGAATTCATTTCACCTTTAACATAAAGCATAAGCGGAGGGTCATAAATTTTCTTAAGCAATTGAGGATACTCCTCATCTTCAAAAAAAATCAATCTAGCGCCGGATTTTTCAGCTAATTCTATTTCTTCGTCCGGCCGACAATTTAAGGCTTTATCAAAGAGTTTTTCCGCAGTGTCAAAAGACAATCCTCCCTCAATCGCGAGATCCTTCGGAGATTTTTTAAGTATTTCCGAAGCGCTGCCGTATATCTCCAAAAACCGCCAAATCCAATCTGTTCTCAGAAAGAAAAAAGAATTAAGTCTTATTCTTGAAAGCTTTTCTTCATCCGAAAGCTTTTTATTCATAAACCCGCGCCTTCCCCGCTACTCGCTATATTCTCCGACTTGCCCGTTCCCGCATAGGTTTCGCTTTATTTTTGCGAAACTTATATGGATTATTTTTTAACTATCTGCCCTTTCATTATGGAGCTATTTGCCTGAACAACCACACACTTCACTTCATTTGTATTAGCTTCTATAACTTCAACAATACCCACTCTTTGTATTTTAAAACCCTTAAAGTTTCCGTCGTCATCATGCACCTTCGCGCCAAGCTTGTAAACATTTAGAATCTGCCCTATTGAAACGCCTTTTAAAAGTTTCATTTTTATATTAATAATATCCCCGCTAAAAGAAAGCGCATCTTTCTCTTCCTTGCTTTCCTTGCCAAGAACAATACCGTCCCCAGACCATTTTTTATCCACTAAATCGGTGACAAGCATACTATTCCATTCCATCTGATCCGAAGGCATTTCTTCCGATAAAGCCGGAATTTTAAATTTTTTAGGCTTCTCAATTTTAACAGAAGCTTCTTCAATAATTTTTTCAGGCAAATCATGGGAAGCAGCTTCTATAATCTCTTCCTCTTCAAATTCTACAATTTCTTCTTTTTCAATCATTTTAGGTTCAGCGATGGTTTCAAGCTTTGGAACAATTTTTTCGTTTATGCCGGGGATTTCGATTTCATTTTCAGGATAAATTAAATCTGGATTTTTAATTATATCGGTATTGGCATTATAAATCGCTCTCCATTTGAAAGGGTCCGCGTAATATTTTCCGGCCAAATCCCATAAGGTATCGCCATCTTTTACATAATGCCTTTTATTTACCCCGATACCGATTTCTTCTTTGCTCATGACATCATTTTGAACCGTGTCAGTTTTAATCGTATCATCCTCCGCTAGTTTCAATACATCGGCATAAATAACCCCGCCCATAAACAGAACAAAAACACTGATTAATAATATTAGTTTCACGAAGCCTCCTAAAAACCACATGCGTGGTTTTTACCCCCCGTGTCTAGATTTTACTATTTCCCGCGTTAATCCCGCTTATAGCGGGAAGCGGGGAATGGCCGTCTAATGGGCATAGCCCTTTGATACGGCACCCAGCATAGCCTTGAAATCTACGGGGGGGTATGTCAATATGTGCTTTTTACCCCCCGTGCTTATCCCGTGGCGCTTATGGCGCCAACAAGCTACGCTGAAGTTTTGCTGTTACTGTATCTCTGCTCCCGTGGCGCCTATGGCGCCAACAGGCTGCGCTGTCGCGCTGTATCGCTGTATCACTGTATCACTGTCGCGCTGCCGCGCTGTATCGCTGTATCGCTGTATCACTGTATCGCTGTATCGCTGTATCGCTGTCGCGCTGTATCACTGCCGCGCTGTATCACTGCCGCGCTGTATCGCTGTCGCGCTGTATCGCTGTCCTAATATTTAAGCGCTACATCTCCTGTTTTATCCAGTATTCTATACTGAACAGCTTCCATTATATGCTCTTTTTTTAAATCTTCCGATTTTTCCAAATCGGCGATGGTTCTTGAAACTTTTAAAATCTTATCCAAACTTCTGGCAGAAAAACCAAATTTATTCATGGCAATCTCAAGTATTCTATCGGCGCTTTCGGGAATCCTGCAATACTTTTTCATCTCGCTAATAGACATAAACGAATTGGACGAGGTTTTAGAATCTGAAAATCTTTTTTGCTGAATATCTATTGCTTCTAAAATTCTTTTTTTTATATCGGATGATTTTTCCGCGGCGGGCAAACTCGCCCATTCATCATATTTTATCGGAGAAAGCTGAATATGCATATCTATTCTATCCAATATCGGCCCCGATATTTTAGAGCGATATTTATGCACCTGCAAAGGAGTGCAGGCGCATTCCTTCGTGGGATGAGAAAGATAGCCGCAAGGACAAGGATTCATTGCGGCAATTAATATAAATTTAGCGGGATAAACAATGCTTTCTTTGACCCTTGCGACAGTTATTTCTCGCGACTCTAAAGGCTCTCTTAAAGATTCTATGGCAGCTCTTGAAAATTCGGAAAATTCATCTAAAAATAAAACACCGTAATGCGCCAGAGACGCTTCTCCCGGTCTCGGATTTGAGCCGCCTCCTATAAGCGCGGCATTTGAAATAGTATGATGAGGATCTCTAAAAGGCCTCAAAGACATAAGTTTTGAAGATTTTATTAAGCCTGAAACCGAGTATATTTTTGTAACCTCAAGACATTCCTCATAACTTAAAGACGGCAAAATAGAGGGAAACCGCTTTGAAAGCATGCTTTTGCCTGAACCCGGAGGACCCACCATAATCACATTATGAAAACCCGCCGCCGCTATTTCAAGAGCGCGTTTGGCAAAAGCCTGACTCTTAACTTCGCTAAAGTCTCCTAGATTTTTAACTTCTTCAATTTTTTCGCTTTTTAGGCAAATCTCAAGTTCTCCTTCGCCGTTTAAATAATTCACAATATCTCTAATGGAATTTGCCTTAAGAGCGTTTATTTTTGCCGCCGCCGCTTCTTCGCTGTTCGATGGAGGAACAATAATGTTTTTAATCTTAGAGTCTTTGCTTTTAAGCGCCATAGTCATCGGTAAAACCCCATATACCGGTCTTAAACTTCCGTCAAGAGCAAGTTCGCCGATAAATGCGGTATTCTTTATTTTTTCAGCCGCGCTTTCGTTTATTTTTCCCGATGCAAGTAAAATACCTAAAGCCATGGGAAGATCAAAATGAGTTCCGGCTTTTTTAATTTCGGCGGGCGCAAGATTTACGGTAATTTTTTTTACCGGAAAATTAAAGCCGGAGTTTCTAATAGCCGCTATTACTCTGCCTTTTGACTCTTTTATTCCGGTATCCGGCAAACCTACCACAGAATAAGTGGGCAAGCCGGAAGCGATATCCACTTCCACGCTTACAATAAAACCGTCTATTCCTTTAAGACCTAAACTCCATAATTTTGACAACATTAGAAACCTCTAATTAGCGCGACAGTGATACAGCGATACAGCGCAGCAGTGCTACAGCGATACAGCGCGGCAGTAACAACAACAGATTATTAGCGCTACTGTTTTATTTCGCCAGTCGGCATATATCCTTTTTCATCGGAGAAGCGCTGCCTTTGCCAATTACATTAGCTATGGAACAATCTCCCGATTGACCGCAATACCTTACCACTTCAGCCTCGCCTATATATTCTTCCCTATGACCTATAATAAGGTTTGAACCTGGATCTTTTATCGCAGCCCCTTGATGATAGCATTTAAGCCTTGTCCCTATTCTTATGCCCGACTCTTGACCGGCATTAAGATACAAATCATTTTCATACGCATCGGCTATCATGCATGACCAAGGTTTTTTATTCAATTGGTTTATTATATTGTCCACAAACTGAACAATAGAGGCTCTTAAAGCGTCTCCTTCCAAAGTTTCATCATAACCGCCCTTAGTTCCCATGCCGAGAAAACTTCCCCATTTGCGCTTTGTAATGCCTTTTCCAGAATCGGCGAGAAGAACCTGCCCTGTTTCAACATCAACCACCCTTATTTCAACGGTAACTTCGGCTATTTGCCTTTTGCCCTGTTTAACCAGATAATCATGACCTTCGGTTTTAACACCAAATTGCGATACCGTTCCAAGCACAATAGCTTCAAGCCCCATTATTTTTCCAAGTTTTACCGCCGTATTGGAATCAACCGTTCCCTGCGCTTGAAATTTTTGTTCTTCCATAAGTTTTTCCATTCTACCGCGCTCAACCACTATAAACTTATCGGATTTAACAAGCTCGGTTATTAATATATCGGATGCCGAACCGCCGAGCCTGCCCTGACCATACGCCGTTTTATTTGAAAATTCAACAACGCCTATCCTGCGCTTAGGCCCCGTATATTCGGATTTAACTTTCTTGGTTTCTTTAACGGTCATCGCCTGAGATTTTTTAACCGACTTGGACGGAGCGCAAGCCGCCAAAACAAATACAGACAAAACACATATTGATATTATCTTTTTCATTTTCCTCTCCTTTATAACAAAATTTGCAAATAGCGGGAATTAAGAAGTCCGCACTTCCCAAATATCTCTTGCTACGCTTCTCGCTGTTTTGGAAGTCGGACTTCGCAAATATCGTTTATCGGACCACCACAAACTTCCCGGTCTTTTTAAGTTTTTGTCCCGCTTTTTTCGCTTTTAAGAAGTCCGCACTTCCCAAATATTTCTTGCCACTTCTCTAAACTCCATAACCCAAACTCCGAACTGTTTTCTGTCACCTGTAGCCTAATTGCCTTGTTCCCTAATAACCTAATTGCCTTTTCTTATTTTAACTATTAATCATCGTTTTGGTATTTTCTTAAACATTTTTTCCACAGCCTCATGAGCTTCTTTTCGTAGCGGAGATTTCAACATATTGCTTACCAATTTAAGAGCCATCTGCCGGACAAAAACTTTTTTTGCCTCATCTTTAGATAAATAAAATTTTGTATCGCTTCCGGTTTCGGTATTTTCAAAAATAATTTTGTCATCGGCCAATGAAACCATTTTAATTTTTAAAACGACTTTCTTCCGCACGATAAAACCCAAATTTTGAAATGTGAAACTTTCAACAGTTCCATAACATGCAATTTTCTGTCCGAACGCTTTTTTTAGGATATCCTTGTCTACATAGGGCAATTGTCCGCCGTCGGTAATTCCCTTTTCTTTAAGTTTTTCATCCACTTCTTTTATCAAAAGCATGTGATAACCCCATTTGGAAAATTTATCAAAAACCATTTCGCGAAGCATCACATGTCCGACTAAATCGGCGGTTTGATTTTCAAAAGGCAATACAATTACGGAAGCATTATTAAAATCACCTGCAATAGCCCATTGTTCATTTGTTTTGTGCTCGGACATGGAAGTTGAACAAGCCGCGACAAAAGTCGCAATCATAGTTAAAAGAATAATTTTTTTCACTTTCATTTTCTTTGTTAATCGCCTAATTACTAATAACCTACATTGCCTTTTTTTATTTTAAACCGTCCTGCGCTCACTGGCAAACTGTTTTAACGCATAAAGCTAAAAACTATTTCATTATTACTTACATTTTCCAGATTTAATAAAGAAAACTTATTGCGTAAAATTGAACTCGCGAATTCCTCTCCCCCTAGATTTTTGCCATAAACATTAAATACGGCAATATCATCAGACCAACTTTGAAGCCTTAAGTCCGAAACATTTTCAAATGAAATTAAAATATTCGAAAATTTCTCCAGTTTATCAAATTCATCCGCGCCTGTAAGCGTAAGCTTTAACGGCGATTTGTGCGGCAAAGATTTAACCATCTTAATGCTTGCCTCTTCCGCTGCCATTTTTCCCGCGGAAGTTAATGCCGATGCCGCGGCTTTTTCTCCTGACACATCAACGGCATTGGCCTTTAAAAATCCTTCATAAATGGACTTTCCTGAAGACACTTCAAGACATTCAAGCGATATTACGGCGCTAACCGAAGCAAAACCCGTTATTGAAGCATTCATTTTATCGGCATTTGCAACCGCTATCATCAAAATATCAGCTCCTTTATTTTCCGCCATACTAAGCGCCGTAGCTTTATTTAAAGAAAAATCTTTTTCTCCGGTTATGGGCAAATCCACAAATTTAAAATTGCCGAATTTTAAAGCCTCCATAAAACCTTTCCGCGCATAATACTCGGGAAGAGCCTTGTCCGAATAAGTTTCATTAAACATAAACATAACTTTCACTTCGCTTTTGGGAGCGGATGTACGACTTTGAAGCTCGGCTATTATTCCGTTCGCGATAATGTTCCCGACAATTTTAATTCTGTAATGCTCGCCGTATTTTAGAGCTTCGCTGATTTTGTATTTTGTTATGTATAACTGAGGATTTTTTAGAACGGTTTCTCCGAGTATTTTATCGTTTTCCAAAAAAGACGAACCCATAAAAAGAGCGCTTATCTTTGAAACCGCGTCTTTTTGAGCTTCAAATAAAGCTATAGATTTTGACGCGCTGACATCTCTTTTATCATACTTGGACAAACCCTGAGCGACAATTCTCTGGGTTTCACCCTTGCCCAATAAATTAATCTTGCCGCCATTGCAACCGGCAAAAATCATGACAGCTGTTGTCAAAACAATATACGATTTATTCATTTTTGTCTCCATATAGGCTCTGCGATACGGACTAAGCCTCAATCCTTTTCTTTGAAAACGGAAGGGCAAAGAAAAATTTAGCGCCCTTATCCGTTTCAGATTCAACCCAGATTTTCCCGCCGTGTTTTTCCACAATCGATTTGCTAATAGCAAGACCAAGACCGGTGCCCGGCATTTTGTCGGAATTATTTTTTCCTCTATAAAACTTGTCAAAAATTAACCGTTGTTCGTTCTTTTCTATTCCAGGACCATCATCAATTATTCCCACCACCAACGCGTCCCCTTTATTATTGACCGTAATTTTAATTTCAGCATCGTTTTTTGAAAATTTTATGGCATTTATTAAGAGATTATCTATAACCCTTGTAAGCCATTTTGAATCAGCCGTAACCGGTTTTAGATTTTTATCTATCTTTGAATGGAATTTGACATTCTTCTCTTTGGCCTTAAAAATAAGATTGCTTGTTGAATGTTTTACCAAATCTTCAATTAAAACCTCTTCAAATTCCATCTCAACCTTGCCGTTTAAACGAGATAAATCTAAAAGATCCGATATAAGATTATTCAATCTGCCAACGGCTTCTTCGGCAATATTGAGAAATTTAAATTGCTGTTTTGTCAAAGGTCCGGCTTCACCGCCTAATATCACGGAAATAAAACCCTTGATGGTGGTAAGAGGAGTTTTCAATTCATGACTAATCGCCGCTAGAAATTCATCTTTCATATTGTTTAATTGAGCCAATTCTTTCGCTGTTTTTGAAAGATTGTCATAAAGCGTTATCATTTCTATTATTAAGGCAAGTTCATCGGCTATAATCGCGAGAAATTCAAGCTGGTCCTCGGTAAAGAAATTTTCTTTTGAACTTCCAATTCTTAAAACTCCTATAATCTTGCCGTGTAGCGCTATAGGAACAACCATCAATGATAGTATATTCCAAAGCTTCGCGTATTTTGTAATAACTTCAGAATCCGTTTGAGCGTTTGAACTGATAAAAGGCTTATTTTCGGTAAAAACTCTAACCGACGACGATTCCATATTTGTAATTGGAATGCCGTAATACTCTTCTTCTTTTATTCCAAAAGCTCCGGGGTAAACCTCAAGAGAGTTTTTATTTTCATCCAATATCAGACACGCCGCCACATCAGCTTCAACTATTTTTGCCACTATGTTAAGTATGGCCGAACAACCGAAATTTATATCTTTGTTATCGCCTGTTATTTGGGTCACAACTTCGTACAAAGCTTTTCTTTCCTTCGCGCGCTGAATAAGTTTGGTCCCGGCCACATCAAGCTCTCTTAAAACGGCGTTTATTTCATCTTTAAGCTGACTATTTTCTCTCTTAAGAACAATATTCTTTTCCGAAACTTTGTATATGGCGTTAATATGCAAAAGCAATAATTTTAAATAATGGTTTATCTCCTCGGAACTTTTATCATCTTCATGTCCTATTATCAGCAATCTCTTATGATTAGAAGCCTTCCACATGAAAGGACATATCGTAATCAAATTGGTATCAAATGTCTTTAACAAATTAACTATGGCAATATCGTCGTATCCCGACGAAATATTAACACGAGTTAATTCTTTTTCTTGAGATGCTTTATCAAAAATGTCCCAAACATATCCCGCCATTATTTTGGGTTCATGCTTAAAGCTTTTAAAATAATTAATGAGTTTCCATTGCTCATCGACCTTTTCAAAAACAAGTATATTGCTCTCCGGCAATATATTGTGGAGCTTAACCAAATAATAATTGACTATATCGGTATAGTGTTCCAAAGTATCGGGGATATAGATATGCTCCAATAAATCTTTTGAGAATGAAGTAAAAGCGGAAAATGTTTTATTTGTGAATGTTAGTTTAGTCTCAAGCGGAAGAATAAATCTGAACTTAACAAACCAATAAACGATAAAGGAAACAACCGCAAGAACGCCTAAGTAAGTTATCATTTCATTCATAAATTATCGGAACATCGAACCTATGGTTCCCCCATACTTCGTTGGGGACAGGCATCAAGTGTCGTAAACTATGCCCTTAGGAATCTGGAAGATTCCAAGTATGTTAGTCCTGTGAACGAAGTTACACGGGGTGAACGACCAAATGGCAAAAAACAACAGGCTATGTAGCCGCAAAGCGGAGCTTTGCCGTTTAAGAGAACAAAAGAGGCAAAGCTATCGCTCTCAAAATGTAAATTTTTGAAATTCGGCGCACCTATACATAAATTTAGCCACAAGC
>JAKLQJ010000049.1 GCA_022013385.1 Elusimicrobiota bacterium
GGTGTCCCAGGCCTGGACATTGGTTCCTATCGCTAAGCCGAGATTTGTTCTTACAGCGTTGGCGCTGTAAAATCCCGCCAAGGCTACCGATGATGCCATCACATTCGCGCCTAAACTGCCGTCGGCTATATTTGCCGCCGGTACACCGCTGCCTATTTTTGTTCCGACTAATGATGTTATCCATGACGGATCGGCATATGAACCTGTTGTATATACTCCGGCGGTTACTGTTGCCGCGTTTCCTAATATATCATTAGATAGTATATTGCCCGCTCCTTCGGTAAATCCTGTCGCGTCTATATTGGCCGCGCCGGTTATGGCAAAGCTGTTCATATCCAATGCTTTGGTCGCTATGTGATCGCCCAAATTATCGCCGGAAGGAAGGCCGGTTGCGCCTGAAACATCGCCGTAAATATAAGTGGCGTGAACATCGCCGTTTACGAAGACATGGCTTGTTATCGCAATGCCAAGACCGGCGCCGCTTATTGCGATGGTGCTGACAGTTATCGTAGATACATTTGCAATGTCAAAGGTAGCCATATCCAAATCTTTCGTCGCTGTATGGTCGCCTAAATCATCGCCGATTACATTTGTTAAATTTGAACCGTCGCCGTAATATTTCGCGGCCGAGCTAAACCCCACTACATAAACATTGGTTGAAATTCTTATGCCGGCGCCTAAATCCGCGCCGGCTTCTGAGGATATAAGCACATTATCAGCCAGCCGCAGCTGCGCCGCGCCCAGTCCTTCTATACCCGTGGCGGTAAACGATGACGCCGTCATCGGGCCGGCGGCCGACACACTTGCCACATTGATTATGCCGAACGCGGCCATATCCAGCGCTTTGGTCGCTATGTGATTGCCCAGATTATCGCCGGAAGGAAGGCCGGTTGTGTCGGATACATCGCCGTAAAATTTAGTCGCATGAACATCGCCGCTTACGAAAACATGCGTTGATGCGTACACGCCGCCGTAATAGGCGGCCGTTGTCGAGCTTATCTCCACATTAGGGTTCATCCACAACCTATAGGCTGAAACGCCGAGAGCGCTAGTTGCCATCACGGACGACATTGTCAGAGCGTTTGAGCCCGTTATCTGGTACACGCCCATGCTAAGATCCTTCGTGGCCGTATGATCGCCCAGATTATCGCCGGAAGGAAAGCCTGTTGCGCCGGAAACATCGCCGAAAAATTTAATCGCGTGGGCGCCGTCGCCCGCTACCCAGAACACATTGGTCGTCCCGGTGGATACCGCCATAATAGTGCCGGTTTCGCCGGCGCCGGTGGCTATATGTAGCATATATTGCGGATTGCCGGTGCTGATGCCGACTTTGAGGTCGGAAGTTACATAAAGCCCGGCCGGCTCCGGGCTTTGGGCGATATCCTGATTCACTTTTACCGAAAAGCCTGATAATCTTAAGGTCGCTCCCACGCAAACACCGTCCACATTGTCATAGCCCGAATCACAAGTGGTGCATAGGCCGGTACACTGGTTAGGCACTGCGCAGTTCGGTAGAGGGCTAATGTATTCGCAACTTACTCCGGCATCACAACTGGTATAACCGGAAGCGCAAGTGTTACATCTGTGGGTGCACTGGTTAATACTGCTGCAATCGGCAATGGGTGCATTGAGCTCGCATCTGGTTGGACCGGTGCAGGGTGTATACCCCCCGTCGCAAGTCAGTGTCCATGTGTTATTATTGCAGTTCATCGTGTTGTAGTAACCGTTGGACGGGGGACTTGGCTTGGTTGCTTCAACTACGCAACGATTGGCCAGGCTTAGGGACATATATGCCCACGACCTCCCCTCAAACCAACCACAGTCTGTGCCGTCTTTCAAACAAGGAGCGCCATTATTGGTTTCACATGTGCTCCCGGTCGGCGCAGGGGTGCACTGGGCGCCGGCGGAAAAAGGCGTCAGCAGGGTGAAAAATGCCAATAAAGAGACCAGCAAGCTGTATTTCACAGCCGCCCCTTTATTGCCTGTATTTTGCCGCGTTCTATTCATAAAGTTACCAGACACCAGTTACAAACAAGTCATCAGTTACAACGAGTCACCAGACACCAGACACCAGTTACAAACAAGACATCAGTTGCAAACGGGTTACCAGTTTGCCAGTTACTGTTCACCAGATGTCATTCAACAAATCCTGATTTTTTCCCGAACAAACATAATAATATACAATGTAACACTCCTACTTGCAACAGGCGAACTTGCGCACGGCGCCATTGCACGGCTGTAAAGAGCCGTAACCGTCTCCGGCTCCGGCTCTGTTCCAAAGCGCGCCGTATTCGGTGGCGGCCGCGCTGGTCCAACCATTGCAGTCGTTGGCGTTGGCGGTATAACCCGGAGGACCATTATTAATCCAAAGCGGTGTATTAAGCGGAAAACTGCCGCCGAGTTGACCGGAATTGATGGAAAACATGATTTCACCGTTGGTGCAGATATGGGAACCAGAGTATGCGGCGGTGCACTCCGCATTAGCATTGGCATACCCGCCTCGGTTGCCATTCAGCGCGGTGGCGCTCATCCCAATCCATTTGGCCGTGGTTACAACGCCGGTAAGGGTTGAACCGTCGCCGTAATACTTGGTGGCCGAGCTAAACCCCACTATATAAACATTAGTTGAAATCCTTACACCGGCGCCTAAATCCACGCCGGCTTCTGAGGATATAAGCACATTATCAGCCAGCCGCAGCTGCGCCGCACCCATGCCTTCTATACCTGTGGCGGTAAACGACGACGCCGTTATCGGGCCGGTAGCAGACACGCTTGCCACATTGACTATGCCGAACGCGGCCATATCCAGCGCTTTGGTCGCTATATGATTGCCCAAATTATCTTCGGAAGGAAGGCCGATTGTGTCGGATACATCGCCGTAAAATTTAGTCGCATGAACATCGCCGCTTACGAAAACATGGCTTGTTATTGCAATGCCAAGACCGGCGCCGCTTATCGCTATGGTGCTGACAGTTATCGTAGATACATTTGCAATGTCAAAGGTGGCCATATCTAAATCTTCCGTTGCAGTATGGTCGCCTAAATCATCGCCGACTACATTTATTAAATTTGAACCGTCGCCGATAAAATAATCCGCTCTAAGTTCGCCGGCCACTGTGCCCGATGACACATAAAAAGTCGCGCCGGCTTGCAAAGTATCCTGAATATGGATTGAAAGCGGGTCGCTTTCAATTCCGGCGCCGCTCGCTAGCGAACATATCCATTCAGCGCCGTCCCATTTTAAAATTTCTCCGCTAGCGCAACCCGATTGATCAATTTTCGCTCTGGTTACGGAATCGTCGGCTAAATCACCTGTTGATATCGTTCCGTCCGCTATCTGGTTTTGGTTATTTATCGCGCCTACTGCTATTGAGCTTGTGATTACGCCGCTACCTAAACTGCCGTCGGCTATCGCGCCGGCAGCCACTTTACCCGCCGTTGTTATTTGGTTTAGTTTGCTATCTGTTATTGAACCTGCAAGGTCGGCGTTCAATATCGCGCCGGTTAAATTCAATTTACCGTATGTTATTGATCCCGCTAAGTCGGCATTTACTATTGTTCCGTCCACTATTTGGTTTTGGTTATTTATCGCGCCTACCGCTATTGAGGATGCTATTACATCTGTCGGCAATGAACCGGTTCCTACATTAGCGGCCTCTACGATTACGCCTATTAAATTTGAACCGTTATTGGTCGCCAATGTGTCTAAATCGGTGTCCCAGGCCTGGACATTGGTTCCTATCGCTAAGCCGAGATTTGTTCTTAC
>JAKLQJ010000050.1 GCA_022013385.1 Elusimicrobiota bacterium
AAATAACTTGACATTTACTATTTACGCATCTTGCGTCGTGGTTTTAACCCCGCGGGTTTTTTCTACAACCAAGTTTACCCAACCCACGGGGTAAAAACAAGCATTTAAATGTAAAGAAGTGTTGGACGCACTACACTAGAGCAGTGGCATTAGCCTTAAAAAGAAATCCATTCGTGCCTTGGAATTGGCGGGTATTCTGCTAAAGGAGGAGTAAAAGAAAAAATAAGATTATTAAAAAGAGAAAAGGCAATTATTAGAGGACCGGAAGATTAGATGATTGGATGACTAGCAACAAAAGAAATACTGACTAAAATTATTGCATTATTAAAAAAGAAAAAAATCGCCACGCTAAAAGATATTAAATACATTATTAAACATATGAGAGAAAATAAGATATAGTTTAGATATAAGATTTTTCTTATGAAAACACCAATTTACACAGTTTAGTTTACACTACCTCAACTTCTTTTTTTTCAGCAGGATTCAAATTAAGAGTTATTAAGTGAATAAATACTCGCTTCTACTTGATTGTGAACTATTTTCTCTATGTCCTGTTCCGTCAATTTTTGTTCGTTCATAAATTATTCTTTATCTTTAATAAAATTACTGCTTTATTTACCCTATGTTGTATCTTATAGATTTTATTTTTTTTGAAAGACTTTAAAGTCAACTAACAAATGTTTTTTGATGCCCCCATTCGCAAAAAAAACTAAAAAATTTGTTTGCCTGTGACCTGAGACTTGCAACCTGTGCCCTGTTATTATTCGCCGACAAGCTCGCCTAATGAGAACATAGGCATAAACATCGCTATGACTATAGTTCCTATAACAACCCCCATAATAATCATTATTATAGGCTCCAGCATAGATGTTAAACCCTTAACCGCCGTATCCACTTCCTGATCATAAAAATCGGCAATTTTTTCAAGCATATTATCCAAGCCGCCTGTTTCCTCGCCGACACTTATCATCTGAATAACCATAGGCGGAAATACACCCGATTTTTGAAGGGGATCGGATATCCTTCCTCCTTCTTTTATGGAATCGCGGCTGGCATTTATGGCATGCTCTATAATTCTATTTCCCGAGGTTTTGGCTACGGTCTCAAGACCCTGAAGTATCGGAACGCCTGATTTTATTAGAGTTCCGAGAGTTCTTGAAAACTTCGCAATCGCGACTTTTTTTAGAAGTATTCCAAAAACCGGGAGCTTAAGAGATAATTCATCGTACTTTTCTATTCCTTTCTCGGTCTTTAAAGCTTTTTTAAATCCCCAAACACCGCCGCCCGTTCCGAGAATAAGAAGAATGGCATTATCTCTGATAAAATCAGATAGGCCGATGATAAGTCTTGTTGGAAAAGGCAATTCAGCGCCAAAACTGCCGAATATATCTTTAAATATCGGGATAACAAAAGCGATAAGAAAAACAGTGATGCCTCCCGCCGCCAATGAAACTATCGCGGGATACATTAAAGCCGCTTTTACTTTTGCTTTTAATGCCTCGGCGGATTCAAGAAAACCTGATAAACGCTCCAAAATAATATCCAGAATACCGCCTACTTCTCCCGCCTTTATCATGGAAACATATAATTCGGTAAAAGCCGTGGAATGTTTAGCCATAGCATCGGCTATGGAAAGACCTGATTCTATATCGGTTTTTAAAACTGTCAGGACTTTTTTAAAAGCCATGTTTTCAGCTTGAGATTCTAAAATATTTAAACCTTGAACTATTGGAACACCCGCTGAAACAAGCGTGGAAAGTTGCCTTGAAAAAATAACAATATCTTTGGTCTGCACTTTCGGCTTTATAAATTTAAAACCGCTTTTGGCTTTTGCTTCATTAATTTCAATAACCGACATCCGCTGCGCTTTTATTTTACTAATGGCCGCGCGCTGATCATTAGCTTCCACCATTCCTTCCGACAGTTTACCTGAGCTATTCCTGGCTTTATAAGAAAATTGCATTATTCCCCTGTTATCCTTGCTCTGTCTTTTAACTTCTTGTGTCTAAATCCGCTTTTCAGCGCTGTCGCGTTTGTTACTTAGTTTATTGAGAGAGTTTTTTGAAGCAATTTTTTAAGATCATCGGGATCTGTGGAGCGAGCGACAGCTTCCTGATAAGATATCTTCTGTTTTTTGTAAAGATCCACAAGAGCTTGATTCATCGTTACCATTCCAAACTTTCCACCTGTCTGAATAACAGTTGCTATTTGTTCTATTTTTTGTTCTCTTATGAGATTTCTAACCGCCGAAGTCGCCAGCAATATTTCACAGGCAAGAACTCTGCCGGTGCCGCTTGCGGACATTAAAAGCTGCTGCGCGAAAACTCCCTGAAGAACAAAAGAAAGCTGTACCCTTATTTGCTCCTGCTGATGCGGAGGAAAAACATCTATAATTCTGTTAATGGTTTGAGCGGCATCGCTTGTATGAAGAGTGGCAAAAACAAGATGTCCCGTTTCGGCTATATTTAAAGCCGCGCTTATGGTATCAAGGTCTCTCATTTCGCCAATTAAAATAACATCGGGATCTTGCCTTAGAATATGTCTTAAAGCGACAGTAAAACCTGCCGTATCGGAACCGACTTCTCTTTGATTTACAATACTCTTTTTGTGAGTATGAACATACTCTATCGGATCTTCAATGGTGATGATATGATAGTTCCTATGCTCATTGAGATAATCTATCATACTGGCAAGCGTAGTGGATTTTCCGGAGCCCGTAGGGCCGGTAACCAAAAACAAACCTTTGGTCAGTTTCATTAATTCATAAACAATTGCGGGTAAATTAAGCTCTTCAAATGTTTTATATTTACCGGGAATGGCTCTGATGGCGGCGCCAACCACTCCCCTTTGTCTGTAAGCGTTCATTCTCAAACGCCCCATTCCTTTTATTCCAAAGGCGAAATCCAATTCATTGGTTCCTTCAAACTTTTGACGCTGAGTATCGGTCATCAAAGAAAAAACAAGTGTCTGGCACATTTCAGGATTAAGTTTTTCAAAAGGCATGGGAAGAAGATCGCCGTCAACTCTTATCATCGGCTGAGCGCCGACAGTAAGATGCAAATCCGAGGCGCCCTTTTCATGCATTGTTATAAACAATTCGCTCATCGTGACCATATCAAAGCTCCTATCAATATAATTAACGCAAAAGAATAATAAATGAAACCGGTTAGAATCAATGCAAAAGCGCGACAGTAAAATCAGAAAACGCAAAATATCTGCGACCCCTGCGCTGTTTAATCAACATCCGATCCTGTAACCCTCACAACCTCTTCAACAGTTGTATCCCCCTGAAAAAGTTTTCTCACTACGGATTCTCTTAAAGTCAGCATTCCATTCTTAATCCCGGCAGCCTTTAGTTTTGAAACTTCCGCTTTAGCGGAAATAAGCGCTCTAATCTCATCATTTATTTCCAGTATTTCATGTATGCCAACCCTGCCCTTATAACCGGTATTCGCGCATATATCACAACCCTTTCCCCGTGAAAGGATTATTTTACCATTTTTAAGATTATTATCAATAAAGGACTTTCTGATGCTCAAACTCCCCAAAAGTTCCGGTTTAACTTCATAGGTTTCCCTGCAGTTTTCACATATGATTCTAACAAGCCTTTGAGCGACCACCATAATTAATGTTGAGGAAGTTAAAAAAGGTTCCACTCCCATCATTCCTATCCTGGTTATGGCGCTGGCGGCATCATTTGTATGTAAAGTGGAAAAAACCGAATGTCCGGTCATGGCCGCGTTAATGGCGATATCTATTGTTTCACGGTCTCTAATTTCGCCGACCATTATCACATCCGGATCTTGCCTTAAAAAAGACCTTAGACCCGCCGCGAATGTAAGGCCGATGCCGGTATTTACCATCACCTGATTTATCCCTTCCAAATTATATTCTATCGGGTCTTCAATTGTAACAATATTCACGCTCGGGTCATTTAAAGTGGCCAAAGCGGAATAAAGCGTAGTTGATTTTCCCGAGCCGGTGGGCCCTGTAATAAGACTTATTCCATGAGGCTCTTTAATGCATTTTGAAAAAATAGCAAGATTTTCCGGTTCAAAACCCAAATCTTCAAGCTTAAGTTTAAGACCCGCCGAATCAAGAATTCTCATGACAATCTTCTCGCCCGGACCACAAAGCAAACTGGAAACTCTAAGGTCTATTTCTCTATCCTTAACCATCAATTTAGTTCTTCCGTCTTGAGGCAAACGCCTTTCGGAAATATCCAAATTAGCCATTATTTTAAGTCTGCTTATTATGGCATTATGAAATTTTTTAGGAAAAGCGGGTTGAGAATGAAGCACGCCGTCAATTCTAAATCTCACTCTGGTTTCTTTATAAGTCGGCTCAATGTGAATATCCGAAGCGTGAGCGTTTATTGCCGAAGATAAAATAAGATTTGCCAGCCTAATTATAGGAGCGCTTTCTCCCTTTCCTTCAAGAGATATGATATCATCGCCAAACTCACTTTTATCGTCTTCAACAACGGCAATATCCTCTTCTTGTGTATTAGTCTTTCTTAATATTTCGTCCAAAGCCTCTTTTGAAGATTTTGTGCCGTAAAATTTGTCAATCGCAATCGCAATATCGCTTTCAGAACCGAAAACCGGTTTTACCTCGTAACCGGTCATCATTTTAAGATCATCAAGCACAACTATATTAAGAGGATCTTCCATAGCCACTTTCAAAATATTATCTTTTTTCTCGACGGCGATAAGATTATATCTGCGCGCGATATTTTCAGGAATTATTTGTAAAACTTTTTCATTTATATCCTTGCCGGCCAGATCAACAAACTCTATGGAAAATTGCTCGCTTAAGAAACTCAGCAGCTGCTTCTCGCTTATATAACCCTTCTCTATCAATAAATGGCCGAGTTTTCCTCCTTTAGCGCGCTGAGCTTCCAAAGCGTCATGAAGCTGTTTCGTATCTATAAATTTAGAGCTTACCAGCATCTCGCCAAGTCTTCTTGATATGTTTATTTGAAAATTTTTTTCGCCGGCCATTGAAATACTCGCTTAATTCAGAGGTCAAAAACAAGGATGAAGTGTTAAGCTTACTCCTTTTTCACATTTCCGACCTCTTGCATCTAGTCTCTCATTCCCATATCATTATAATATATATTGGTAGTATTAAGCGAAATGGCATCAGAACAGCTCTTCGTCACTTTCTTGTGCCCTTATATACTTTACCTTGTCGCTAGCGCTAAGCGTTATATTTTCAAAACCTGAAGGCTCTTTATGTTTAAAATCCTTCGCCGGCGGAGCAGGTAGAGGCAATTGAGGCAAAATGTTTAATCTTTTCTTTTTGGGTTGGGATTTGGCTTCTTTGGCGGGCTCTTTAGAAACCGGTTTTTTTACCGTTTTATTTTTAGAGGGAAAATCCAAAAGTTCTATCGCACTATTATTGATTCCTCTGACTATCTCCCCCTTTTTTACATCTACTTCAAATTGATATACCACAGGTTCCTTGCGTTGCCTTAAAAGCCTGTATTGCGTTACAAAAACATCTTTATGCAAAATAGTGGCGGACCATTCCTCATTCAATCCGACGGACGAACCCGAAAGAAACGAATTGGACAACCATGTGGCTATTAAGCCTCTTCCTCCCGCAAGTTTATGGCTTTTCACTATGTCTATCGCTGTGCGGACATTTTCATTAGAGGACGAAACAACGGTTTTTATTTCTGCAGGCGCCTCAGGTTTTGCTTGAGTTTTTTCAACCGCGGGTTCTTGGGAACTTGAAGCGCGCTTATTAGAAAAAAAAGACATAAGCGAGAAATCGGAAAGACTTAAACCGTTGTTGAAAAAAAAGAATCCGAGTCCGGCCGCCACTATGGCGCCAAAAATTATCATGACAGTAAGAAAAAGAATGCCGCTTTTTTTGGTTTTGTTTTTTTTAGGGGCTTCAGTTTTAACGGGCTTATCATCTTGTTTTGACTTTAAAAGTATCCTTTCTGTTTTATCTTCCAAAGAAGCTTCTCTTATCGCTCCATCCTTATTATTTGTCGTTAAGTCTTTATCCGCGTCAGTCTCTGTCGGCTTTAAACCTGTAAGAACAGATTCTGAAGCGGGCTTGATTTCTTGCGCTTCTTTTTTTGGAATAACTGTTTCAGGATGCATAAAAGGGTCGGCATCAAATGAAGATTTGGGCGATGACAATTTTTCTTTTTTTATTTCAGGTTCCGCTTTAAGGGCGCCGCCGGAGGCAACGACGGGATTGTCCGCCAAAGCCTGTTCAGCGGTAGCGGGCTTATATTGCCTAAATTCCGGTCCTTCTCGCTCGGCCTGAGTATTAGGTTGAATTGAAGATTCTTTATTTTCTTCCAAAGTGATAGTGTTCTTTTTATGGCGCGAGGAATGATGTTTTTGGGTTACAGTGGTAAAATCATACATCATGGCTGAAGGCTGAATATCAAGAGAATTTTCGAATTCCGGCTCAACAATATTCTCATCTTCCGATTTTTTAGAAATCGAACAATCATTCCGATCGTCGGCGCCCGCCGGCGCCGAAGCTTCGGCAGGCATATAGCTTTCAACATATTGAATGGCGCCATATTCGCCATTACTACTTGGCGAACCCGCCGATGCCTGCCCGCCGAAGTCGTAATGGATGGCCGTAGCGGAGGGGGCGTCACTGTTCCGCTTGTCATTCTTAGAATCATCCTGTAAATCTTTTTGCTCAGTACGCGAAAAATCCTCTTTTTCTTCATTCCTTTTCAGATTATCGGTTTCATTACTATAATCATCGCCGAATATTTTTTTGGATTTGGCATAACCAAGACTTTCAAGTTTATTGCTTAAAATATGATCGGTGTCGGGAGCATATTCGCTTCTGTCAAAGAATTTCTTTACTTCCAATACATGGTCACTAACAAGATCGGAAATATTCCTGCTTCTTGATATATCTTCCGTTTTCGTTTCTAACTCAAATTCATTATCAATAGCTTCTTGCTCTTTGCGCAATCTTTCATCGGCATCAGCTTTGTGAGCGTCTTCCTGCGAAATTTCACCGCTGCTAGCCTCAGTAGAAACAATCTTACTTTCCATTCTTGAAATAACATCATTAAGTTTTTTTTCAAGCTCCGATATTTTTTCCTTGTTTATTTTTTCTTCCGCATCCTTAATCTTCATCTTTTCAAGCAAAAGATTTTTTTCCCATTTTGAGGCTTCCAATTCTTCTTGAAGCTTGGCTAATTTAACATCAAATTTATCCGCCAAACTATAATCTATGCCGGGAATTTCATTTTCTTTCTTTCCGCCTTGAGCATAAGCTCCCAAAATGGTATCTATGGTATCAAGCAGATTGCCCCCGGCCGCCCAATTTTCGTTTTTCGCGTCAAAATATTCTTGCGCGGCGCGAGTTGAAAAACCCGTCTCAAGGTTATACGCATTGGAAATATACGCGTTTTCAGAAGATATAACTTGCCCCACTCCAACCGAAAGAATACCGGCAATCTCAGGCACGGCTTCGGCGGGTTTCCAATCATCGGGATTATCTCCCGTTGAATCCTCCGGACATACCAAACTGCCGTTGCTAAAAGCAGGCAACCCCATCAGCTCGTCAGCGCCGTAGGGGCCTAATATATTGCCATCTGAATAAAACCAATATCTCATAAATGGAAACTCTCTAGGCAATTCTATATTAAATCGGATTAAGGATTTAATGCGAAGATGTAACCGATTTGTTACATAAACAAAAGAAGCAAGAGGCCAGAAACAGCAACAAGATGTCAGAAGCCAGATGTAAGAGGCCAGAAACAGCAACAAAAACAACTGCAAGATGTCACCCTTAGGAATCTGTTATAGTCTTTAGACTGAGAGATTCCAAGGATGTTAGTCCCGTGAACAAAGTTACACTGGGAGAAGTAAGAAACAACAACAATAGAAACCAGATACCGAAACTTGAGACAAAAAAGGATTATTGCTTAATAATTATGCAAGATTTTAGTGTAGCAAAAGTTTCTTTAAAAAATGACATGATTACTCAGGGAGAGCCATGAATACACATGACTTGGATAGCAAGATTTTGGGGATATTTCTTAGAAATCTGATTTCTGACTTCTTGCTTCTGACCTCTGACTTTTTACTTAGGAGCCGTAAAGAAATAAGTGGAACATCTGGAGGTTCAGATTTGAGATGGATGCAAGGCGCAACGAGCAAGGTATAGCAGTGCTATCTGAGCGAGGAGTAACGAAGCAGACGCTCAAAGATGAGCCTCCCCCGCGCCGACAGGCGCGGGGGCTGACCGCTTTTGGGCTACAACTGTGTCACTCGTCACTTATATAGCGGCGCTATAACGCGTTCCTCGTTTCTTGTTTCGCCACAAATTCGGTCAGCCATATGTTTCACTTATTTCTTTACGGTTCCTTACTGTAAAAGTCTAAGAGCTTTATCTATCCTATTGATAACTTTTTCTTTTCCGAGATATTCGAGCATTTTAAAAAGGGTGGGGCCTTGCGTCCTGCCTGACACGGAAACCCTAACAGGATGAAATACTTGTCCGTTTTTAAAACCATTGGACGCGGCAAACTCCCGAGTCTTTGCTTCTATAGTAACATCATTAAATTCGCTTATTTCTGAATATACCCGTTTTATGCCGTTTAAAATTGCTTCAGTGTTTGGAGCCTTCAATGTTTTATTAATTGCGCTCTCGTCATACTTAACATCTTTAAAGAAAAAATCCACTAAACCCCCGACCTCACTGAGAAGTTTATACTTTTCTTGCTCAATAGCGACAATATCCAGATGGAAAGGATTGGATTTATCAAGAACCAAGCCAAAACCTTTCAAATACGGCTCTGCCGCGGCAAAAAGTTCTTCTTTGGAAAGCTGACGGATATATTCGCCGTTCATCCATTTAAGTTTTACGGGGTCAAAGGCGGCCGAGTTCTTTTGGCATCCGCTAATATCAAATTTTTCCTCAAGTTCCCCCTTTTTGAAAATATCCTGACTATCGGAATTTCCCCAACCGAGAAGGGCGAGATAATTTTTCATCGTTTCAGGCAAGAACCCTTGCTTTTGATACTCCGTAATACTGGTCGCGCCGTGCCTCTTTGATAAACGGGTTCCGTCTTGCCCCAAAATCATTGAAAGATGCGCATGCCGCGGCGGCTCCCAGCCCAAGGCTTTATAAACATTCAGTTGCAGAGGGGTATTTGATATGTGATCATCGCCCCTTATAATATGGGACATTTCCATCAGATAATCGTCAATCACACAAGCAAAATTATAAGTGGGATAACCGGAAGCTTTAACCATAATAAAATCGTAAAGCAATTTATTTTCAAATTTGACATGCTCATGTATCATATCTTCAAACACTGTTTGACCATCATCGGGCATTCTAAATCTTATAACCGGTTTTCTTCCTTGTTTTCGAAATTCTTCAATTTGCCCGGAAGAAAGATGACGGCATTTGCCCTCATATTTGGGCGGACGCTTTTCCAATTGAGCCTTTTTTCTCATAGCGTCCAATTCCTCGGCGGCGCAATAGCAATAATACGCTTTCCCTTCTCTTAATAATTGTTCGGCGTACTTTTTATAAATCCCTAGAGACTCTCTTTTACTCTGCATATATGGGCCAAAATCTCCCTTTTCGCTTAAATCGGGCATGGTCCCCTCATCCCATTTAAGATCAAGCCATCTCATACTGTCAAAAATTGATTTTATGGATTCTTCGCTTGAACGAAGCTCATCGGTATCTTCTATGCGCAATACAAAAGTTCCGCCCGTTTTCTTGGCGAAAAGATAATTAAAAAGAGCGGTTCTGGCGCCGCCGACATGTAAATGGCCTGTAGGCGATGGAGCAAATCTGACTCTTGTTTTCACGAAGCCTCCTAAAAACCACATGCGTGGTTTTTACCCCCCGTGCTTAGATTCGTTATTTCCCGCGTTAATCCCGCTTATAGCGGGAAGCGGGGAATGGCCGTCTGCCTGCCCGCCCCCTCCACTACGGCATCGGTGGGTTCGCCTAAGTAGTAGTGGCGAAGATGCAGTAGTGGCGGGATGGGCATAGCCCTTTGATACGGCACCCAGCATAGCCTTGGAATCTACGGGGGGTTACACATGCGTGGTTTTTACCCCCCGTGCTTATCCCGTGGCGCCATAGGCGCCACGGGATACGGGGGTATACTTATATATTTTCTTACTTCTACTCTGTATCACTGTTGTCTGTAGCTCTGTTGATTTATTTGTTTTTACTGTTGCACTGCTGCGCTGCTTACTGCCGCGCTATTTTAATTTTATCGGTTTCGTCTATAAGTTCCGCGGCATGCTTAACGCCTAACAAAGACGATTCAACTTTCCCGCTTAAAAGCCTGGCTATTTCACTTTTATGCCGCGCGGAATCAAGACGCTTAATGGAAATTTCCGTCGTATTCTTAACGGAATTTTTTTCAATAAAAAAATGCGTATCCGCGAAAGAAGCTATTTGAGCCATATGCGTAATGCAAAAAATCTGTTTATCGCGCGCTAGTTTAAAAAGTTTTTCGCCGACCAATCTGCCCACCACGCTTCCGACTCCCGTGTCTATCTCGTCAAAGACAAGAATCGGAACTTTATCGGACGCGGCGAAAACGGTTTTAAGCCCCAGCATTATTCTGGACATCTCTCCGCCGGAAGCGATATATTTTAAAGGCTTAAGGGATTGTCCGGCATTGGCGGAAAAAAGGAATTCAATATCGTCATAGCCGCTAGGGCCTATATCCGCTTCGTCAGCTTGGACAGAGACTGAAAACCGGGCATTTTTAAACCCTAGATTGGCTATTTCTTTTTTTACTTCTCTTGAAAGTTTTTGAGCAAATTCCATCCTCTTTTTATGCAAAGCCTCCGCTTTGAGTAAAAGTTTATGGCTTATGATTTCAAGCTTTGAAGTTAAATCCTGCTGTTTGATATCGGTATTTTCAAGATCGCTTATTTTACCGACCAAATTTTTCGCGAAAGCCAAAATATCTTTAATTTCCCCGCCGTATTTTTTTGAAAGGCGGCTTATCATATCCAGCCTTTTAAGGCAATTTTCAAGTTCGCAAGGATCATTGTTTATTGAGGAAGAATAGACTCTCATTTCGCCGGCAATATCTTCAAGATTTATTTTAACGCTTTCAAGCCTATCTTTAAGGCCGACGAGAGTTTCATCCATTTCGGCCAATGATTCAAAACAGGAATAAGATTTTTCAATCATAACAGAGGCTGAATTATCCGCCAAATAAAGCGACTGATAGGCTTCATTGCTTAAAGACAATAATTTTTCTCCGTTTTTAAGCTTTGGAAATAATGCCTTAAGCTCTTCATCTTCTCCTATTTCAAGAGAGGCTTCCTCAATCTCATTCAGCTGATATTTATAAAGATCCAAAAGCCTTTCTTTCTCCTGAGCCGACATTTTTAAAGCTAAGCTCTTTTGCTCCAACGCTTTTTTTTCAAGTCTCATTTCTTTAAGCTGTATAACCTCAGGTTCAAGTTTGCCGTAGCGGTCAAGAAGTTCTCTATGCACCGAAGACTTTAAAAGGCTTTGATGTTCATTTTGGCCGTGAAAATCAATAATATCATCGCCTATTTCCGATAGGCCGGAAACGGAAATTTGTTTGGTTTGCCCGCTCAACGCAGATTTGTCCGCAGAAGAATTTATAAAGGCTTTGCTTTTTCCTTTTCTAAATAATTGCCGTTTTACGGAAAGAACCGGTCCTTTTAAAGAATATTTTTTTAAAAACTCCTCCGGAAAAGAGTTTATATTAAAAACGGCGTCAACCTCCGCGAAATCCGAACCTTCTCTTATAATATCCGAGCTCAAGCGGCTGCCAAGAACAAAACTTAGAGCCTCAATAATAACGGATTTCCCTGCGCCCGTCTCGCCGGTAAAAACATTTAGACCCGGAAAAAAATTTATTTCCAGATTTTTAATCAAAGCGAAATTTTTAATATGAATTTTTTCAAGCATAATAATTCAGCGCAGCAGTACTACAGTGATACAGCGCGGCAGTGATACAGTGATACAGCGCGGCAGCGATACAGTGATACAGCGCTATTACTGTTCACTGTTCACTGTTCACTATTCACTGTTTACTGTTTACTGTTCACTGTTCACTGTTCACTGTTCACTGTTCACTGTTCACTGTTTACTGTTCACTGTTTACTGTTCACTGTTTACTGTTCACTGTTTACTGTTCACTGTTCACTGTTTACTGTTCACTGATTACTGTTTTCTTTTGTCTCTAAACTCTAAAACTCTGAACTGTTTTCTGTTACTTGCTATTTCCCATGCCTGCATTTTCCAATAAAAAATATTCCCGCAATTTTTTTTGAAGCATTTTTTTGGGAATTAATTTTGTTTTGTATTCCGAAACAAGAGCGGGAGAAAGATTTCGGCTAAGCGCATATTTTACAACTTCATCGTCTTTTGACTTGCATAAAATTATACCCACACTTGGATTTTCATCGGCTTTTTTGATATCTCTATCCAATGCTTCAAGATAAAAATTGAGTTTGCCAAGATACTCGGGCTTAAAATCATCTATTTTAAGCTCCACCATTACCAAACATTTTAATCCGCGATGAAAAAAAAGCAAATCTACAAAATAGTCGCTCTTCCCCACCTGAACGCGATATTCCTGCCCAATAAAAGCAAAATCTTTGCCAAATTCAAGAATAAAATGTTTAAGATTTGAAACTATGCTTTGCTGTAAATCTTTTTCACCATAAGTTTTGGGCAGATTTAAAAAGTCTAAGACATAAGTATCTTTAAACGCATTGGTTACATCAGAATGTCTTTGTGTCAACACTGGTGACATTTTTTTATTTGAAAGCATTGCCCGTTCATAATAACCGCTATCCATTTGCCGCTCTAATTCTCTTTTAGTGTAATTTTCCTTTATGGAAAGCTTTATATAAAACCCCCTTTCTTCGTCGGTCTTTGTTTTGGAGAGTATGATAAGATGATTTGTCCAGCTTAATTGTGTCACCAATGGTAACACAATTTGGTTGCCGTTATACGCATCATAAAACTGTCTCATTCTGTATAATCCTCGCCGTGTAAACCCCTTAAATTCGGGATGATTACCCTGAATATACTCTGATAATTGTTCAACCACAGCATCGCCCCATTGGGCGGATTTAAGTTTATCGCTAATATATCCGCCTATTGTCCAATATAAATTCACTAACTCAGCATTGACATTTTTAATTGCATTATACCGGGCTTTGCGTATTATGTTTACCACTTCTAAGAATTGAAACTTGAAATCCTTTGAAATTTTCATTGCAAAACCTCTTTGTAAAAAGAACAATTGCCAATTGCCTTGTTACCATACTTACTACCTATATACTTGCCGCATCCACAACCGTGTTTCTGCCAGAATCTTTGGCATAATAAAGCGCCTTATCGGCTTTCCTTATCACCTCTTTTGAGGTAAAGCCGTCTCTCGGAAAATGGGCTATTCCTATGGACACCGTTATTCTAACACTTTCAAGACCTTGCTGAAAAACTTCTCTTTCTATAGATGTTCTTATTGATTCTGCTTTTCTTAACACACCTTCAAAATCCGCTCTGGGAAGCACAATGCCGAATTCCTCTCCTCCGTAACGGCCGATAAAATCGGTTTCATAGACGCTTGATTTAAGTATATCGCCTATCCGCTTTAAAACAAAATCTCCGAATTGATGACCGTATTTGTCATTTAAGTTTTTAAAATGGTCAATATCGGCTATCATAAAACCAAATGTCGTTTTAAAACTGTTTGATCTTCTTATTTCTTCCTCTATTTTTTCATCTAAAACATTTCTGCGATAAACACCGGTAAGGCCGTCAATTCGCGACAAACAATCAACCTGAGCGAAAAGCTGAATACGCCTTATAGCAAAAGCTATTTGGCGGCAGAAATCAGACATTTTATCCAAAATAGCCGAATCTTTTTCGCCGGAATTTGAAAACTCAGCGGCAAAAAGCCCGCATATATCGTCGCCATATTTAGCCGGAACAAAAAAAACTTTTTTTTCGCTTCCATAAACAAACGGAAATGAAAAATCTTTATTGGAAGATTCCGATAAAGCGAATACTTTGGGCCACGCGTCAAATTCAAAATTTTTAGGCCCCAAAGCAAACAAATCCATACTCTCGCCGCCGGCAAAATTTTTCATATAAAAAGCAAATGTATCGGTTTGGAAATAATCTTTAAGAGCTTTGGCAAAATATTTTTTAACATTTTCAATATCTACGGCTTCACTGAGCAATTTAATGGCGGAATACATTATAAGCGCCTCTTTCTCGCTTTTTACAAGCGCCACAAATTCTTCCTTATTTTTTTTAAGCTTATATCTAAGATTTTTATTCTGAACCTCTGTATCTTTGATTTGCTTGGAAACAGAACTTGAAATATCAAAACGACCGGTATAAAAAGAATGAAATATGGCAATGACAGACCACGCGGAAAGAAGAATATACGGCCATATATCAACTTGCAATTGAAGCAAAATGATAAAGCTTGCGGCGAATATAATTCCGCCGATTACAATACCGAAAATTCTATGCAAGCGCCCAAAAAGATACGCCATCACGCCGGATGCTGCCATAATTACGGTAAAAACATCAATCTTATTCATATACCACCATATTTCTTCCGCCGCCTTTGGCTCTATAAAGCCGCTCATCGGCGACTCTTATAAGCTGACTTTCTATCGTGGCATCCTTTGGAAATTCCGAAACGCCAAAACTCGCCGTAACGCCTGTATCCGTTCCCGCAAAATTAAATCTGGCCGCTTCAAGAGTTCTACGCAAATGTTCGGCAAGGCCGACGGCATCTTGCTTGCCGATTCCGGTCAAAATTATCGCGAATTCCTCTCCCCCGTAGCGGGCCGCAAAATCAATTTCTCTTATACTGTCTTTCAAAACCCCCGCAACAGTTTTCAAAACCGAATCCCCGGCTTGATGGCCGTAGGTGTCATTGTATTTTTTGAAATGGTCAATATCAATCATTAGTAAAGAGAAAGAATTTCTGCCTCTGGCAGAGCGAAGAATTTCTTCTTGAAGTCTTCCCTCAAAAGCCCTGTGAGTATACATTTGAGTAAGTCCGTCTTTAACCGCAAGTTCTTCAACTTTTTCAAAAAGCCGTATATTTTCCATGCTGACCGCGCAAATACCGGCGATAATTTCAAGAACACGCAAATCGTCAATTTTAAACCTTTGAGCTCGCGCGGATGAAATCCTTATAAAACCCGCGACAATGCCGAATAAATTCAATGGAGTTATCACAATAGACTTTTCATCCTCAGAAAAATTGCTGAAGGAGAATCTTTTTTCCAGAGAAGAGTCTTTTATAAGCAACGGAGTTTTTCTGTCAAATACCCATTTCTCAAACACATCGCCGGGAACGCCGGAATGAACAAGAGTCGCGACATCGCTAAAATATTTTCTGACAAGCTCTTCCAATTTTTCTTTTATTTCCTCAATGCTTGAGGATGACGATATATATTGTATGGACGAAGACAATTCCGATTGAAACTTAATTCTGTTTAAAAGCGCCACTTGATGACTTTCATATCTTTTGACTTCGTCCTCTATATTTTTCTTTTCACTGAGGTTATAGCTTATTTCAGCCGCCATTTTTTTAAATCCGTCATTTTTAATTGCCGCTATTTTGTGGAGAAGGTAAAAAAGAGTCCACAACATTAAAATCTCGGCAAATATAAACGCTGAAAATTCAACGGATTTGGCAAATGTTGAAAATTGAGGAAATAGAAATCCCATTGCCGTACATAAGAAAAGGATTACAAATTCAAGCTCCCTATCACTATAGAAACTAAACCATATAAAAATCAGCCCATACGCGGGAAATATCCAAAGGAAATAAGCGCCATATTTAAAAAGCAGAACGGAAAGCGCAAAAAAAATGGCAAAAGGAACGGAAACTTTTAGAGTTTTGCTGTTTATCATTATAAAGGTTAATTTTACAACAAATGAATAACTATTAAAATGGCGCAAGGCAACAACGCTGCAGTTTGCAACGCGACATGACGGTGAGGAATGAAAATTATAAATCAGCGAAAGGCTTTAGAACCTTAATCATATATAAGCATGGATTATCCGATCCCCACAGATTTTTGAATTCCTCAATCGGTTGAAATCCCATTGCCAAATAAAATTTTCTTGTCCGCTCGTATACAGCAGAATCTCGAGACTGACTTAGCGTTTTTACCGTAAAAAACCGAACTTGCTTCTCGAACAAATATTTTTCGGCTGCCAATACCAGCTGCTTTCCTATACCTTGTTTATGAAAATTTTTCAGCACTCCCATCACATAAATTTCGGCGGCATTAGCATTATGGAATTTTAATGAAATAAAGCCAATGATGTTATTTTTGTTTTTAGCCGCAAACATGGGCATGTTTTTCACTTCCAGAACATAATCGCGGACGGCGCTCTCAATACCAAACCAATCGGGAAGCGCTTTTAAAATAGTTTCACAAATCTTGGATTTTTGTTCTTTAATTTCAATAATTTCCATAGCTAGATTATACCTATCATAGTGTAGTGCGTCGTAAATAACTTGACATTTACTATTTACGCATCTTGCGTCGTGGTTTTAACCCCGCGGGTTTTTTCTACAACCAAGTTTACCCAACCCACGGGGTAAAAACAAGCATTTAAATGTAAAGAAGTGTTGG
>JAKLQJ010000005.1 GCA_022013385.1 Elusimicrobiota bacterium
ACACTTCTTTACATTTAAATGCTTGTTTTTACCCCGTGGGTTGGGTAAACTTGGTTGTAGAAAAAACCCGCGGGGTTAAAACCACGACGCAAGATGCGTAAATAGTAAATGTCAAGTTATTTACGACGCACTACACTAGTTGCCTTGTTACCTAGTCGCCTTGTTACCTAGTCGCCTTATTGCCTTGTTGCTAACTAATGCGTAATCTTCCATTGATGGATAGTCCAGCCCATAAAACCGCCCAAAAATATAATCAAGATATGCCACAAAGGATTTGGCCATGACCAAATAGGGCTTAAATATTTAATGGGATACACTATCGCATAACAAGAAAAAACCGCGATAAAAGAACCCAAAGAGCCGGCAAAAAACCACTTTATATCCCTTTTTGCAGTTACTATTGTTTTTCGAGGACTGAATTTATACACTAAAACCATGACAACCATTATTATCAGAGCTATAATTGCTAAGACAAAAGAGATAAAAATAAAATGGCTGTAAAATAATGTATGCAAGATAATATAGGCTTCTAACGGTTTATATTTTATATCGGAAATACCTTCCGTTTTCCAAGCAAGAGTTATCCACGATTCCAAATCTCCCAAAAAAACATCGTCCAAAACAATCTCAAATGTGTCCGGAATGGGATTTCTGCCGAGAAGGGTTATAATTTCTGAAAAATCACTATTTGCCGCGATAAGCTCCCTTAACCTTTCATCTCTGTTGACATATACAACTTCCTTGACACCCTCAAGCTTTTCCAAGTTGCCCTTTATATCATCCGTTGAAACCTTTGTCATTTCACTTTTAACAAGAACAATCCTAAAATCATCCTTAAGCATCACATTTACATTGTCTATCTGCGAAAATAAAAACAGAAGGACTTCCGTGAGCAGTGAAACAATAAAAACCGCAAGAAAAATTATTCTGTAACCCTTTCTCAATCTATATTCTCCTTACCAATAGCGCAACTATTCATTATATATATTAATCATTAGCGGATAAAGAGATACCCGTGATTGTGATGTCTATAATTGTGATACCTGTGATCGCTGTAACCGAGTATAACCTACATCCCGCCAAGAGCGGAATAAGTGGCAATAGAATTATATTGACTGCTCTGTCAGTTTGAGTTGAAGCACAAAGGGTGATTGAAATATGTCGCTAATTTTGTCAACCGGAGCTTTTCCTGTTATAAGCATAATGGCGGAATTTTCTCTAAAAGACGCGGTTTTATCAAGCATAAAACCTGTTTTTTTACCTATATCTTCCAAGAAAGAAGATATGAACGGACTGTGTTCTGTTTGATAGGGAAGTTTTAAAACAAAACTTATACTCGTCATCGCGGAAAATTCAAGTTTTGATTTTTCAAGCGATACTTTGATAACCTCGGGATTTTTATAAATAGACTCAAACCCCTTATAAGGAATCCATCCTAAAACAAGAACATTGTCAGTCTTTCCTGTTTTATTTAAGACTTTTCTCTCTCCGGCAAATTTAAAAGAGGCTTCTTTAGAGATTTTATCCACAAAACCGGATGCGTCTTGTCCATTAAGCAGAATATGGACGAAGATATAGTTCATGTAGCTATCGCCTGAATCGTATAAATCCAAAGGAGGAACTCTGGAATCAATGCGTCCTCTCTCCCCCGCAAACTTGACTTTATAAAACAAGGAATTTGAATAAAACTTTTTGGCCGGAGATTTGACCGCAGGCTCAATTTTAGCCAATTTAACTTTCGCGCCGGTCTTTCCTTCAACTTGCGGCTTAATAATAGTAGTATACAAACCGTTTTTTGAATTTACAAAAGAATTTTTTAATCCTGTCTTCACAGGTCCAAGGGAATCTCTAAAGTCCGAAATATTATTTGTAAGCGGCAAAGATGAATATCCCGCAATGGTTTCGACATAGTCTTGAAAAATAGGATCCATCAAATGCTCATTGATATTACCGTAACCAATGTCGCTATTTTGGGCAAACAAACACCAGCAACCGAATAACCACAGTAAGAAAAGTGTATTTATTTTAACCTGTTTTTTCATTTTTCCACTTGCAAACAATACAAATCAGCAGGAAACCGAAATTACCCTACCACCTGCTTTCCCGCCTATGGCGGGACTAATGACTCGCAAGCAGGCGGTAGGATTATTCAATTCCCCCTGGTGACTTCGGATTCAATGGTCCGAATGTGGATGCTCTTTCGCCTCATCGAAAGATTACAGGTACGGATATAATTTTACATTGATCGCGCCACGCTCGCAAGGTTCTAAGGTCCTATAAGAGCATAGGACTTTCGGGCAAACCTACCACCTAGCTCTCCGCTAAAAGCCACCCTGCCAAGCATCCATACTTCTACGCATCCATACTTCTACGCTTCCATACTTCTATGCTTCCATACTTCTATGCTTCCATACTTCTATGCTTCAATACATCCATCGTTTTGCTTCTTGCCTCCATTTTTTATATACTTACCGTTAGGTAAATATTATGAATAAAAAAAGTGATAATAAAGTCCTTCGCGGAGAAAAAATCAAACAAAAAATATTAAAAACGACTCTTGGCCTAATCGCCGACAAAGACCCCGATGCTGTTTCCATGAGAGAAATCGCGAAAAAACTTAATATTACCAAACCTGTGCTCTACTACTACTTTAAAAACAAGAACGATTTGGTAAAACAGAGTTTTACAGAAGTCTCAAAAAAACTCATGGAACTTCGCAAAGAGCCGTCAAAAGATGATTTATCTCTTGAAAATCAAATAGCGCTGTTATTAAAAAACCATATTGCCTTTTTTTGCAAAATCCCAAACGCGGCAAAATGCGCTCTTAAAATGATGGCATCATCCGAACACGGACCTCTTAAAAAAATAGCGGATGAACTGCGCGATAGAAACCAAGCTATCTTAAAACAGATTCTTTTAAAATCGGTTCAAAAGGGCGAAATACATCAAGCTTGCGCGAAAGATATGCTTCACATAATCAGCGGCATTATTGAACACATTATAATTGAATCCAAAAAAGGAACAGGTTTTGACTCAAAGTTTCATCAAAGAGCGGCGCGATTTCTATGCGCAGGAGCAAAACAACAAGGCTAAAAAATGAATACTCTTAAAAAAACCATTTCAATATTTATATTTTGCTGCTTTGCAGGCGTGTCATTAATATTCGCCGGCGCAAATGAGAAAAAAAACCTCATGATAATAACACTGGATGATGCCATTAAAACGGCGCTCAAATCAAGCGAAGATCTTAAGATGGCTTCAAACGGCAAAGCTGTAAAATCTTCCGATTTTTTAAAAGCCAAGCGGGAAAAATACCCCTATTTGACGGCGTCATTTTCATGGGCTGAAAACCTTCAATATCCGCAGGGCATGGGGCTGAACGATTATTCTATGGATTTCGGGCTTAGTCTTTCGCAGAAAATCTTCACTTTCGGCAGAATGGAAAAAACCATAGAGATAGCGTCAAAGCAAGCGGAGATAGGTTTGCTTGATGAAAACGCGACTAAACGCGAAATTATATACTTGACCAAATACGCCTATTACAGCATTTACCTCGCCAAAAGAATTCATGAAATCCATTATGAATCTCTTGAACGCGCCGGCCAAAACAAAGCCATATTGGAGGAAAGGTCTTCAAGCGGGCGAGCTTCAAAATACGAAAACATCAAGGCCGCTTCGGATATAGCGGGAAGAATTCCGTCGGTGAACGATGCCAAAGCGAATTTAAACACGATAGTGCACACCTTTATAATTTTGCTTGGTTTTGACGATTTTGATATCGCGGGCAAAGTGGATATAAGCAGTGATATATTCAAAAGCGAATATACGCCGCTAGACCACAGAGATCTTATATCAAAACTTTTGCTAAATCACCCATCCCTTAAAAAACTCAAACTTTCCGTTTCAACTTCCCAAGACAATATTGATATGCTCAAAAAGCTTTATTATCCGGAAATTTCGGTTTTTTCAAGTTATAATAGACGGGGATATGACAATAGTTTTGCGCCGAGCTATAAAGCTTTAAGCGATTATTCCATGATAGGCTTGAATTTCAGCGTTCCATTGTTTGACGGGGGGCTAAGAAGAGAGAATATTTATCAAGCGGAAATTCTTGAAAACAATGCGCGGCTTTCACTTGAAAAAAAGAGGAAAGAGCTTATACTTTCGCTTGAAAACGCGGTTTCAAAATATAATGAATTCATAAAGACTCTGAAAGCGAATGAAAAAGCTTTAAATTTAGCCGAAACTTCTTTCATGATGAGCAAGGATTTGTTTAGGTCGGGGTATTTATCTGTAACCGATTTAAACGACGCTGAATTATATTTGACAGGGCAGAAAATAAAAAAAGAAGTAACTTTGGTTAATTTGGAAATTAATCTTGCCGAGATTGAAAAACTTTCAGGAGCCTTAAATGAATAAAAAAAGAATTTTCTTTTATATTTTTGCGGCTATTGTTTTTATCGCGGCAATAAGCCGGAAACAAAAAGAGGTTAAAGCGCTTAGAAATTCGTCGCCGGTCACCTTCAATGCCCTGTGGCAGGCAGGCGGCAAACCCATAATCGCGAAAAAAGTTTACCGCAAGAATGTGCCTAAGCACGAAAAGATAACCTTGAAGCCTTCTGGAGAAATTTTTAAAGGATATGTTCCGAGAAAAATAAGCGAAAAACTTAAGCCCGGCCAAAACATTCACGCCGATTTTAACGGAAGACAAGTCAAAGGCGAAATAATCGAAGTTTCTCCAAAAATATCTTTTGACACGGGGATGAATCTGGTGAAAGCCTATTTTCATTGCCCCGGCAAATGCGATAAATGGCTTGTTAGTTATGTGAAAGTCGGAGAAATTAAAAGCGTCATTAGCGTCCCAAACAATATTCTTGTCCGTGAGAAGGATACCGCCTATGTTTGGGCTGTCAAAGATTCTTTGGCAGTAAAACGGGAGGTGTCTATCAAAAGTTCGGACGGTTATATTTCCGTCGTAAACAGAGGAATCACTCCCGGCGATACGATAATCTACGAGGGGCAGTCTTTGCTTTTTGAAGGAGACAAAGTATCTCAAAGCCTAAACGGAGAACTTAAATGATAGATTTTTTTGTAAGACGCCCTGTCACAACAATAATGTTTGTAATGGTCTTCGTCGTTTTGGGCATATATTCTTTCGCCAATATTCTAATAGAAAAAACCCCTAAAATAGATTTTCCTATGGTTACGGTTACGGCCGTTTATCCCGGAGCAACCCCTTTGGAAGTTGAAACTCTCGTCGTTAAAAAAATTGAAGACGCGATTGCCGAGATATCCGAAATAGACAATATAGAAAGCATGTCTTACAATAACTTCGGGTTTATATTCACGCAGTTTAATCTTTCAGCCGATGTAAATGTTAAGCTCATAGAGGTCAAGGACAAGGTGGAAGCCATATTAAATGAATTGCCCGATAATATGGAAAAACCTTTGATTGAAAAATTCAATCCCTTAATGCAACCGGTGATTGAACTGACTCTTACAAGCGACAAGCATGATTCAAGGGCTCTTTACGAATACGCCGATAAAACCCTTAAAAATAAACTTTCGGGAATAGAGGGCGTGGCCAAAGTGGATGTTTACGGCGGCAAAATAAGACGCGTCAATATCAAGCTTGACCCGATGCTCATGAAAGAGCGTTATGTTTCCATTACCGATATTACCGACGCCCTGCGCAAGAAAAATACAAATATACCCGGCGGAGAGCTTGAAAAAGGCTATGACGCTTTAAGTGTTCGCTTCGTTGGCGAATTCCAAAGCGTGGATGAAATAGCCGATATGTGGCTGACTTCCGAAGAAGGTTCCAAATTCAAGCTGAAAGACATAGCGGAAGTTGAAGACGGTTTTGAAAAAATCAAATCCATAGCCAAATATAAGGGCAAAGAGGTTGTCGGGCTTTCGCTGAACAAAGCCTCTGACGGCAATGCGGTGGCCGTTTCCGAGGAAGCCGCAAAAAGATTAAAAGAATTCCAAAAAACATTGCCAAAGGGCATGAAGCTTGAAATAGCGTCGGACAGCACGGATTTTTTAAAAAGAGAAACTTTTAATACGGAGATAAACATCGTCATAGGAATTCTCCTGACGGTCTTGATACTTTATATGTTCACCGGAAAATTCAAGATAACATTTATCGCCGCAATAATCATTCCGACTTCTTTGATTTCAACTTTTTGGCCGATGTCCGCTTCGGGCTTTTCTATAAATTTCCTTACCCTGCTCGCCATAGCGACCAGTTTGGGAACCCTGATAGCGAATGCCATTGTCATAATTGAAAATGTTTTGGTTCATTTGGATAAAGGCAAGGATTCAATTCAAGCCGCGATAGACGGAACCAAAGAGGTTTCCGTAGCGGTTATGGCCGCTACCGGAACTAATTTGGTGGTCTTTATGCCGATAGCCATGATGGGCGACATAATAGGAATGTTTATGCGCTCTTTCGGACTTACAGTCGTTTATACGACAATTTTTTCCCTAATAGCGTCTTTCAGCTTGACGCCCATGATGTGCGCGCTTTTTTTAAAGACCAAAACAAAATCCAAGACAAAAGAAAAAAATATTGTTCTTAAATTTTTGCATTTGCCGCACAAATTCACCGATAAAGCGGTTAAAAAGCTGAAAAAGGAATATAAAATAATCTTTAATCTAATGTTTTCATATCCCAAGCTTGCCATAGCTTTCACTCTTTTAATGTTTCTTTCGCTTAAAGCCGTCATGCCTTTTATTGACAATGAATTTATGCCGTCTTCCGATGAAGATAGAATAGGAATATCAATAGTTATGCCGCAGGGTTCAACCATAGAGCGCACCTTGAATACGGTTGAAAAAATAGAAAAAAAGATTGAGAAAATACCGGAAAAACTTTCTTATCTGACTAATATCGGAAATAATGGGGTTGAGAACGCCTCCATAGTCATGGATTTAATTCCATCAAAAGAGAGAGAAAGAAGCGATGTTGCGATAATAAATGAAATAATGGTTTTTGCCTCTAAAATCCCTGATGCCGAAATAAATATTTTCCGAAGCAATATGGGGCCCGGCAGCGACAAAGGAGATATGTCAATAAATGTGTGGGGCGATGATTATGATGAGATGATTAAGCTTTCTTTGGAAATGAAAAAGATAATGGAAAAGAGCGGCTTTTTTAAATCAGTAAGCTCTTCCCATAAAATTCCGCGAAACGAAATTGAATTCGTGCCCGATGAAGGCAAGCTTATAGAATACAGAATTACCGCCGACAAACTAGGCCAAGCCATGCGCGCTTCAATTTACGGCGATGATTCAAACAAATATAAAGAAAAAGGCGAAGAGTACGATATAAATGTTGAACTTGATAACCGATACGCCGAGTCATTTGGCGATATAAGCGAAATTTCAATGCGCTCTAAAAAAGGATTGGTGCCGGTAAACTTGCTTGGAGAAATTAAAAATTCCAAATCTCTTCCGACCGTGCGCCACCGCGACAAAAAACGAATTATACGCCTTGAAGGATTTTTAGCCAAAGGAAGGCTTGGAAGCGTTACCAAAGTTTTAAACGCCGAATTTAACAAATTGAAATTTTCCAAAGGATGTGGATTCACATATATGGGAATGTCGGAAATGCAGTCAAGATCGGGCAAGGAATTGTCCAAAGCTTTTTCTCTCGCCATAATTTTGACTTATATGCTACTTGCCGCCATACTCAATTCCTTCAAACATCCGATAGCCATACTTTTGGTTGTAGCCACCTCGTTCATCGGAGTATTTTACGCCTTGTTCTTTATGGGATACTCTTCAAACATGATAGGAATGCTTAGCATGGTTATGCTGATAGGCCTTGCCGTCAATAATGCCATTCTGCTTATAGATTACGCTTTAATGAAAATAAGAGAAGGCATTGAAATAAAGGAAGCCTTGTGGCTTGCCGCCGATCAAAAATTTAATGCCATTTTAATGACAACCATCGCCGTTATTTTGGGGCTTCTGCCGCAATTCGCCTCAATAAGCGAAATGAAGAAATCAATGTCGGCGGTTATGATAGGCGGGATGATGGGCTCGCTCATATTTACTTTTCTTTTCGTGCCCGTGGTATTTTCGTACATAGAAAAGATAGGCGGCAAAAAGCAAAAAAAGAAACAGGAAATGAACAATAGTTTAAGAGAAAGCAGAAATAGCATAAGAGGATAGTAAACCATTTTCCACCTCGGAGGTGGAAAATGGTTTAATTGGAAAATTCTATGTATGGGTCTGAGGGATCGGGATAATCGTCAGAGCTCAATCTAAAATTCCTATCAAAACTGTCTGATTCCATTTCCGCTAGGTCTTCGGCTGTGGGCGTATAAGCCGCTTCATAAATCTCATCAAATTCTTGTTCAAAACCTCTGATATAATAATCGCTTGTGGTATAAAACATATTTTCAAAATTGTTATTTTGCGCGTTATTTGACCAATTAAAAGAGCCGGTCATTAATAATTTATCATCCATAACAGAGTATTTATGATGCATTACGCCTTTATTATGTCCGCGCGTCCAGCGCAATTTAACGCCATTTTCCCAAACATATTTTATTGCCGAAGACTGACTGGCCTGCACTTTATCAATCACCATTCTAACATCCACGCCTCTTTTGGCCGCTTCAATAAGAGCCTCGGCTACTGGAAGAGAATAAAAACTGAAAATAGTGGCGGAAATTTTCTTTTTGGAAGCTTTTATCGCGGCAATTATATGATTCTGGGTGGAACCGCGGGGAGAAAAAGAATAAGACGGAAATTTAATTGAATTGAATTCAAGCGAGGGTCTGGTATCGGCAGGGGCGGGGCCAAAGTAATTCGGAGGATAGTTCTCATAATCCTGACCGTCTTCAAGACTTCTTGAATTAGTCCACATCCATTCAAAACATCTTGAATATCCTTTTATCATCTTTGAATCCGCGCTGAAAACTATATTTTCCGTATTGGCAACATTTGCCGAAACCACCCAATTGAAAGAGCCTGTAGACATAATTCTGTTGTCAAAAATGCCTATTTTATTATGCATGACTCCATAAAAATCCAAACCGCGTATGGTGCGAATGTTAACGCCACTGTCTATTAGGCACTGAATTTCCTCGCTTCTTCTGACAAAAACATGCTTTTGATTTATTATCACGCGAACATTAACCCCTCTGTTCATAGCTCTCACCAAAGCTTGGGCGACATTCGGCAGGGTTATGCCGTATAAGGCAACCTCAATGGTTTGGGAAGTATCATCAATAGCCGCTTCAATAAAGGCGGAAATATCATTGGTAGTTCTTGAAAAAGCAAAAAGTGGAAGTTCAGTTGCTCTATCATCTGCTTTTGGCGCTACAAGCGCCGCTTGTTTTTTTTTATCCCGCTTTTGGGCGGGATACGCAGGTGATAGGATTATTTGGCTGTTTTTAAGTTTAATGCCGGTAATTTTAATTTCCGGCTGGGGTAAAGCGGATTTTTCAAATCCAATGGAAAAGTCCTCAAGCAAATATAAGGCGGCGGTTCCACCCGCCCAAACTGTGGGAAGAAAAAAAACCAAAATAAAAAATAAAGCCAATCTAAATTGGATTTTAATGAACTTCATTATAATTGATAGATTAGTATATAAATGGCGCTTTTACGAGAGTCAAATGACCTATGTAATATAGGCCATAAGACCTATATTAGCGCGGCAGCGACAATCCTCCGAAGCTTTAGCATAGGAGGGTTGTCTGCCGCACTGTCGCCTGTCGCGCTGATTGCTACTTATTGTATTTTTTTCCGGAATTTAGAATCTCGGCCGCCTTTTCGGGCGAAACGGTATTAATATAAAATCCCGTTCCCCATTCAAAACCCGCCATATGGCTAAATTTCGGCATTATTTCAATATGCCAGTGATAAAAAAGAGACGAGTCTTCTTGCACAGGCATGGAATGAATCAGGATATTATAAGCAGTTTGTCCAAGAGAATGATTTATTTTATTAAGCGCTGATTTTAAAACTTCGGAAAGATTTTTAAAATCGTTTTCATCGGCATTTTCAAAATGGCTTAAATGTTTTTTTTGCAAAATCCAAGTTTCAAAAGAAAATCTGCTCGCGTACGGCGTTATAGCTATAAAAAAATCATTTTCGGCCACAATTCTTTTTTTACAAGATATCTCTTGTTTAATCATATCGCAAAACACGCATGAAGATTTTTGAGAAAAATAAGCGTTCGCCCCGTCCAATTCATTTGCCACGCGCATCGGAACCATCGGCATGGCAATCAATTGAGAATGAGGATGAGCAAGGCTCGCGCCGGCATGCCGGCCGTAATTTTTGAAAATCATAATATACTTTATCTTCTTGTCTTTTTTTATTTCTCTTATCCGCGAAGCGAAACACTTAAAAACTTCGGCAATATCGCTTTCATCCATTTCATGCATCTGCCGAAAATGGTCGGGAGTTTCTATTATCACT
>JAKLQJ010000006.1 GCA_022013385.1 Elusimicrobiota bacterium
ACACTTCTTTACATTTAAATGCTTGTTTTTACCCCGTGGGTTGGGTAAACTTGGTTGTAGAAAAAACCCGCGGGGTTAAAACCACGACGCAAGATGCGTAAATAGTAAATGTCAAGTTATTTACGACGCACTACACTAGTAAGGCCATCTCCGTATCATCAATACCGGCGGGCGATTTAAAGATTTTGAACAAATTGCGAAAGTAATGATGGAATTCGTGAGCCAGAAATAAAGATAGTTCTTCCTCCTGTTGTTTAACCGAGTTGAAAAGATCAATCACAATTGGGTCATAGCCGCGCCCATCCGGTCCAAAAATCACAACAGCTACAGGCAGTTGTATCGGGGCCAAAAAAGAGGGTAGCCATTGGCATACGATGTCCACTGCGCGTTGTGGCGCCGCACTCTTTTTTAAATGTTCCGTGAAAGAAGGAATATCACTTATTTGTTTGCTTATCTCCAAATAATAAGGAAGATAACGCGCTTGCCCGTTTTTAATTTCTTGGCGTAAATCAACGGAGCGAGATGGCATTAGAGCCAAGCGGAAATTGCGGCGGAAATAATCGGGAGCAAACTCATTTTGCAACAATGTGTCATAACCTGGAGTTTTTTCCAACGCTGTCCACATTTTTTCGCTTGGCTCACGATCAGCGACGAGTTCTCGCGCAATAGTGGTAAAAGTATTTATCCCTGAAAAATCAAGTTTCACGATAGATTTCGAAAGATGTTTTTGAGTTTTGTAAAAAACGCAACCACTCATAACGAAAACCACTGCTCCGCCTATCAACAGCTTCCACCAATTTTTCATCATCACACCGCCTAGATTATTATCACGCCATTGTTTACTTTATCACTTATAAATTTTAACATTTACGAAAACTTAACAATAATTACACTTCAAAGTAGAATGTGGCTTTGACTTCCACCTGCCCAAAAGACCTATAAAATCACAGCCAAAAAAATACTGATAATTAGGCCTTTTGCCTCTTATGAAATCCCTTGATTACTGTTAAAATTTAAATATAGTCAGATTCATATAGGAGACAAAACAAAATGAAAAAAATAATAGTAATGGTAAGTATAATAGCATTGGCTGGCGCAAACATAAGTTTTGCGAGCGGTATTGAAAAGTTAAAAGGGGATTCAGATTTAAAACAAATCAATTCTGAATCAATAACTCAAGAGCTACTTAAAACAAAAACGATTATGCCTGAGCCAAAAGCGTCGACGAAAAGCGATAATCTTGAAAACAAGATGTCTAAAGCCAGGACTTATAAAAACCTTACTTGCTACATGTATACTAACGCACTTAGTGGGCATGGAGAAAATACAGCGTCCGTGAGAAAGACATTAAGCGAAGATGCCGAAATAGTCTTTAAAGTGGGAAAAGGTCCTTTTAAATATTCCAACCTATACTCAAAAAGCGCTGATGGAACAGACGAATTGCACGCGATGATTACTGTCAAGAAGTTTACTATTACACTTGAACTGTATAATCACATAAATCACGCTATCTATGCCAAATGGATTGGAGATCTTGAGCCCTTTACAGATGGTACGATCGTTATCCCGTTTTTAAAGGATCTCGCTAATGGAACCCGTACGGAAGAAGCTTTCCTGAATTGCGTAGCAAAAAAATTGTAAATACAGCTTTAACTCGCAACTTGTAAAAACATAAGGTTCGACTGTTTGCTTCCCCCGCAGATTCCATAGGAATCTGCGGGGGAAGCATAACCTGTTGTTATGAGTTTTAGGATTTGTTATCCTGCCCCGCGCGTAATTCCGCCAAATTACTCGCCATGTTCTCTGCTTTCTTTTTTCTGTTCTACCCTATCCTTTCTCTACCCTATCTTCACTTAGTCTCTGATTTCTTTATTTTTGCGCCAGGGATACCAATACGCGTCCGATTTATCCGCCGCTTCTTCAGTTTTTGAATTAATTTTAAGGTTTACAAGAAAAAAGAATTCATTTACATCAGGCCTTCTTGTAAATTTCCACATCGTTCTAAAATCATGAAAATCTTTATATAAAATAAAAGTCCTTTCAAAAAAACTTATGTCTTTAAGCAAAAGGCCGCTTTTTTTAGCAAGCTGATATCTAAAAACACTTTCTATTCGCCAGCTTGAATTAGCGGGTTTAAATCCGATTGTATTATTAAAAATGTATGTGTCTTTGGATGTTTTATAATTTGCCAGTCCGAAACCGATGTAATTTTGATCCGTGCCCATATTTATCTGAGAAACTATGGATTGATTTCCTGCGGAAGGACTATAAGTATTCTGCGCATAAAAGCTAAATAATTTTTTACCCGTAAAATAAAATTCGGCGGTTATGGGAGAAATGCGCCGAAGCGCGCTTTTTGAAAAATAATCTCTCAGATCATAATCCGCTTCACTCCTAAAATACATATTATAGTTAGGCCTTATAAAAATCTCATAACCCAGTGTTTTTATCTCTTCACCGCTGTCTAAGCTTAGATTATCGTTTTTAAATTTATTGTTTTGAAGCCTTCTTTTATAGGCGTACTTTAAATCAAAACTGCCGAATATTCTGTCATATCTCATATTAAGATTGGTTCCATATCGCCCAATCCATGAATCGGACGCGGATGCCGTGGATAAAAATACGCCTTCGTCAAAAAAAACCGAGGGATAAAAAGTAAATCTTTCCGAAAGCCTAAAATTATTTGATACTGTCCAATTCACATTGCCTTTCTCTTGATAATAAGAAACCCCGCTTTCTTTGGAACTTTCAAAATTAGCCGTAAAAGAATGTAAAAAAGGAAGCCGCTGAAATTTAATAGGCATGGTATTAAAATTGATTTTGGGAGCGGATTCATAATTTTTTTGAAAACTATTTGAAACTGTATTTCTTTCATATACGGATTCGGCGCTGACTCTGGTTATACTGCGACCGGTTTGTCTTGTAAAAGCTATATTGGCTTGCTTATCGGGGCTAACGGCAAAAGGATTGGAACGAAAAAAATCATTATTAAAATTGGGGTCTGACAGCCATTTGAAAAAAGACTGGCTATAATAGGAAACACCTGAATTGCCTGAATTTAAAAGATGCCAATATCCCCCGTTTAATCCGAGCCTGTCATTTGAACTGCCGTATTCCTTTATTCTGTAAACGGAAAGATTGCTTATATTCTTCGCCCTATTGTGATAATCATATTCTCCGCCTATTCCAAAACCCTTTCCGGAAAAATAATCCAGAAAAAGCTTCCCCTTTGTGTATCTGCCGAATCTATACATATAATCGGATTTTAAATATATGCCGTTTCGCTTGTCATAGCCCGGGAAAAAACTGCTTACAAAGGGTGTGCCCTTGCCGAGCGGTTTATATAAAACGGGAAAATAGAAAATTGGAATCTTGCCGAGATAAAAAAAGGTATTATAGGCTACAAATCTTTTGCCGGGAATCAAATCCAACATGGACGCCTTGATTTCATAATGAGGAGGGTACCGATCACATGTGGTGAGACTAGCTTTTTTATAAACAAAACGGCCGGTGCCGAATTTAATAGACTTTCCTCTAAATATTATATTCTTTGCGTCTATCCTGCCGTTATTTATATTGCCCTCATTTTTGGCATAATTAATTCTTCCGCTTTCTCCTCTTATCACGGTCCCATTTTGGTCAATTATGATGTCATAAGGAGCCACGATTGTCTTGCTTGAAAGATTTACATTAAGCTCTTTGGCTGTTATGGTTCTAACCAAAATATTTTTGTCTTCTATCTCGTCAAGTTTAACTCTTCCTTTTAAAACTATGGTTTTATTGTCATCAAAAAAATACGCCTCATCGGAGAGAAATTCCACTTTATGCGGCGCCGTTGAAAGGGGCAAATCATAAGCAAAAGAAATACCGCAATAAACCATAAAGTGAAATAGGAAAATAAAAAATTTTGTCATTTTTTTCTTATAAAACCGCAAAGTATGACATGGAATAAATCACTAGTTAGGCAGAGCAAGCCGTTGAAACCTTTACCAACCCCGCAGGAATCCTTTGTAGAAAAGCAAAGAAGCATAACGGCTACCCACGGGGTTCTTGCCACTCTGCAGCTACAAAACAACTAAACTGGCTACACTTTGAAATTCCTATACAACTAGTGTAGTGCGTCCAACACTTCTTTACATTTAAATGCTTGTTTTTACCCCGTGGGTTGGGTAAACTTGGTTGTAGAAAAAACCCGCGGGGTTAAAACCACGACGCAAGATG
>JAKLQJ010000051.1 GCA_022013385.1 Elusimicrobiota bacterium
TTACAGTTACGCGATAAGAGATGCCATCAAAGCTGTTGATATAAAAGCTATTGAAGTGCATTTATCCGATATTAAAAATAGAGAAAGTTTTCGCAAGAAATCGGTTATCCGTCCCGTTTGCAAACGCCAAATATGCGGACTTGGAAAAAACTCCTATATTAAAGCCATAGATTTTTGCATGGAGCAATGATAAGCAAGAATAAATCTCTATCCTTCCTCAATATGGCGGACAATAGCGTCCAGGCGCAAGGATATCATCCGGATCCACCGTCTGTTTAAGACTTTGGACCAGTCGCCAGTAGCTGGTATCCGCGCCGGTTACCAAATTCATGTATTGTACTCCCATGCGATAAGGTAAATAGCCCTCTGTTCGTCCGGTTTCAAACAATTCACGATAGCAAGCGTCAGCGCGGTCCGACTCTTCAGGGTTATTGGCATCAAATAAGATAGGTACGGTACTATCAAAAACCCTTGGTGAAAGGCTGGTAAGCGTAATAAGCGGTTCAATTTGGTGTTTCCGACAGATTGTCTCCACCATTGTCACATAGTTTCGCACTCTTTCCGCGCTCATAGGAACAAGTGGAGAATACCATGTCAATCCGCAACCATCTCTGGCCGGGTCAATATTGCCTTTTAGAGGCTGCCTCATTGATTTCCAATAGGCCAGAGGCAAGGCGATCTCACTTGGTTCGCCGCTTAGCAGTTGCAAGGTCAAATTAAGGTTCTCGGTCATCTTTCCGAGCCTTCCTCCGCGTTGCGGCAAGACGGAAGTAAAGTTATGGGCAAGCCGCGCTAAACTTGGCGTAAAAAACATGAGTCTTTTAACATGACCGCGCAGCCTCTTTCTCACTAAGCTTTTAGCCGCTTTTACTATGGAGCTGTCACCATACAGCGCTCCTACTCCGGTCCATGGGCAGATCTGATAGCGGCGAGACCTCTCGATGACCAGATTATCAGACATGATGCTACCCTGAGGAACGATGTCGCGCGGATAAGATTCAGTCATAGACATCATTCGTCGAGCATTCATAAGATTGATTGAACCGCTTATGCTGCCGACCTCGGTCAGAACATCTCTCACCGCCTCGACTGCCCCCTCAAGATCGCAATCTCTGGGCAGGCTGAAAAAAAACGCCTCTGTCCTTGTTGGAATGGGAGCAAGAGCGATTGTCATCTTGGTGATAATGCCGAAAGCTCCCTGTGTAAATAAACCGTCCAGATATGGCCCCATGCCCCACTTGAATGAATGGTCTAAATCTGAACAACCCAATCCGCTCAACGCTCCTTGATAAAGATCACCGTTCGGCAGTACCGCCTCCAGCCAAGTTACCGCCCCAAAATGATCCGCGTTAGGCGTAATGCCATATCCTCGTTCCACCGCATTGCCTACCAGACTACAGTCAGGTCCCGCGCCGGTAACCGGAACCAGATAATGCAGTTTGTGTTGGTCCAGAACATTGCGTAATTGGCTTTGGGTGACGCCAGGCTCAAGGGTTGCCAACCCTGTTGCGGCATCCAATGCCAAGATGCGATTCATCGCTGATAGATCTACCAGCGCGCATCCTTCTGTTACGGGATTAGCCGTGCCATAACCCCAATTGCGGCCGGTGCTTATGGGATAGACGGGAACTTTCCATTTACCGGCGATTTTCAAAAGGGAAATGACCTGCTCTACCGTAGCAGGCCGCAACACGGCAGGGATTGATTGTTTGAACCTTCCCGTATCTTGAGAAAAGCGAGCGACAGAATCAGTATCTGTTAATACCGCGCTTTCCCCAAGAGCGCGGCGCCAAGCTTCTATGGCGGCAGTTAGTTTATTGAACATTATAATAATCCTCCTAATCATTACTAAATTATTGGTTCGCTTTGCTTTCAGTTGGTAATAAACGGTCAAGGATTGGCAGCGCCAAGCGGCGCAGTAATAATCCGACACCGCCCCACAGTGTAATGAACCAGAACGGTACGCCGCCGCTTGGATTGCCGGGATAATGCCATTGGCCGGTCCAAACACCCATGTATTCGATAGCCGCGCCAAGCAGGATCATGTAGCCTGTATAAGCAATGTCCATTGGATCATGAAACAGTATCAGGCCAATGAGCAATAGAGCTCCCGTTACGGACAATAACAAAGTCGCGTCAGGTATAGTGGCGAAGGCGGTTGCGAAAAATATGGCCAAGGTCCAAACTGCTAAGCGCCGGTCTTGAGGCGGATGGTCCGCCAATAGGCGTTTAGTGTGTAGCAAATAGAAGCCCCACATGAACAGTTCGTATATGGGCATACCCAGAAAATCGGGGTTCCGGAAGGCAAAAATGCCTTGCTTGAGCGCGGCAATATTCATACCAGTGAAAAACGGACAGGCAATTAACACTAATGCCATTTCCGCCCGATTCAAGCGGCCGAAGGTCAAAATCCAAAGGACTAATAAAGCAAGCAGTTTGGCCTCATTGCCCGACATGAAGCCCAGTATAAGCAGGGTCATTGGAATCTGCAGAAGGATAAGTTTTTTAGGTGACATAGACTCCTAAATCAAATTTCGCGATGAGCGCGCAATCTTAACTATTTTTATTTGCGCAAATCCCTTATCTTCTACCAGCTTTTGATAGGAGTAGCTTGAGGCAAAAATGATTTCATAATGGCGCGGATCAAGAAAAGATGCCAACATCAAACAGCGCCCTACATGGGCGGCTGTCACGGCTTCCGGTATAAAAAGGATGCGGGTTTTATTGTCCATTTTGTTTATTCCGCGCTTTTGGGCTGTTTCCTAATTACTCAAATCGGTAAACTCTTCGCCATGACGGGCCAGATGGGGGAGTGGCGTTGCCGACGCGAAACATCATTAATGACAACTCAGCTTTGCCGGCGGGCAGAATGCCGTCCATAAGAGGTTCAGCTTGTTTGAGGAAACGGCGGTGGCGGGGTGAAAACGATCCTTGGCCGAGCTTGAAGGCATGCAATGCCAATGAAATAGCCGATGTCGGCTGCATTGCCAGCCCGCAAGCAGTTGTGGCCAGCCATATCCGTTGCATAAGCCGTCCCGCAGCGACATAATCTTTGGGAGAGGATTGCGGCACATTGAGCAATATAAAGGCGGACGATTTTTGATTAAGCCACACGGCGCGGCGGTTTATAAACCAGCTTGCGCCCAAAGTGTTGAGAAATGAGGCTAGTGCCCATGGTTTGAGAAATCTAAACGCCGCATCCATCAGCGCGTTTCCTAATTCCAAAGTTTTGACATGCATCCCGTCTTTGGTTTGTCTTGCCGAAAAATCATCCCATCTGATGTGATTGAAGAGATATTCGTGCAATGCTTCTGATTCAAAGAACATCTGTTCGCCTATCCCTGTTAAACGCGCTAATTTCTGAAACTCCGGAGTAGTCCTTTCAAATAGATGGAGCTCTGGTCCTGTTATAAGGGAAGCTTGCTCTAAAATATTTGAGCGCGCCGCGGGGGAAAGCGGCTGCTGCGCATATGGCCGGCGATTGGTGCGGCGCTCCATAATGGCGGAGAATAAAGGATCGTTTTTAGCCGGAGTTTCTTTAAAACTGCATTCGGCTATCAGGAGAGGATTCTTAGAATCCGGAAACAGGTTTGTCTGCATGGCATAACCGAGAGAGCCGGAAGCTATGTCCATATTTTCCAGAAGCGCGCCGAAAGATAAAAAAGCGGCGAGTTCTCCGATTTTGAGATATTTGAGATCTTTTGCGGGCACGCTAATAAGGCGCAATATGTCCACATGGCGCTCTATCTCCCATGATTGGCAATTATCGCCGGAAGGCGCGGCAACTCCGAAAGCTACTATTTTTTCAAGAATGTTTTTTTGCATGGAATTATTTCTCCTAAGTTAGGCAATAAGTTAATTCGGCAATATGGCAACAAGGAACAGCGTCCCGCCCCACAGGTAAAAAATCCTGAATACCAACTTCCTACAATAGTTGCAAAATTTTTTTGTCAAGATACTAACAAATGCGCGAATTTGCGGCGCAATATAGCGCGTTTTAAAGTTTGAAAAGGATTTTTTGCTCCCCATAAAACCCTTGATTGGCGATAAACGCCAAGATAAGGATCATACTGCGTGTAGAAAGGCGCGGGTTTAATATCGCCTCTTTTCAGCAATAAACCAACTGCCGCCGTGGACGCCATTGAGGCGCAAAGTACGCAGGAGGAGGCAAGGGCGGGGCCGCGTCCCGCTTTGAAGTCTATTTTGGAGGTATCCATATAGCGCAAATGCAGTGGTTTTGGGGATATCCCCACCGTAAAAGCCAGGATTTTTTCCGCTTTTGACATATGGTCATTCATACCGAAATAGTCGTCAAAACTCATGGCTTCGGGAGTAAATACAATGAGCGCGCAACCGAATCCCAGAGGCGCCGCGGTAATGACAGGAATGCCTTTTTTGCGCGCGGTATTGAAAAAAAGGCGTCTTGCGTCCGGCGCAAAATAATCAAGACCGTCCAAACCTATGTCCGCGCCTTCAAGAAACGAGTCTATGTTTTGGGGAGTGATTCCATCTTTAAAGACTGCCACATCGGCATCAGGATTAATACCTTTAACCATCTCCGCCATAACTTCGGCTTTGTTTTTTCCAAAAGTCGCGGTATTGGCGCCGTATTGGCGGTTGATATTAGCCGTCTCATAGATGTCGAAGTCAGCCAAGCGAAAATGCCCGATGCCCATGCGCGCCAGTGTTAAAAGGTGAATGCCTCCAACTCCTCCGGCGCCGGGGATGGCTATGACAGCTTTTTTCAGGCGCTGCTGTTCCGGCTCCGATGTTAAACCAATGTTTCGATTAAATGCTTCTTCGTAATAATTAGTATTATCCAGTATATGTTCCATGTTATGCCATTATATTAAAAACCATAGATTATTTAAAATCGGCTGAATCAAATCAAATATAATCCTAAGACAAGGCAGTAAACAAAATTCTTAGAATCTGTAACGAAGGTTAAGATAAGCAAGGTCTTTGGTATCAAATCGGCCAAATAGCGTCCATGGCTTGCCGCCAAACAGAAACAAACCGCTCTCAATTTCAAATCCATGCTTGATCTTATAGGAACAAAGCGGGTTAGCCATCCAATCTCCGTAGGTCGCCCTGTAAACCAATCCGGCTTCCGTGTGTAAATCATCCAGCAAGAAGTCTCTGTTTATGTTTAATGTAAACTGGTGAGAGAATCGTTTTGTTTCATGGAGCGGCTCGTAATCCAAAATCAAGTCCGCCGCGGCCTGAATATTAAAATACACATTGTTTGCCGCAGTATGGTCGAGTCCAATACCCGCGGAAATTATGTTTTTTCGAGTCAATGTAAAATCGGCGCGGTTCACAGGTTGAGCTGAAAGAAAAGCGAGCTCTCCTCTAATGCCGTATTCCCCCGCAACTGTTTCAAAATCCATGCCCAAAACAGTATTCCGTTTATAGTCCTCCTTGATAAGCAAGTCCTGCTGTCCCGCCGTTATTAAATTTAGCATATTCTCGGCGGAAGGCGCAAACAAAAAACCTTTAACAAGAGCGCCTTTTGCGGTTTGCTCTTTCAGCCCCGGCATCCTGTCAAGTAACGACATGGCATAGAAACCATAATCGGTATCTCGAAGTTTTGTCCTCAGCCGTATGGCAAACTCGGGATCCTTCGGCGACTTGCCATTTCCGATTGTTATGGCATTGACCGCATCCTTGATCTGCTGAGGATAGGAGCCAGCGGCAATTAAATCCTTCATGTGGCCGAAAATAGACCAGTCGGTTCCGAAGTATTTAACCTGTGCGGGATCAAACTTGGGCAGGACCAGCGCCTCCGCCTGCGCGTTTTTCCAGAAGTATTCGATCCTCAACATCATAACCGGCAGTTTTCTATCCTGTTTATTATTGAGAGCAAACCAGTCATAATCATGGGGTGAAATTCGGTCAAGTATTGCTATTTCGTCCAGCTTGCCCCATGTCACAATCTGCCGGCCAATACCCAAAACATATTTCTTGCCTCTAATCTCGCCGTAAGCTTCTCTCAAAGTCGCTGTAAAATCGGCGTTGCCTTTCTCAAGATTAAATATTTCTGATCGCGTGTCGCCGCTAAAAAAGAAAATTAAGCCCGCTTTTTTAAGGCCTATCCTACTCTCAATTCTAGCCAGTGTGTCCAGTGACTGTTCGGCTTCTCCTTCGCCGTATTTATCTATATCGAAATTAAGTCTTGATTGGATTTTTCCCTGTGTTTTGAATGTTACGGCAGACGGTTTGACAGGTTTAGGAAACTTTTTCCATGTGGCAAAAGTTTGATGTTTAATCACCAAAGCGGCTCTGATAATTTCCGCTGTTTTTTTTGACCCGGTTTTAACTGCGCGGTCAAGCGCGGTTATTCCCTTGTCGCTTTTCAGAGATACATTTGCCCCTTCGTAAATCAATAATAATGCGGTTTCCGCCGAGTTCCTGCTTGCCGCCCAATGCAATGACGTGTAACCGTTATCCAAGCGCGCGTTTACATCGGCGCCATTCCTGATTAATAACTCGGCGATGTCGCTGTAGTTAAGAGCGGCGGCTATATGTAGAGGCGTAATTCCTTTGTTTTTTGCTACTCTAGCGGCGGATGGCGTTTGCGTCAGTATCTTCTCAACACGCAAACGGTCCCTAGTGGAAACGGCATGATGTATTTCAGCCGCACGCGCCGCCGCAAGCGAAGATAGTATTAGTAATAAGATCAAGAAACAACGATAGATATTCATTGACTACTTCTCTTCCAGATTTCTTAAGGCGAATATTTTCTCTTCAAGCCCTGTATTATATTTAATCCCTTTTACCAGCAAAATCGTGCTGGTTTTGCGCTTGAAATTTTTCATCGTCGCAGTCATTGCCGTCCATATGCCCGCCTGCCGCTCCAGTTTACCGACGGTCAGTTGTTTGCTTTTCTTGCCTTTTTTATTATAGAAATCAACTTTTACTACCACAAAACTCTGCTTGTCAACCCAGACCTCGCTCTTTGAGTACTGCGAGTCATCGGGCTTCACCGGCATAACCTTAATTACATAGCAGTTGAACCCATTCCATTTCTCCTCTTTGATCAAAGTCTGCTTATCTCTATCGGGTTTGCGTCTTGACATATCCTCATAAGAGAAATCCGTATTCACAAAACTTTGTTTTTTCTGTCCGCCCACGATACGCCTAGCCCTGCCAAGCGCCGGCAAAAACAGATACTGGGTAGCATCGCCGTTTTCAACCTCAAGAGTGAGAAATTTTGTGCCTGCTATGTCGGCCGGCTCCGTGAATTCAAGAAAAGAATGGTTTAAAGCACCTTTATCTCTGAGCTTCATTATTAACTGTCTCTTTGTTTCGCGCCCTTTTTTATCAACCAAAATCATCTCCATCCGCGCAATGCTATCGGCGCCATCGTCCCTATTATAAACTTTCTCCGCAATTTGCCGTCCGGTCAGCTTTTTTTGCGCCGGTTTTATACCTGCCGCTATAAACAAAGCCAAAGCCGAAACAATTAGAGCATATCTCATTATTTCATCTCCTTTCGCGGATAAACCCGCCAATATTGGAAGCTATGCTTCATAAGGTGTCGGTAGCTATGTGAACGACCAATATTTATTTACTTATTTTCTGCCGTCCACGATCTTAGCGTCGCTTCCGTGAAATCTTGGTTTGAACCATATCGCAAGCGCGGGAATAACCAGCATATCGCCTATCATTGCGGTTATCATAAGCCCTGTGCACAGCAGACCAAATTGAAAGATCGGGACAAAATTTGAAAAGATCGCCACGCCAAAACTGCACATAAGGATGGCTGTCGTGAATATCATCGCCGAGCCCTTCTCCATCATAGTCTCCCTCATCGCAAATTCATAATTGCCCGTCTTTCGCAAGTTTTTTCCAAAACCATGCACATAATGTATGGTATGATCCACGATTATCCCCAGCGTAACCGCGGAAATGATTGAGGTCGCGGTATCAAGGCGGATCCCGAAAAAACCCATAATGCCGAAATTTATCATAAGCGGAATCACATTTGGCATCATGCTGACAAAACCGGCCGAAAATGACCTAAACATGATAAACATAAGTCCGAACACTATGCAGAATGATTGAATGAGACTTCGTATCTGTCCGTTTGTTACTGTTGTTACTCCCTCAGCCTCTGTGACGGTCGGCCCGACAATTTCAATGTCAAATGGACCGGAGATATTATCCCTGACATAGCCGCGCATCTCGGCCAGTATCCGGATGTACTCCGCTGAATTTCGCTCTTTCATTCGCGCTGTGACAAGCCCCCACGACCATCCGGAATCCACCAATTTCTCAAGGTCATCCTCGCCGTAGAGAAGCGTGTATTGTGAAACCATTTCGCGTGTCTCCGGAACAACATAAAATTCATTTTTTTCCTCATGGAAAGATTTGTTCATTTGTTTGAGATAATCAACAACCGACATTGTTTTATCAACTTCCGGCATCGTTTCAAGATGTCGCTGCAACTTTTCCATTTGCCTGAGGATTGCGGGATTTTTGATGCCATTTTCTGACTGTGTCTTGAATGAGAAATGTAGAAGCTGAATTCCCGTCAGATTTTTCTCCGTAAAAACCACGCTCTTATATATTTGGCTGTTACTGTCAAGCTGCGCGAGCAGGCTTGATTCCACCTTAATATTGAGAATGCCGGGCAATACAGCGCAGCCAAGAGCCAGCCACGCAATCACAATAATCTTGCTATATCTTATTATAAAATCACAAATTCCGGACAATAGTCTATTAACCCCCGAATCAGAATCTTCCACCTTCATCTCATCCACCAAACTGCCGCCAAGTCCTTTTATCTGCATCATCAGAGCCGGCAGAAATGTGAAAGTGACAAACCAGCCTATCAGCATTCCCGCTCCTGCAATCGCGCCCATCTGCCTGACCGCCGGACTGTCGCTTGAGACAAGCGATATGAAGCCGCCAAATGTGGTTATGCTGGTCATGAAACACGGTATAAACAGCTCTCGCATTGACGAGGCCAGTAGCAAAGTTTTATCCTTCCCCCTTTTGCGGAGCGTGTGCATAACAAAATGAAGCGAATCACCGACAATGCACCCCATAATTACGGGCGGAACAACAACAGTCACATTGTTAAGCGGCAGATCAAACAGATAAAACAGCGACATCGTGAAAAGAAGACTCACGGAAGTTCCCGCCGCAGGCGCCGCCATTACTTTCACTTTTCGGAAGGCAATAAAGAGCGTCGCTATCATTAACACTAATGCCAGCGGAAGAAAAATAGACATATCGTGCGCCATAAATTCCGAATAGTAATAAGACAGCGGAATGCCTCCGCTCAAATGTATCTCCATCCCGGCCGGAATGCCCGATGCTAATATCTTCTCAATATTCTCCACTACAATTCTTTTTTCCCCGCCTAAAAGCTCCGGAACTTCCGATACTTGGACAATAATGCCCGCAGTTTTGCCGTCGGGAGAAATCACATTTTTAGCGAAAAGCGGATTGGTTGTGGCTTTCTTGCGCAAATCCTGAAGCGCGTCCGAGCCGGACGGCACCTCTTCTATCAGCTTCTCCACAATAAAGTTGTCTTTCTCGCCGAGGATATCGTTCACCGTGGTCAGACTGATTACATCCTCGACATATTTCATATTTTCAAACTGCAAGGTCAGCTTATCAATGAATCGCAGATTTTTCTCGGTAAATATATCATCCGCGTGCAGCACAACCAACGCCTCTCCGCTACCGATATTAAATTCTTTCTCTATTTTCTTTGTCTCAATGAAGTTATGGGTTGTGGGATCAAAAAACGAATCAGTCATGTAATCAAGCCTAATGTGGGCTACTGACCACAAGCCGCCGACGATCAACAGCGCGTAGATAAACAGAACGACTCTTGAACGCCTCAAAGCAAAGTCAATCCATTTATTGCAAAGATTTTTAAACAGGTCAATGCTCATGCTCGGCATTGTCTCCTTTAAGGGATAAATGAGGATAACAGCTTTTAATATACATTAATTGTTCCGGCGACGCTTTTTCAAAAATATCCGACTTTTTCATGAAAAAATATTCCAAATCCCCGTTTGTTAAAGTATATTTTTTTTCCAATGATTCCGATAGTGTCTTGCCGCCAAAAAACATTTTATAAAGCCCCTTTCTATTTTTCAGTTTTTCTTTAGCTTTTGTTAAATCGCATTTAAAAGCAATGGCCGGCGCTTTGTTAACCGAGCCATAATGTTTCAAGCCACCCATCTGTTTGAAAGAAATAAACTTATAGAGGTATTGGTGGCTGGGATTTATAGCGATGCATAATTCGTTTAATCCCGCGGTATAAAAAGAATAATCCAGAACCAGTTTAAATAATTTGAAAACAAATGCGAGCTTGTTAAAATTAAACAAGGAAAACCAATTCTTTGGGAACAAATCCCCGTCCAAAGAAAGCTGAGAAACTTCGGCCACTTTAAGCCCGCCTTTTCTTAAAACATCCACTTCCTCCTTAAAAATGCTATCCATCGGCAAACCCAGAACGGAATCGGGGATAAGAGTAACCGTGGCTATTACTCTATTGTCTTGAAGGGCGACAAAAGTAACCGTAGAAGGAACGGCATTATGGAGCGAGAGTCTTAAAGTGCTCTTATAATGCTTGGGAATATAGCCGCGGCCGGCATACTCTTTATAGACCAAAGAGAAAGCCTCTTCTAGCTCGTCTCTTGTTCTTGCTACGCGGTAGATAGTTTCTTTTTCTTTAGGCATTTAGTTTTTTTATCTCCTCCATTATTTTATCGGTTGCTTGGCTGAGCGTATCCCGCGGAATTACTTCCATATTTACCTTCTCAAAAAGAATTGCCGGGCCAAAACGCGCTTCCAATCTTTTAAAAAATCTGGGAAAGATATTTCCAATCGGCCACGCCTCAAAAGTCCCTTTGACATAAACAGGAACAACAGGAGCGCCTGTTTTTAAGGCAAAAACCGCGACACCCGTATGGGCCGGAAGCATATTGCCCGGTTTTATTTCACAACGGCCCTCAGGAAAAATTAATACTTCTTCTTCATTATCCAAAACCGCCAAAGTGCTTTTGCTTGAACCATTGGTCGGTACGCAGCCCGTACCCTTTAACACCCACCCCAGCCACCAGATATTCATAACCCGTTTTGCCACTACAGAACGAACGCGCCGCGGGCTGATATGAAAAATTACCATCGGATCAAGAAAACTCACATGACCTGCCGCAAGGATGACTCGCCCTTTTAAGGGTACATTATCCATATCTTTAACTTTCACGCGGTATAAAAAATTAAAAATAAAAACGCCTGCCAATTTTGCAAGAAGATATATCATTTTAGCCTCCGACAGAGAAACCATAGTTTTTAAAATTACCGGCTTTTAGTCACAGTTTTTCACTTATTAAAACAGCTTTTATATATAACAAGCTCCGTTTTAACGCCTGCTAAACGCAGAGTCTTTTATCTACGATTTTTTTTACCTTAATAGAAGACTCCACCTCAAGCCTGCGCTGCATTTCTTGAAAAGATACAAAATTAATTTTATTAAACGCGACTTCCATGGTTGACAAAATTTCGCTATTCAGCTGTTTGGCAAATCCGTTTTTATCCACATCTTTAAGAAGACTGACATAAAGCTCCAGTTCTTCAAGTTCATAGGGATCATTATCCTTTCTTAGAATCTCAATTTGCCACTCGTCTATTTCCTCTTTGCCATCCAAAAAATGTTCAAGGTCATCAAGGTCGACATAGGTGTCTTTTATTCTGGAGAATTTAATATCCTGTATGTTTGAAGCGCGCGCAATATCGCTTGAAATTCTTGGCACTGTCCTGCCGCAATAAGGGCAGGGAAAATAACTGATGCCGCCTCTCACCAAATCTCCCGTGCGGTAGCGCAAAACGCAGGTTCCGCGGCTGTCAATGTTGGTATAGACAAGCTCGCCGTCTTCACCTTCGCCTTTTACCATGCCGGTCTTTGGGTCTATAACCTCAAATACCGCCTTATCGGGGTAAGTGTGATAGCCGCTTGAAATCCCGATGTCTGTGGGACATTCCGGCCATGCCGCGCGCGCTTCCGTAAAACCATAGGTGCCGAACACTTTTACTTTTGGGGCGTTCATTTCTTTTAAAAGATTGGCAAGTTTTTTTTTAAATCCTTCAGGCACACGCGAGGCGCCAAGGACAATATTTGTTACAAAATGCAAATCCAGATTCCGGCGCCGAGCCGTCTTCAACAAATGATAAATGTAACCCGGCACTCCGATTAAAAATTGCGGTTTTGCCTTAAGTATGGAACGCAGGTTTCCCTCCGTCCCCATGGTTTTTCCGCCTCCCGTGCTTAATATAAAAACGCCGGCTCCTATGCCCGCGAATACGACCTGCCAAAATGCCAGGTGCGGCGCGTAAGGAAAAGTATTTACTCCGACCTCATGTTTTTTCATGTTGAATATTTCAACCATTCTTCTTCCATAAAGCTGCAGATTTTCTAGGTCGTAATTTGTGTAAAAGCATGATAAAGGCTGACCGGTTGTGCCCGCCGTGCCCGCGAGAAAAATGGGCCGGTATTCTTTTTCAAGGCGGTTTTTTAAATAATCCTTCCCTTTTAAAAGGCTCAGGCAAGAAAACTTTAAGAGTTCGGTTTTAGGAAGAAATTTTCTGATAAATTTTTCATTCGGCTGAAGAATGAAGTCACGGCTTTTTTCTGTTTTTCCGTCGGTCGCGTTAAAAAAGTCATTCTTTGAAACAAGAGGCAGTCTTCTTAAATCTCCTACTGTCCGTATCGTATCCGGGCATATATTATTTTTGTCAAATAACTGACGGTAGTATGGGCTGAAGGGATATAATTTTCTTGTGATAAAATAATGCAGTTTTTTATCTTGGAGCCGTTTAATCTCTTTCCATGGCTTAAATAATAGATTTTCTTTTCTATGAGTCATATTCTTTGTCCAATAGCCCGGTAATCTTGCCGGAAAATTTTTCAGCCATGGGCCGGGCGAAACGGTTATACTTGTGGATATCGGCGAAAAGTTGTCGGCTGTCGGCGGCGGCCGAATTCGCGATGGCCAGAAGTCGCTTATAATTGCAAGTGGTCATATTTTTGTCCGACGAGGACAGGTTCCTGCTTTTCGGCTCAATCCCTGCCAGCGCGCGGCCTATAAGCTGCGGCAGATTCAATACCCGCGCCATGACTCGATCATGCCTGCGGGGGGTTGAGACAATTGTTTGGAAGCCTTTGTTCTTCAGGTAATTCCTGATGCGGCGCGGATTTCCGATTCTGACAGGGCAAAGGACTATTTTTAACGCGCTCGAATCGCCATAACTACTGGGGCCAAAAAGCGGATGCGCGCCGATAATTTCGCAGTGGGAGGGCAGAATATCTCGCATAAGCCGCACGGGATATTCTTTGACCGAACAGATATCCGCCACAAGAGAACCCTTTTTAATATGCCGGCTTGAGCGGCGCAAGGTTGCGGACAAGGCGCGTATCGGCACACAAAAAACAACAATATCGCAAGAAGCCGCGACACTTAGCGGAGATGAAACCACGCGGCGCCCGCAACCCTGTATTTTTACAGCGGAGTCATAGACTTTGACCATAAAATCGTCTCGCAATAGCTCCGCAAGCAATTTCCCCATTCTGCCGCAGCCAATAATGCCGAGGGACTTGGTCACAGGGTTCTTCCCATAGCAAGCGCCAATTTCTTCAGTTGGCTCATCATTTCCTCGTATTGAGGGAAAGTCAGGGATTGTACTCCGTCCGAGAGCGCTTTCTCCGGCTCAGGATGCACCTCCACAATAATGCCGTCGGCGCCGGCCGCTATAGCTGCCCTTGCAAGCGCTATGACATAATTGCGGTTCCCTGCGGGATGGCTGGGATCTACGATGATAGGCAGATGACTTTCCTGTTTGATGACCGGTATAGCGCTGATATCTAATGTAAAGCGGGTAGCGGTTTCAAAAGTCCTGATTCCGCGCTCACAAAGAATAACATTGGGATTGCCTTCCGCAACAATGTATTCCGCGGCCAGAAGAAATTCTTTAATCGTTGCCGCAATGCCGCGCTTGAGAATAACCGGCTTCCTGATTTTCCCCACTTCCTTGAGCAGGTCGAAATTATGCATATTTCTTGCTCCAACCCGCAGAATGTCGACATATTCCGCCACTTTGGGAACATCCCGAACATCCATAACTTCGGTTTCCACGATGATGCCGGTTTTCTGTTTGACCTTGCGTAGTATCCGGAGCCCTTCGTCCTTAAGCCCCTGAAAGTCGTAAGGGCTGGTTCGCGGCTTAAAAGCGGACGCTCTCAAAATCATGGCGCCATGCTTTTTGACTTCGCGCGCTACAGACAGAAGCTGTTTTTCGTTTTCTACTGCGCACGGCCCGGCCATGACGACAAAATCCTTACCGCCTATCGCGGCAGCGCCCACCTTGATGACAGTATTTTCCTCTCTGAATTCCCGGCTGACCAGTCTATACGGTTTGAGCACCTGAAAAACATTTTCCACATAAGGCAAAGATTTGATTTGTTCCAGATTGACTTTATTATCGTCTCCGATGACCCCGACTATTGTTCTAAATTCCCCTTTGGAGATATGAACCTTCATTCCCAAAAGGCCTAGTTTTTGCTCTATGTTTTGGACATCCTTATCCTGTGTTTTTGTTTTGAGCACAATAATCATATACATTCCTCCTTTTTCCGCTCATTGCGCCATTAAGGCTTTGAAAAACAATTAACTTGCCATTTGGCTGACTGATTTTTGAGCGAAACGAGAAACGAAGAGCGAGCATACCCTCTGCGGTCTGTAAGCGATGAGTGACGAAGTTGTAGCCAAAAATCAGCCAGCCCCATAGCATAATTGCTATGGGGAA
>JAKLQJ010000052.1 GCA_022013385.1 Elusimicrobiota bacterium
ACCCGCGGGGTTAAAACCACGACGCAAGATGCGTAAATAGTAAATGTCAAGTTATTTACGACGCACTACACTAGCTCAAACATCTTATCTATGGATTTTTTGGCTTTTTCGGCCATATCGGCGGGAACATTGATTTCAAATTCTTTGGAAGGATTCTCAAGAATATCCAAAACATTATTTAAAGTAATGGATTTCATATAGGGACATAATCGACACATTGCCACAAAATTTTTATCGGGAAATTTTATCTTGGCAAGTTCGCCAAAACCGCATTCGGTTATTAAAAGGTAGGCGGCGGCATTGGTGTTTTCCACATATTTCATCATAGCGCCCGTTCCGCCGGCAAAATCAACTTCATCTATAAGCTCCGGCGGACATTCAGCGTGAGCCAAAACGGCAAGACCGGGATATTTATCTCTATATATTTTGATCGTTCTTGCGTCAAATTTTTTATGAACTATACAGGTCCCGTCCCATAAAATCATATCTTTGCCGATTGTCTTGCCGAGAATTTTGGCGAGATTAGCTCCCATGAATTTATCGGGAACAAAAATAACTCTTTTATGATTTTGATACATTTTTCTTAAAATCTTCTCGGCATTCGCGCTAGTAACAATACAATCGGACTCAGCCTTCACCTCGGCGGTTGTATTGATATAAGTGACAACCGGAGAATTGGGATATTGAAGTTTTAGTTTTTTAACATCTTCGGCTTTTATGCTTTCAGCCAAAGTGCAGCCGGCGTTTTTTGACGGAATATAAACTTTTTTTTCAGGATTTAAAATCTTGGCCGTTTCAGCCATAAAATGAACTCCGCAAAAAATTATATTTTCCGCATCGGTTTCAACGGTATCAGCCGCAAGCTTATAAGAATCGCCTATCATATCGCCTATGCCCAGAATAACTTCCGGCAATTGATAAACATGAGCGCAAACAATGGTTTTCTTTTCTTTTTTTAGATTATTGATTTTGAGGGTAAGCTCGGCTATATGTCTTAAAGGCTGCGACACACAACTTTGACTTAAACCCAAAGCTATAAGCCGACTCATTTCTTTATTAATTTCCGAGTTTTTTTCTGTTCTCTGCTTTCTCATTCCTAATCGCCTTATTTTGCTTTTTCTTGCTGTTTCTTCCACACCCCGCGGGTTTTTTCTAAAACCAAATTTAACCAACCCACGGGGTGAAATTATTCTGCCGCGCTGTCACACTGCCGTAGTCGCGCTGTTTTCTTATACTATATCGAGATAATTGGTAAATATTCCATCCGCCCCATTTTCCTTCATTCTCAATAAATCTTTAAAATCATCTACCGTATACGCATAAACTTTAAGGCCCGCTCGATGAATTTTGGATATATTTGTTTTAAAGGCTATCTTAAAGTTAATATGAAAACTGTAAGCTTCAATATTTTTTGCCTTTTGAAGCGCTATTGGCAAAAGCAAGCTCGTAAGGCTATGCCCGAGATAGCCCATCTTCACTTCTCTATCGCATAATCTTATTCTTTTTGCGCTGGGATAATCAAAACATGAAATAACGGCCTTTTTAAAAATATCTTTTTTTAAGCGGATAAAATCCGTAATTATTTTTTCAATGCCATTATGGACATTATTATCGTTTTTAATTTCAAAATTGATAAATTCAGCCGCGGGAGATATTATTTCCACAACTTCTTCCAATCTTGGGATATATTGAAATTTATAATCAGAAGAAAAATGCCTTGATACATTTATCTTTTTTAAATCGGCATAATTTAAATCCGCTATTTCCGCTTCTACGCCCGCAGTTCTAAGCAAATGAAAATCGTGATGAACAACGGGAATTTTATCTTTTGTCAAATGAATATCAAACTCAAAATCTTTTGCCCCCATTTCAAGCGCAAGCTTAAAAGCCTCCAAAGTATTTTCAGGGGCATAGGCTGAAGCGCCTCTATGCGCAATAATTTTCACAAAAACCTCTCCCTTAACTTCCCCATTAAAGATTCTTCAATATCAAAACCGCTTAAAGAATCCCTACCGCTGCCCATGCCGTGATAATCTGTCCCCGCAGTAACAAATAATGATAATTTTTTAGCCGTTTCAATAAAATACCTTATAGTTCCGCCTGAATGTGAAGGGTAAAAAGCTTCAACACCATCCAAGCCCATTTCTTTAAATTCCTCCATATTAATGAGGTTTTTAACGGCGCCGGGATGAGCCAAAACAGCATAACCGCCGGCATCCTTTATAACTTTTATAGTTTCTTCGATTGACGGGCCTATAGAAGGAATATAAGCCGGCTTTTCATAGCCCAAATACTTTTGAAAGGCTTCTTTACGGTTTCTAATTATCTTTTTTTTTATAAGGAAATCAGCTATATGCGGCCTGCCGTAACTAATGCTGTCTTTAATGGATAAATCCTCCAAAGAAATATCTATGCCGATCTCTTTTAAAGCCGCTACTATTTTTTTCACTCTTTGAATTCGCCGACTTCTATATTCCGTTAACTTTAAACGAAGATTTTTATTCTCAGTGTCTATTCCATACCCGAGTATATGCAGATTATCATGAAAACTAGTGTTTATTTCAACGCCGCGCGCTATCTTTAATCCATAACCTAAAGAGTATTCTTGATTTATCCAACCGTCAATACTGTCATGATCGGTAAGCGAAAAAAACTCAACGGCCGCAAGCCGAGCTTTTTTCAGTATATCGCGGGGCGAAAGCGTGCCATCTGAAAACACGCTATGAGTATGAAGATTTATGGATGACATATTTTGCAGGTTTAATATAATCAGCCCATAATAACTTTTTTAACTTCCGGAACATCCTCTTTTATCATTTTCTCAACCACGCCTTTAAGGGTCATAGCTGAAAAAGGACAACTTCCGCAAGCTCCGGCAAGCTTAACCTTAACTGTGCCTGTTTTTTCATCCACATCTATAAGTTCAATCGAACCGCCATCAGCGGCAAGGATGGGCTTTATTTTCTCAAGAGTTTTAATAATTTTATCTTTCATTTTTTCCTCGCTTTCAAAGTTAGGGGGTTTATTACTACTCAATTATACAAAGTATGGCGGCCGGAAGGCCTTGCCGAGACTGGGTCTTTTTATTATAGCGCAGTAGGTCATAATACTCTTATCTAAGCATGTGTATTAAACTATGCTGTATTTAACAGCTAAGGAGAAATCAAATGAAGAAATGGCTTGCGCTTGTCATCTTTATGCTTGCTTTGACGGGAAACATAATAAAGGCTTCAGCCAATAATGAAAATCCAATATTTCCCGCCGATATAAATATCAATGAAATTCAAAACCAAGATTTGAATATTACTCTTCCTAGTATGGAAGAAAACAAAGGGATGATATATGACGCTTTTTTTGGCTGGGATCCGAATTCCCCCTACACATCTCATCAAAAACCGGCTATCATAGTATCCAATAGTAAAACCTTGATTGAAATTGAGAACACAAGGTGGGGATATACTTCTGAAAATAATAGCAACTGGGAAACGGCTTATATAAATCCCATGCTTCTTAATAAAGTTTATTATGGCGCTAAGGATTGTTTTACGGGACACACTTTATTCATATTTGTTTTTAAGCCCGGCGGTTTCACAAATTCCAAAGGGGAAGACGGGGTGGCTCTCACAATAGGAGCCGAAGGCTGGTATAGAGAAGGCCCGGGTTATAGCCCGATAGACGGCATGAAAGACCGTTATCCTTTGATATTTAAAGCGACCACTCTTGCCGATTACGCGGATTATACGATTTACGAAGAAGGAAACAATCTATTTCTTTACACAATGAATTTAAATAAAGAACAAGAACTGCAACTTCTTGAGAAAGTAACCGAACGAATCATAAAAAACAATAATTCGAAAGAAATATATCACACAATCACTCATAGCTGCACAATAATTCCGGTAAAAATATATAATTCCGTTCTCCCAAAAGAGCAACAAATAAAAATTAAATTGCCGGGCGGAATGATTAATCCCAGCGCCAATATTCCTAAATACGCTCTAAAAAAATATATTAAAAACGGTCTTGTAAATCCAAAATCCATAAATGTGACTAAAGAAAATATACATGAATTTGACGCGGCAAGCCTGCGGAATTAAAATCAGTCCCCCCTGCGTTATATCCCCCTCCCCCTCGCTTAGCAAACAACTCCTAAGGATAATTTGTTAAAATTATCCTTATGCCTAAAAACTTTAAACCTAAACAAGGCTCAGGGGATGAGGGTTTTACAAATATAATCAAAAACAAAAAAATTAAAAAAATTGATCCTAGAATAAACGCTCTTGCTTCTATTGACGAACTCTCTTGTCTTTTGGGCTTACTTAAAGTCCGATTTAAGAAATCCTCTAAATTAAAAGCTCACTCAAGTGAATTTGAAAAGATTCAAAATAATCTTTCTATTCTTTCCGGAGCAATCGCCGGCATGGATTGTTTAAAAGAAATAAAAGCCGAAACGAAAAAACTTGAAAAAACAATAAACAAACTATCTGAAAAAACGCCGAGATTGAAAAAATTTATTGTTTGCGGAAAATCGGAAACGGAAGTTTTGATTCATCTTGCCAGAGCAAAAACCAGGCTAACCGAAATAGCCGTTTGGGAAACAAAAAAATTTAAAACTTCGGCGGTTTTCTTAAATAGATTATCCGATTATTTATTTCTAATAGCCTTAAAAGCTTTGTAACTATACATTCCATAGACTTATCATTAAGCGCGGGTCCTGCCAGTATCGGCTAGCAAAGTTTTTACGCTCACTCTGTTAGTTTATTGAGTCATGACAGCTGTATTTACACGCAAGACCAGGGTCGCTTAGTACTGCGCCCTTCCGTACCTGCAAGATAAGTGACTCGAGAACTTGTGTCCTGCCAACACACGACACGATAGCATAGTCCACCCTCAGCCTCCTGAATGTGCAGGTCGGCTTCCGAACGGTTTGCTTAGCAAACACACCTGCCCTGCCTTTATTTCAGCTTGTTTTTTTGTTTAAGCTTTTTATTAGGGGAAATATCCCGCCTTATTTAAGACAAATCCGAATCACCCTCAGACCGACATAAGGAAATGTCCAATAGAATTTGATATATTGTTTTAAGCGGAAAGCTTTTGGAATAAAATAATTAAAAAACTAAACAATGTCATACATGTTTTCCCAAGACCTAAAGCGCGCCGCCGAACTTTTAAGCGAAAAGGAGAACGTGACACAATTCAGTGAATAAGAAAATTTAAGAGGAAATTTAATAAACAATAAAGGCAAATAAAATGAAAAATTTAATTACTCAAAATCAAATTGAAAGTAAAATTTTTTTAATCAGAAGCTCTAAAGTAATGCTTGATAGAGATTTAGCAAAACTTTACGGAGTTCAAACGGGACAATTAACAAGACAAGTTCGCAGAAATATTGAAAGATTTCCCTCTGATTTTATGTTTCAATTAACAAAAAATGAGTTTAATGATTTGAAGTGCCAAATTGGCATATCAAGTTGGGGTGGTACAAGAAAGCTACCTTATGTTTTTACGCAAGAGGGCGTTGCTATGCTTTCAAGTGTTTTAAATAGCAAAAGGGCTATTCAAGTGAATATTCAAATTGTGAGAGTATTCATAAAATTAAGAGAGATAGTTTCCACAAATAAAGAAATACTTAATAAATTGACTCAGCTTGAAAATAAATACGAAAAACATGACAAACAAATATATGCTATTTTTGAACAAATCAGAGAATTTCTAACATTCAAAGAGAAACCTAAAAAACAAATAGGTTTTAGCCCTGACAAATCTCTAAAACATCCACAAAACAAAAAAACTGTAATCAAAAAAAGAAAAGTGGTATTTACTAAAAGTTTTGACATTACGAGAATTTAGAATTTGTTAGAATTACGCCGGAAATGCTTATGACCATTGGCGAATTTCAATTAGTATGGTATTCTATTATAGTACAATATTAAGCCGAAAGAGAGGCAAAACTTTATGAAAAACCTTGTGGCGCTATTAGCGGTTATCATTGTTTGTATCAGTGGAAATTTAAATGCGGCTACGGAAATGGAAGATTTAAGAACATTTTCCATAGACATAAGCACAGAATGCGCTGATAAAACTACCATTCAACAATTGCCTGTTCCGGTTCCAAAGTCTGAGCATCAAATGAAACCGTTTACTTTTCGGAGCAGTAGATTTTCCCGCAACAAAAAGGCAAAAGAATCAATGGATTACGCGATTTCCGGCCTGAAAGAAAACAAATACAATATCACAAACATTTCAGAAGTGTTTGATTATAACGCTTATGTGTACATCATAGACTTTGTGGCGCCCGATTCAATTAAAATACAACGATATCACAATTCGCCTAATATTCCCTATTCAGAGATTAAAAACCAGTTCAAAAAATCCATTGAGTATTACAAATCATTAGGGCTGATTATTCTTGACCAAAATCTTCAACGAAGCGGATTTATTATCACGGTAATTAAATAAAAATTAAGCTTCACCGCTACAAATAAAAAACCCCTGCTGCGGGGTTTTTTATTTGACTGCTATGGAAAAGGAAGTTAAGAATTTAAAACTGTCTCAAGTACTGTCCCTATCATCGTTTTTAAGCGGCTTTATAAAGCTTTCCTTATATAGGGTATTGGGGGAAGTCGGATGTATCTTAAGCAGGGCGGGATATTTCAACAATAATTAATGAAGGATTTTGCGGAAAGATATAAAAGAGGCGTTTCGGTGTTTGCCTTTAGGGCTCTTCGGAGCTCCGCATACACATACAGCGGAGTGAGGGTGGACTGGGCTATCAAAGATTTACTACGGACACAAGTTCTCGTGTCGCTATCCTGCAGTTAGAGAGGGGCGGGATTAGCTCGTGCCGACCCCGGTCCTACAGGTAAATATCGAAATGCCTCCCATGCCAACTTAACTAAGCGTGAAACCTTGCCAACAATCTCTCCTTATTACATCCTCTCGGGGGAGGAGACCCCAATTAAGTTCAAGCCCTCATTAATAACAAATTTCACGCCGCGCAGGATAAAAAGTCTAAGTGTGGTTGTTTCAGGATTATTTTCATCAAGCACTTTATGCTTATCATAAAATGAATGGAAAAGAGCCGAAAGCTCCATAAGGTATATGACAAGATGATGCGGCGTTAAATCATCGGCACAATTATTTAAAACCTTCTCAAACCAAATAAGCTTATTGATCAATTCTTTCTCTTCGCAGTTTAAATTAACCTTATTAAAATCAGGCAAAAGATTTGCGTCAAAATTCATTTCTTGGGCTTTGGCGAAAATAGAACATATCCTGGCATGAACATATTGGACATAAAAAACAGGGTTTTCATTGGTTCTCTTTTTGGCAAGCTCCACATCAAAGTTTAAATGAGTGTTTGGGCTTCTCATCGCAAAAAAGAAGCGGCAGGCATCCTTGCCCACATCTGCGGTTAATTCCTTAAGGGAGATAAATTCCCCCTTTCTTTTAGACATTTTCACAATTTTATCGCCAATCTTAAGCGAAACCAACTGATGTATTATTACCTCAAAGGATTCTGCATTTTTATTTAAAGCGGAAACCGCCGCTTTCATTCTGGGAACATAACCATGATGATCCGCTCCCCATATATCTATCAATCTGGTAAAGCCCCTCTCATATTTGTTCAAGTGATAGGCGATATCGCTTAAAAAATATGTGTTTTTTCCGTCGGATTTAACAAGCACCCTGCCCTTATCTTCCAAATCCTCTTTTTCATCCAAAGAACCGAACCACAATGCCCCTTCTTTCTCATAAATTAAATCTTTTTCTTTAAGTTTTTCTTTAACCTTCTCAAGAGAATTATCTTTATGTAGTTCCGACTCCAAAAACCATTTGTCAAACTCAACGCCGAACTCTTTCATGTCCTCGCAATGAGAAGCAATCATCTTTTTAAGAGCAAAATCGGAAAATTGTTTATCAGTCCATGTTTTCGCCTCAGATGAAAGCCTCAAAGCGATATCTTTAAGATAATCGCCTTGATAACCATTTTCAGGCAAATTCTTATCCAAAAATCTCGCCTTCAAAGACTGACCCAAAAGCTCAACTTGATTGCCCGCATCATTTACATAAAATTCCGAACTTGCCTTATACCCCAAAAACTTTAAAATCCTGATAAGACTATCCCCCAACGACGCGGCGCTTCCGGAAGCTAAATGCAAAGGACCGGTGGGATTAGCAGAAACAAATTCTACATTTATGTTTTGCAAGAAATTGCCCGACTCTTTGAAATAATCGGGGCGAGAAAGCATCCTGCTCAAATTATTAAGCAAAAACTCTTTTTTTAAATTTATATTAATAAATCCGGGCGGCGCCACATCAACCGACTCTATATTAGCGCGGGAAATAATATCCGCCGCTTTTTTTGCTATTTCCATCGGCGGCATTTTAAGTATTCTGGCCGCGGCAATCGGCCATGCTATGGATAAATCGCTTTTTACATGCGGCGGAGGCGGGGAAAAATTAAACTTTTCAAAAGCGGAATCTTTTAATTCAAAAGCCTTTTGCGCATTCTTTTTAATTTCTTTCTCAAAAGCGTCAAACATAATCCCTTTGACAAAACAGCAGATGGCGAATGGCGGATAGAAAATATCGCATATTTTAACAAAGCCTCTTATTTCTTTTTCTTAAGAATTTTCTTTTTAATTTTTTTCTTCGCCGGTTTTTTTTGAACGACTTTTTTCTTTACAGTTCTTTTCCTAATCGCCGGTTTTTTAGTACCCTTTTTCTCGGCTTTTTTAATGGGAGGCTTTTCCCATTTCACTTTTTTAAAATCATAATAGACTTTATCCAGAGAATAAAATTCTCTGGTTACGGGAGCAAAAATATGGACTATTATTCCGCCATAATCAATGACTTTCCATTTTTTGCTTTCAGGCCCGTCTTTATAAAGGATATAAAACCCTTTTTGTTTAAGCTGAATTGAAACGGCATCCTCAATAGCGCTCATCTGCGGGGCGGATTCTGCCGTCATTATGACTACATAAAAAGCTAAAGATGATTCCTTTCCAAGCTCATAAATCTCAATATCAACGGCTTTTTTATCATTGCCGATATTTGCCGCCAATAAAGCTATTTTTTTAAATTTATTTTTCTGGTTCATATGGTATATTTTTTTTCCTTAAGTTTCTCCATAAGCGCAAGCTCCGCTCTATAGTCTATATTTTCCATAGCCGATGCCAATATTGAAGATATTGTATTAAAAATAGTGCTAAGATTATTTTTCTCAAAATTCATAAGTTCCGTTTCTTTTGAAAAAATAATATAGCCAAGTTTTTTGTTTCTTAAATTAAAAACCGCCATATAAGCGCGATCATTAAGCCAACCGGTTTTAATATCTTTCTCGGAAACGCTTATTTTGCTTTCTTGTTTAAATTTTTCCATACAAAAAACCAAATCATACTCCTCATTGAACTGATTGTAAATATAAGCGTCAATATTCCATATCCCGTCCAAATAAGGAGCTATTTCCCCCGCCGCCTTGCTTAGAAACTCTTTTGACGAATCATATTCTTCCATGACAAACTTGCTTAAATCAAAAAGCATTGTAAGTTCATTGGATGTGTTTTGAAGCCTTCTTAAAACCGTTTTCGTTATTTCCACAAGAAAAGGAATTCCTGTTTCAGGCTGTTCTCTAATAAAATTGAAAAAATCCCGGTGATTGAGCTCATATAAAACCGCATCGGCGCAAGCTCTGGCTTGAGCGGTTCTGGGCCTTTCATCAATAACCGCCATCTCTCCGAAAAATTCTCCGACGCTCAAAAGAGCCAATTGTTTAAAATCTTTTTCATCCTCATCAAGCTTTTTCTCAATTATAACTTCCCCCTCAATAAGAAGAAGCAAAGTGTTTCCCGCGCTGCCCTCTTTAAAAATTATATCTCCGGCATTATATTTTTTCTGCTTAAAAGTTTTAAAGAACTCTTTAAGCCTATTGTCGTCAAAATTCTTAAATATGGAAACTTTCTTAAGATTTTTAAAATCGGACTCATCCATAAAAATTCTCCTTATAAAGCAAAGCTGCGCTTTGCGGCTACAATTCCGTTTCCTAATTATTACTCTGTTTGCTCTGCTCTAGCCCTCTCCACTACGGCATTGGTGGGTTTCCGCCACTAAATCTTTGGCGGACTTCCGCCACTACAACTTCGGCGGACTCACCGATGTAGTAATGGGGAGCACCGATGTAGTAATGGAGAGCGATTAAGCAGTATTGACGAAAAAGGCGGGACAAGCTCTGCGCTGCACTGTCGCGCTGTGTTATAACATTCCGCAAAGCTTCTTAAACACCTCAATATTATGCGCCTTGGAAACAGCGATATCCCGCTCTATAATATCCTGTTTAACAAGATTTGCAAGCGATTTATCCATTGGAATCATGCCGAACTTCATTCCCGTTTCTATCGCGCTGTATATCATATGAGTCTTGCCTTCTCTAATAAGATTGGATATGGCGGGAGTCATAATCATTATTTCTCTTGCCGCCACTCTTCCTTTGCCGTCTTTCCTCGGCAAAAGTATTTGTGAAACAACGGCTTTAAGAGAACTGGCAAGCTGAACTCTGACCTGCATCTGCTGATGCGGCGGGAAAACATCTATTATTCTATCAATCGTTGAGGGAGCGTCCTGCGTGTGCAATGTGGCAAATGTTAAATGTCCGGTTTCAGCCGCCGTTATGGTGAGCTGTATGGTCTCAAGATCCCGCATTTCTCCCACCAATATTACATTGGGGTCTTCTCTAAGAGCCGCGCGCAAAGCATTGCCGAATGTTTTGGTATGCTGACCAATTTCTCTTTGGCGGACGATACAAGCCTTGCCGTCGTATGTAAATTCTATAGGATCTTCTATAGTTAAAATATGCCCGCTTCTTTTTTGGTTTACCATGTCCAATATGCAGGCCAAAGTGGTGGTTTTTCCCGAACCGGTGGGGCCGGTAACAAGAATGAGCCCTTTTGGAACATTGGACAAATCTGTAATAGTCGACGATAACTTCAACTGTTCTGCCGTAGGTATTATGGAAGGAATAACCCGCATCACGGCTTCAACGCCGTTTCTCGCGATAAGAACATTAAGCCTGAATCTTGAAATGCCTTTAATCGCGAAAGAACAGTCAAGTTCCCAATCTTTTTCAAACTTGGCTCTCTGATCGTCATAAAGCGCGGAATAAATCATTTTCTTAGTTTCTTCCGCGCTCATCGGCGGAGCATTGGAATCAATCGGCTGTATCGCTCCGGACAATCTCATCATCGGAGGTTTTCCGACACAAATATGTATATCGCTTGCCCTCTGATTAACAGCGGACTTAAGAATAGAAACCAAATCTGCCATATAACTCTCCTTCTATCTTTTCAATTCGGGAATATTATCTTCATTAAAATCCGCGCCGATTATTACAATCGCATCGGCCATATTGGAACTGTCATACCTTGAATATATCTCAAGCTTACGGAGATCTAAAATGTCCCTTACCTTAAAAGCGGAACGAACACTATCAGAACAGTTTACAATTTTTGACTTTTTTCTAATAGAGGGAAAATTACCGAAATTCACCACATCCACGCCTTTTTCTCTTAAATATTTTGTAATCTTGGCCGCCCTGCTCTTTACGCCCGAAGCATTAAGAATTTCAACTTTTATAATTGCGTCTTCTGCTGTTAAAAACGGATTATAGTCGGACATATGCAAATTTAGCTTATCAATATTTAAATTTCCCGCAAACTGCGTGATTATAAAATTAGAGGGATTAAGACCGATAATCTCCAAATAGGAAACAATGGCGTCATTCCATGAAAAGTTTGTCGCATCGGTTCTTTTTAGTTTCCATATATATTTAAACGCCTTTATTGTTTGTTTGACATTAGAGCCTTCAAAATTAAAAACCTCCAAAAACTTGTTCTCTGTTAAAAATTTATCTTTGATTGAAACATATAACAGCGAATTATAAGGAATAATAAGGTTTTTCGAAACAAATCTATAAATTGCAACGGTTTTTTGATAGTCTGTTCCCTTTAGGTTCAACAATTGTTCGGGGATATTTATCACATTTACAATGCGAGAGAGAGAATGATAAATTACAAAACAAGGTTTCTCGGATATAATGGCAAACCCGATATTGCTATTGCGCGAAACACGCAAAGAAACGGAGGAATAAAGATGCGCAATCATAAAAACCGCAACTATCGTTAAGCCTAAAAAAAGCAAAACACTTTCTTTTTTAAAACTGAATAGTTTTATATTCGCCTCCGTCGTCGCTTATGAATCTCTCTCCTTGCCTCGTTAAAAACAAGTCGTCGGATGCGGCTATCCGTCTTACCGCCCGCCAAAGGCGGGCCAAAAGAGGATTTTCCTGATTGTTTGGCGGAAGCGAGGTTGGGATAAATTTTCTTTGAAAGGGCTTGATAAACAATGCGCGAGCGAGGATGCATCCGTTTTTTTTCCTTGATTATGTATTCCAATTTACATTTTAAAGCGGAAAAAAAGGCCGCATCAATATTAAAAAAAGCTTCTTTTCTTATGGTGGCGGCAAAAGCCGCGTCTCTGTCTTTTCCGGCGATATCGGAAACATATACTATTTTACCAAGAATAGACATTCGAAGGGCGCCTATGGCATGTAATTTTATCGCGTTTAAAATATCCCTGTCTTTTATAAAAAACTTGCTCCGCGCTATATCGGCCGACATATAAGAATGAAAAATTAAAGGGGCATTATCCATGATAAAACGAAAAAAAGGAATCTTTTTCCTGTTTTTGTTTGCCCATAGTTTAAGCTTGTTCTCTCTTAAATCTCGCGCCGCGTCATGAAGAAGGGTTGCAATTGCTGTTTTTTCCAAATCAACGCCGTATTTATCCGCAAGCTCCAAAGCAAGCTTTGTCATTTCTTTACAATGCCTAAATCTTTTGCGATTGAGATTTAATTTAAGCCATTTGTGTATATGAATCAAATAAAGTTTTTTTTGTTCCATATAAGCTGAAACGGAAACCAAAATGTTTTTACTAAATCCCTTGATAAAAAGAGTTTTTTTGACTTCGCTTGAAGATATTTCAGGAAAAACATCTTTTAGAAAAACAATCGCTTTTTTAGGGAGAGAGACCGGCAAAAAGCCTTTGCGTTTTCCTACTAAAAGAACCGCTTTTTTCATTATCAATTTGTAATTTTTCCACCTATTAAACGAGTTAAAGCAATCGGATCCCATAAGAAAAAACAATTGAGATCGCGGATGTTTTAAAGAAAAATAATTAATAGTTTGATATGTGTATGTAATTTTTTTTCTGTCATATTCAAAAGGATGAAATATCAGCCGGCTTATCCCGCCCAAATTAAACTCGCGCGCTCCTATTTTAAACATTCTTTCTCTATCGTGATAAGAAACGGACGAAAAACTTTTGAAAGGCGATTGCCATCCTACAACCACATAAACCTTATCGGGTCTTATTTCTTTAATTGCGGATTTAAGAAGCTTAAAATGAGCTTTATGCGGTGGATCAAAGCTTCCCCCGTATATTATTATTCTTTCTTTTTTCATTATGAAAAGCCAAAATTTGAGGCTATAACTGAGAACACGAACAACAAAACTCTGTGAACAACCTCTACGCTTAACCCTCTGTTTTCCGCTCAATATTGGAAGCTATGCTTCATAGGGTGTCGGTAGCTATGCGAACGACCAATATTGGAAGCTATGCTTCATCCCGCCACTACTACTTAGGCGGGCAAGAAGGTGTCGGTAGCTATGCGAA
>JAKLQJ010000053.1 GCA_022013385.1 Elusimicrobiota bacterium
CAGACCACCAAGCCGCGCCGGACGAATCTACTTCAGCAAAGGGGATAGGCCTTTTAGGGAATTAGGGAAACTTCGTAATTTTTTAAGCCCATTTTGAACTTCTGAACTGAAAGGATACTATGGAAAAATCAATATTGATAAGGAACTCATTAAGGCTTGTTTTAATGGATGATAAGTTTACCGAGATTGAAAACGGTGATATTTACATAGAAGGACCTGAGATAAAAAAAATCGGTAGAAATCTTGATGTTAAGGCCGATTATCAAATAGATGCTTCAAATTGCATAGTTCTTCCCGGATTTGTAAATACTCATCATCATCTTTATCAGACTTTAACCAGAAATCTTCCAAAAGCGCAGAATGCAAAACTTTTTGATTGGCTTGTTTATCTTTATGGAATTTGGCGCAACATCGATTCCAATGGTATTTATACAAGCGCGCAAATAGGACTCGGAGAATTATTGTTGACGGGTTGCACCACAAGCAGTGATCATCTTTATCTTTTTCCAAAAAACAATAGCGAAAATTTTATTGACGCGGAAATAGAAGCGGCCAAAGAAATAGGCATAAGATTTCATGCCGCGCGCGGTTCAATGTCCCGAGGTGTTTCAGACGGAGGCTTGCCCCCTGATGATGTGGTTCAAAAAGAAGATGTGATAATGAAAGATTGTGAAAGGCTTGTGAATAAATATCACAATAAAGACAAGTTCGCTATGACTGGCGTGCTTCTTGCGCCGTGTTCGCCTTTTTCAGTAACTACGGAGCTTTTAAAGCTTACAGCAGAGATGGCTAAAAAATGGGATATTAAAATTCACACGCATTTGGCCGAAACCCGCGATGAGGATGATTTTTGTATTAAAGTTCATAAAATGCGTCCATTGGATTATATGGAATCCGTCGGTTGGCTTGAAAACGGCAATGCGTGGTTTGCTCATTGCGTTTATATAAACGAAGAGGAAGCCGTTAGAATGGCTAAAACTAAAACCGGCGTGGCTCATTGTCCGAGCTCAAATTTAAGGCTTGGCAGCGGTATAGCTCCTGTTAGAATGTTTTTGGATAAAAAAGTTCCGGTCGGACTTGCCGTTGATGGTTCGGCTTCCAATGATTCGTCCGATATGCTAGCCGAACTTCGGCAAGCTATGCTTATTCATAGAATTAAAAGCGGCGCAGGTTCTATGCCGGTAAGAGATGTTTTTAATATGGCGACAAGAGGGGGAGCCGAGATTTTGGGCAGAAACGATATAGGTTTGCTTGAAGAGGGGAAAGCGGCGGACATAGCTATTTTTGATTTAAGCGGCATAGAATTTGCGGGCTCGGCGTCAGATCCCTTAGCTTCATTATTGTTTTGCGGCATGAGCCATAAAACCAAATACACGATAGTAAACGGAAAGATTGTTGTTAAAGATGGCAAACTTGTAAATATTGATGAGAAAAAACTCGCCGAAAAAGCTAATAAGATTTCAGAAAAACTCTGCAACTCTTAATACCCCCATTAACAACCCCGCGGGTTGCAATTTTCTCCCCTATGATATTTTTTGCAACCCGCGGGGTTGTGGGGGTTTATGGTAAGCGGTGTTGTGCTTTCTGCGGGCGATTCAAAAAGAATGGGCAAAACAAAAGCCCTTCTTGAATATAGAGGTAAAACCTTTATTGAAAATATCTGTGAAAATTTAAGAGAAAATAAAATATCCGACAGAATTGTGGTTCTAGGCGATAATAAAGACGAAATTTTGTCTTTATGGAAACCGCGCGGGGAAAAAATAGCGCTAAATAAAAATCCTGAAGCGGGACAAATATCTTCGCTTAGAGTCGGAATTAAAAGCGTAAATTCCAAGAGTAAAGCTGTCTTAATAGCGCTTGTTGATCAGCCGACCATACCGGCTGAAACATATAAAAGCATTGTTGATTTTTGGCTTAAGCATCAAGATTACATAATTATTCCAAAGACTATAAGGAAGAAGTCAGAGGTCAGAAGTCAGGAGACAGAAAACAGCGCAACTTGTCCCGCCAAAGGCGGGAGCAGTGCGTCAGTACGGCAGAGAGCAGAAAATATTGTAAAGTTCTCTCAACTTGAACACTGCGGGGTGTCCATAGCAAATCTTCGAAAGCCCAGTCCACTCTCAACTTTAAACTCTAAACTGTATAAACGCGGCCATCCCATAATAATTCCTGAAATTTATTGGCATTTATGTTTTGACGGGCCGGACGATAAAGGTTTGCATTGGGTTACTCATCATCCCAAGGTTAAGGTATTGGATTTATTTGTTGATGACGGTAATATACTCAGAGATTTTGACACGCCTGATGATTATAAAACCTTAAAAACTTGAAAACAAACAGGTTTTTTTCCTGTAGTCTATATATTAAATAAAGTAAAATAGCTTATGTTATGAACGGATCAGGAAACTTAATAAAAGTACTAGGCGAAGCTATAGACGAGGGCAGAAATATTGCTTTTTTAACGGTTATTTCCGTCGGCGGTTCCACTCCCGGAGGAGCGGGCGCGAAAATGCTGGTTTATGAAAACGGCTCTATTGAAGGAACAATAGGCGGCGGAAATATTGAAGCTTTGGCCATAAAAAAAGCCATTGAATGTATAAAAAAAGGCGAAAGCGGGAAATTTATTTTTGACCTTAAAGCCAAAGGCAATACCGGTATGATTTGCGAGGGAGAAATGGAGGTTTTTATTGATGTTTATAAAATACCTTTCAAAATTTTAATACTTGGAGCGGGGCATGTCGGAGTTAAGATTGCCGAAGCGGCTTTTATTTCCGGCTATCCTTATATTGTGGTCGATGATAGAAAGGAATTCGCAAATAAGGAAAGATTTCCTCATGCTTCAAACATAATCGTTCAGAAGCCGGATAAAGCCGTGAGGCTTGCCGGAGCGGATAAAAACACATATATTGTTATCGTAACCCGCGGTCATTCTTTAGACAAGGAATGCCTTATTGAGGCTATGAGAACGAAAGCGGCTTATATCGGCATGATAGGCAGCGCGGATAAGGTGAAAAAGACATTTAAAGCGGTAGAAAAGAAAAAACTTTATCCGCTTAAAGATAAAAGGGTATATTCTCCGATAGGACTCAATTTGGGCGGAAAGGCGCCCGGTGAAATAGCAATATCCGTTTTAAGCCAAATTATGGCGGCGCATTATAAAAAAGACGGCAAACATATGAAGATTGGAAAAACAGAGAGGCAAGAAGAAAGAAGCAAGAGGTAAGATTTATAGAAGTTTCCTTATAACTCTGATTTCTGATGTCTGGCATCTGGCTTCTATGATGGAAAAATTATGAATAAATTTTCATATATCGGAAAATCGGTAAAAAGGAAGGATGCTTTGCTTAAGGTTGAGGGGCTTAGCAAATACGCCGATGATTATGTTTTTGAAGATATGCTTTACGCGGCCGCAGTTAGAAGTCCCAAACCCAGAATAAAAATATTAAACATATCAGACGCAAAGGCTAAAAAGATTTCTGGATATGTAACTTTAGTTACGCATAAAGACATAGGGGGAGTTAAGCAATGGCCGATTGTTATCAATGATTACCCTTTCTTATGCGCGGATGAAACTAAATTTGAAGGCGAAACGATAGCTTTGGTTGTGGCCAAAACTTTAAGAGCGGCGCGCAAAGCGGCAAAGCTCGTAGAAATAAAATATAAAGAGCTTCCTTTTTTGACCGATCCTTTGAAGTCGCTTGAAAAAAAATCACTTAAAATTTACGGCTCGGATAATATATTTTCCAAGTTTATAATTAAGAAAGGCAATGCCAAAGACGCGATGAAAAAAGCCGATATCGCGGTTAAAGATGAATTTTCAACAAATTATCAGGTTCACGGTTATCTTGAAACGCAATGCGCCATAGCCGTTCCCGAGCCGGGCGGTCTTATGACCGTCCACAGCTCTACGCAATGCCCTTTTTATGTTCATGACGCTGTAGCGGCGGTTTTGGGAATCGGTTATAATAAAGTGAAAATAGTTCAAGCTGTGACCGGCGGCGGTTTCGGCGGGAAAGAAGATGTTCCCGCTTTAGTCGCTTCTCATGCCGCCGTTTGCGCGGTAAAAACAAATCGCCCCGTTAAATTGGTTTATGATAGAAAAGAAGATTTTATGTCCATGTCCAAAAGGCATCCTTCATGGTCAAGCGTTTCTTATGGCGCTAAAAAAGACGGAAAAATTACCTCCTGCATAATCAAATATGTTCTTGACGGAGGGGCTTATTCAACGCTTTCTCCGATTGTTCTTTGGCGGGGAGCCGTGCACGCGGCGGGGCCGTATAAAATTGACAATATTCTTATTGAGGCTTATGCCGTTGCCACCAATAAAGCGCCGAGCGGAGCTTTTAGAGGCTTTGGCCAGCCGCAAATTTCATTTGCTCAGGAATCATTGATAGATGATTTAAGCGAAAAATTGAGCATTGACCCCATAGATTTAAGGTTAAAAAATATCATAGGCCCGGGAGCTAAAACCGCTACAGGCCAAAAAATAGAAGCGTCTTGCGGCTTGAAAGAAGCGCTTTTGGCTGTTAGAAAAAATTCGGATTGGAATAAAAAAATTAAGGCTAAAAAATTTTCGGGGGAAAAGGCGAGGGGAATAGGAATATCCGCCGTCTATTATGGCGTGGGGCTCGGCGCCAAAGGGAAATTTTTGGACAGAGCGGGCGCTTATGTTAATATTTTTAGAGACGCTTCAGTCGGTATAAATGTCGGCAATACCGAAATGGGACAAGGAGCTTTAACCGTTTTAAGCCAGATAGCGGCGGAAACTTTAAACGCGCCTTATGAAAATATACGGGTTCAAGAGGTTGATACTTCAAAGGTGTCCGATTCGGGGCCGACGGTGGCAAGCCGCACGACGCTGATGAGCGGCAATGCCATAATTGAAGCGGCCAAGCCGCTTAGAAATAGAATTTTTACAATGGCCAAAAGCATGCTTTTGAAAAAGGGCGCTGAATCATCCGCTATAATGAATGCTTATCAAGGCGTATTTTCAATGGGCGGAAAAAAGGTTTCTTTCAAAGAAGTTATAGCCGAATGCTGGGCAAGAAGGCTTAAGATGGGAGAGCAGGGCTGGCACATAGCTCCCAATACCACATTTAATGACAAAGACGGACAAGGCGACATTTATTCGGTTTATTCTTATAATGCGAATATTGCCGAAATTGAAATTGACAAAGAGACAGGCGTTATTAAACCTATAAAAATGTCGTGCGCTTATGATGTCGGGAAAATAGTAAATCCTGTTCTTGCCGAAGGCCAGGCGGAAGGGGGGATACTTCAGGGAATGAGCTGGGCGCTTTATGAAAATCTGGTCTATAAAAACGGAAAAATGCTTAATCCTAATTTTACGGATTATGTTCTTGCCAATACCAATGATAAGCCCGAATACGATATAATCTTTATAGAAAAGCTTTATGAGAGAGGTCCGTATAAAGCCAAAGGCATGGGAGAAGTTCCTTTAATCGGCATGGCCGGAGCGATAGCCAATGCTGTTAAAAACGCTTGCGGAATAAGAGTGAAAAAAATTCCGATTCTTCCTGAAGATGTGTGGCTTGGCTTAAAAAATAAGAGAAAAGCTAAATAGAGGAGATAATTATGAGAAATAGACATGTGTTGAAAATTGTGGCGCTAGCATTGATGAGTTTAAATCTTTCGGTTTTCGCCGGAGAAGATAAATATAGCCAGCTTGCCATAGAAATAAGCGATGCCGCGGGAGAAAGTCTCCGTGATAAAAAGATAGCCATTATACCGTTTTCATATGCCGACGGAAGAGATGGGGCAAAAGATGGTTCTGTCATAAGCGAAAGGCTTACGATGAAAATGATAAATCTTCAAAAATTTGAAATTATAGAGAGAAGCGTTTTGGATAAGGTTATGAATGAGTTAAAGCTTCAATCTTCCGGCATAATGGACGCCAATAGCACTAAGGAGCTTGGAAAGGTATTGGGCGTTGATGCCATAATAACCGGAACCCTTGTTGAAAGAACGGGCGGCAAAATTGAAATTAATGCAAGGCTCATAAAAACCGAAACGGCGAGAGCCATAGGCGCGGCGCAAATTATAATTGAAAAGGATTGGCTGGGCGGCGACGAAGCCATTGTTCAACCGGTTCAGCAAGCTGTTTATAAACCTAAAACTCAAGGCGCGGCTCCTGCCGGAACTCATATTAGAGGCAAAAATGAATACGGTTTTTTTGATTTATTCCTCGGTTTCGGCGCTCCTAATATCAGTTTGGAATTTGCTAATCCATTGGGGAATATCAAATTAACAGCTAATGCCAGTGATCCCGACAATCATTTAGGCATAAATTATTCGGGCGGAGACAGATATTGCAAATCGGTAAAATGGAGTGAGCTTGTAAGTGAGGGAGTAGGTCCGATAGCTATGCGTATAGGCGGTTTTGGAAAAGGCGCCATAGGCGGGGATTTGGAATTATCTCTTGAAAAAAGAAATATAAAACCGCAGTCTACAACTTGGACATTGGATAATGGGTCTCCCGCTAATTTTACATTTAATAGCGAGGATTATCTTACAGTAACATCTTTCGGCATGAGCGGAGATTTATTAATCAGGCATGCCGGAGAGAGAGTGAATCCCTATTTTGGCATGGGTTTAGGACTTTCTCTTAATTCAATAGAACTTCCTTATGTGAGGGGTTATACTGCTTCTTCCGCTTTTTCCAGACCTGTTGAGCAAATGGGAATCGGGTTTATGTTTAGAATACCTGTCGGCATGAGAATAAAAATCGGTGATAAAACTCAAATTGTGACCGAACTCAGATATGAATTGAACAGCATAGGTTTTGATAGGGATATTAAATCGGAAGATGATCGCATAATTATCAGCGGAGCGAAGTTTCTTATAGGCATGGGATTTAACTTTTAAAACCATTTTCCACCTCGGAGGTGGAAAATGGTTAATGTATGAAAATGAAAAAAAATAAGTTTAACAAAATTTTTTCGCTCAAATGCATTGTTAATGGCGAGAAAATTGAAAGGGATATAGATTCTTCTCTTACTTTGCTTGGGTTTTTAAGAAATGATTTAAATCTTAAAGGAACTAAGGAAGGCTGCGGCGATGGAGAATGCGGCGCGTGCATGGCGCTTGTAAGCGGCAAGGCCGTTAATTCTTGCATTATGATGGCTGTTCAGGCTCATGGAAAAAGCGTGATAACCATTGAAGGGCTGAAAGATAAAAACAAACTTCACCACATAAAAAAAAGCTTTATTGATGAAGGGGCTGTGCAATGCGGTTTTTGCACGCCGGGCATGATTATATCCGCTCAGGCTCTTTTGAAGACAAAGCCAAAAGCGAATATAAAAGATATTAAAGAAGCTCTATCGGGCAATATCTGCCGCTGCACCGGTTATGAGAAGATTATCGGCGCCGTAAAAAAATGCGCGAAAGGATAAGAGGACATACGGAAATAAGATGATGTGAAAATATGTTTCATTTCCGCTATTTTTATGTTGTAGATTTTATTGAGGTCATGCTTGATGTTTCCCGATTTGATTGTTAAACCTTTAAGTTTAAAAGAATTAAGTAAAACACTTCTTTCTTTACCCTCAGACAGAAAATATCTTGCCGGCGGAACCGACCTTGTAGTGAGAGCCAATGCCGATATTGAAAATAGCCGATATTGGATAGATATTTCCGGTTTAGAAGAGTTGCGATATATTAAAGAAACCGCGAAATCCGTTTTGATAGGCTCGCAAGTTAAGGCTTCAGAACTTGAAGACTCCCGTATTATCAAAAAACATTTGCCCACGCTTTTAAGCGCTTTGCCGCATTTTGCCAGCCCGTCATTAAGGAATATGGCGACTCTCGGCGGCAATTGCGCAAATGCCTCCCCAAGCGCCGATTTGGCTTGCGCTCTTGTTAGTGAAGAAGCGTATATCGCGCTTTATTTAAAGGGCAAAAAAAGAAAAATGCTTCTTAAAGATTTTTTTCTGGGTTTAAGAAAAACCGCGCTTAGAAAAGACGAGCTTATATGGGGTTTTGAAATTCCAAAAATAAGCCATAAAGGCGCTTATATGAAACTTGCTTTGAGAAGTTCTTTTGCGATATCTAAAATAGGGATTGCTTTGTCTGTTCGGATAAATCAAAATAAAGTTGAATATTTGTCCATAGCTCTCGTGTCGGTAGCGCCCAAAATAATAACCGCGCCTAAAACCTGCGATTTTCTCAAGAATAAGATATTAAGCCCTGAAATTTTGGATAAAGCGGCTTCAATAATTCAAAAAGAAGTAAATCCGATAACCGATATTCGTTCCGATGGCGATTATCGCCGCTCTATGGCCGGAGTTTTATTAAAAAAAGCTTTTAAAGAAGTTTTGAAATAAAAGTAAAGAGGCTACTATGAAAAAAAAGAGTTTGTTTTTAGCGATTTTTTTTATTTTTTCAGGATTTTGTTTTTCTCAGAGCGCGGATGTTTCAAAATCGGATCCTGTTTTGAAAGCGATGATTGAAGAATTAAACCGCTCTTATAAAAAGCTAAAAAACGCCGAAAAAGCGCCTTTGTATTTTCTTCAATACGAGGTTTTTGACAAAAGCAGCTATTGGGTTAATTCAAATCTTGGCGCCATAACCGATGAGGGGGATAATTCGTCCAAAACGCTTACGGTTGATGCGAGGGTCGGTTCCCCTAAGCTTGATAATACACATGAAGTAAAAGGAAAGGAATCTCATTCAAGGGGTTCAAATTCAAAGAGCATTGGTTCTTTGCAGATTCCTTTAAGCGATGAGAATGCCATAAAAGCCAAAATATGGGAATTAACCGACAACTCTTATAAAGACGCGCTTGATAAATATTTGAAAGTTGTTATGAATAAACAGGTTACCGCCAAAGAAGAAGATAAATCGGGAGATTTTTCATTGAATAAAACAAGCGATGTTTTTTATCAGAGGGTTGAATTGCCTGAAATAGATAAGGACAAGGTGAAGGAAATTATCAAGAAACTTTCAGCCAAGTTTAAAAAACACGATTTCATTATAAATTCAAGGGTGGGTTTTTACGCGCAAAATGTAAATAAATATATCGTGAACTCCGAAGACTCCAGAATAGTGATGGGAAATAATTATATAAATATCTATTTTAGCATGGGAGCCAGAACTAAAGATGGAATGGATATACATCGAAACAAAAATTATAATTTTGACGATTTCAAAGATATGCCTTTGGAAAAAAAGATTTCGGATGATTTGGATAGTTTAATCGGAGAGCTTGAGGACTTATCAGAAGCGAAAGATCAGGAACCTTTTACAGGTCCCGCTATCTTGGATAATACATCTGCCGCAGTATTTTTTCATGAGATATTCGGGCACAGGATTGAAGGGCACAGGCAGAAAAGCGCCAGCGAAGGGCAAACTTTCGCCAAGAAAGTCGGACAGAAAATAATGCCCGATTTCTTGAATGTTTACGACGATCCCTCAATTCAATATTTTAAGGGACAATCTCTAAACGGTTATTATAGTTATGACGATGAAGCTATTAAGTCCGAGCGTTCAGATATTGTTGAAAACGGAGTATTAAAAGGATTTTTAATGTCCAGAATTCCGATAGATAATTTCCCTTATTCAAACGGTCATGGAAGGAGAAGCGAGGGAAAAATGCCGGTGGCAAGGCAGGGAAATCTTATTATTAAATCACAAAAAGAAGCGCCTTATGGAGAATTGAGAAAGATGCTGATAGATGAAATAAAAAAATCGGGCAAACCGTACGGACTAATTATTAAAGATATTGCAGGCGGCTTTACAATAACTCAAAGGTCATTGCCTCAAAGCTTTACCGTTTTGATTAAATATGCCGTTAAGGTTTTCCCTGATTCAAGACCCGACGAAGTGATAAGAGGGCTTAATATGATAGGCACGCCTTTGCAGACTTTTCAAAAGATAATATATACGGGAGACGATTCTGAAGTGTTTAACGGAAATTGCGGGGCGGAATCGGGATGGGTGACGGTTTCAGCCGTCTCGCCGAGTTTGCTTTTCAGCGAAGTGGAAACCGAAAAGGTGAAGAAATCCAATGAAAAGCCGCCGATTTTGAAGCCGCCGTATTTTGACGATCAGATTTCTATCGGAGGCGAAAAATGATTAAGATTTTTACTATATTAGCTCTCGTATTTTCTTTTGCTCCAAATGTTTTTGCCAATAATCTTGAGGAAGACGATATTGTTTTAAAAGCAATGAAAAGCGAAATGTTGAGGACTATGAATAAGCTTCGGCTTGATGATTTAAAAAAACCGTATTTTGTTTCATATTATGTGGTTGATTCCACCTCTTATTATATTTCGGCTTCTTTCGGAGATATTAAAAACGAAAATTTCAGCGTCAATCGTTACGGCAAGGCGGATATAAGAATAGGCGCGAAAACATTTGATAATTCTCATTATATAGGAAGCAATTTTTCCGATTATGGCCCTTTTAGCGGCAGTTTGCCCATAGAAAACGATTATGACTCCATAAGGAGAGCTTTGTGGCTTTTAAGCGATGGGGCTTACAAAGATTCTCTTCAAAAATATTCCCAAAAAGATTCGTATAGGCAAAAAAGAAACATAAAAGAAATTTACGGGGATATGACCGATGAAAAAGTTCAAACTTATATTGAAATGCCGAAAAAGCCGGAGAGTTTTGATTTTAAAGATTATTGCGGCAAAATCAAAGAGTTATCAAATTTATTCAGAAAATATCCTGATTTGAAATCTTCGGATATTTCATTTAGCCGGTCATTAAGCGCGAAAAGATTTATAAACAGCGAAGGCTCTTTTTATAAAACACATTCCCGCGAGGTTGTAATTTCAGTAAGCCTTAAAACGCAGAATAAAGACGGTTATACCGTTTTAGGAAATAAAGGTTTCATATATGAAAAACCGTCGGATATTGATTTTTCCGGACTTCGCAAAGATATTGAAAAAATGGCGAAAGATTATTCTATAGCCGCGTTTCCCGAAAATATTGATTTTTATGTGGGGCCGGCCATTTTTGAAGGAGAAGCCGCGAGCGAATTTTTTAATCAGCTTTTTGTTAAAAATATATCTTTCGCTCCGGCTCCTTGGGCGGAGCAAGATAATTATTTGAAATATTATTATGAAATTCCAAAACTCACTGATAAAATCGGAATGAGAATATTTCCCCCTTTTATTTCGGCTTATGATAATCCCCTTGAAGAAGAATATCAAGGAGCCTTTTTAACGGGGAACTACAAAATAGACGGGGAAGGTATTAGCCCCGAAAAACTTGAATTGGTTAAAAAAGGAAAATTGCGCAATATCTATCTTTCCGGAACGCCTTATAAAGAATTTAAAAAATCCAATGGCCACGCCAGAATGAGCAGTGATAGTTTTCCGTCGGCCGGAGCGGGAAATGTTTTTATAACTTCCAAAAAAAAAGTTCCTTATGACAAACTAAAAAAAAAGCTGATTCAAATGGGCAATGAGCTTGAGCTTGATTATGTTGTAATAATCAAAACTATAGAGAGTTCTAAAAGCAGTCAAAAATACCTGGGTAATCCCGTCTTAACTTATAAATTGGATTTAAAAACAAAAACAGAATTACCCTTGAATATTGTTGAATTTGAAGGCATTACATTGCGCGCCTTAAGGGATATAGTCTTGACAAGCGATAAAAGCGAGGTTTATAATTTTTTTCAAAACGGTCCCTATGCTTATTCCGGCGGGGCATATTCCACATCCATAATTTCTCCGTCCGCTGTCTTGGTCGGAGAAATAGAGCTAAAAAAAACGGATAAAAAGCCGGACAAATTGCCTTATTTAGAGCATCCGTTTTTTGGTAAATAAAAAAATCAACAGGAGAATGGAAATTAAGCTGTGTTAGGAAATTCCTTAAACTCTAAAGTTTTTATCGGAGATATAGCATGAAAAATCTAAAATACTACTGCGCGCCAAAAACTATTGAAGACGCCGTAAAATTACTGTGCGATAAAAAATGTAAATCAATAGCGGTAGCCGGCGGAACATTGATTGCCAAATCTCTTGGCGATTGGGTGGACAAATATGTTGATATAAGATATTTACCTTTGAAATATATAAAAGTTTCAGGAGGAGAGTTGATTATCGGAGCGCTTTGCGCTTTTGACGAGATAGACAATAATCCTCTCGCTAAAAAATGGGCGTCAGGCGTATTATCAAAAGCCGCGGCAAAATGTTCCAGCCAGCTTATACGAAATATGGCGACTATCGGCGGAAATATAGCAAAACCTCATTCCTTTAATATTTTTCCGGCCTTGCTTTTCGCGCTTGATGCCAAAGTAAAAGTGGCATTTTTAAAAGGCGTAAAAACATATCAGGTAGAGGAAATTTACAATAAAAATTTTCCTCATAAATTCGGTTTTGATTCAATTATTACTGAGATCATAATTCCTTCTTATATCAAAAATTGTGCGGCGAGTTATGAAAAATTTTCCAAAACGCAGTCCTGTTGGGAATCGTACGCAAGCTGCGCTTTTTCATTGTCCTTAAAAAAAGGAAAGGCGGAAAAACCGAGAATAATTGTAGGCGCGCTATCTCCAAAACCTATAAGGCTTGAGGCCGCCGAAGGTATTATCTCAAATAAACAATTGTCTCCTAAAATTATTGAAGAGGCAATGGAAGCCTTTATCGGAAATTTGGACATATTGAAATTGTCGGCAATTAATATTAGTTTCAAAAAAGAAATCGCCGGCGCCATGTTCAAAAGATTTTTAACAGGAATTTCAGAGAGGAATATATGAGTGCGCCGAGAAAAGTGTATTAGTTCTTGCCAGTGAAAGTCTGGTCTGAGTAAAGGTTAGCCACCAACTCAGCACCAATCCTTACATATACAATGGTAACAGAGTATATGAAGCTAAGGGGCGGGAAGCATCGG
>JAKLQJ010000054.1 GCA_022013385.1 Elusimicrobiota bacterium
CACTTCTTTACATTTAAATGCTTGTTTTTACCCCGTGGGTTGGGTAAACTTGGTTGTAGAAAAAACCCGCGGGGTTAAAACCACGACGCAAGATGCGTAAATAGTAAATGTCAAGTTATTTACGACGCACTACACTAGCGGTAATGATGTCGGGACTGGTGATAGTTATCACTTATAAGGTTTTTATAAAGGCCAATCCCGATTTTAATATGGAAGATGAAATAAAGAAAGGAAATGTGGCGGTGGGAATCTTGATGGCGGCCATACTTTTCTCCGCTTCCATAATACTTCAAAAAGGAATGGGCTCTGTAGTCAGCATGTTCGGGTTATATCTTTCAGCGCCGGCAGAAAGCTCGCTAAGCTTGTGGAAAATTGCTTTTATATCGTTCGGACATTTAAGCATATCAATGCTACTTGCGGTTATAACAATTTCGGTTACACTTCGCCTATTCGGAAAATTGGATAAGAAACTGAGCGCGGGAAAAGAATTGCAAAAAGGAAATGTGGCGGTGGGAATATTGCTTGCAGGCGTGGTGCTGGTCGCGGCTCTTTATGTGGGCGAGGGCGTAAGCTCCGTCAGCAAAGCCTTGGTTCCTCAACCCTCCATAGGCCAAATTGAAATTATGGAATAGAGAATTTTGCGCGCTTAGACGCTTGTGAGTTAAAAAAGCGGCAAACTTGATTTTGTTTCTTGTTTGTTACCGGCAACTTGAAACATGTGACTGGTGACCTTCTCCTTTGGCGGGAATGGCTGACAAAGTTTCGCGCTCACTCATGGCGGGTTTTATATCCTCCGGCTTTTATCACATTTATTCGCTTTGTATAACATAATTAGATTAGGATTATTTGTCGGTCCGCTTGATCTGATTTTTGAACTAATGGCATCGCATATTTGGATTTCATGTTCTGTAAGCGGCGTGAAGGCATCAATTATGGAGTTAATTCTCTGTGCTCCTGTTCCTAGTCCTTCAAAGGAGGGTAATTTGTTTAATGTTCCCTTACTGATATATTTTCCGCCAATTGCATAAATTAATTTATAAAGGTATTCCGTATTAAAATAGCTTATTCCCCTAGGAAAGGTTATTATTCCATTGGTTTCATCTATGATTATCCCTTTCCTTAACCTTAAAAGATACTCTTTGTATGTTGCGAAATAGTCATTTGCTATTATCAGTTTATTTTCATCTACAAATATTCCTTTTCTTAATCTTAAAAGTTTTACGCTCGTTATTTCGTCACTAATTGAAAAGGCTATCTTTATATCCTTTGTCAGAGTATAATTAATTTCTTGGCCATTAGCTGTTACAAGAATGCCGATAATCCTTCTTGTATATGAATCAAAGACCGGCGCGCCGGAACTACCGCGGAATGCATCTAAATCTGTTGCAAAAATATTTTTACCGATTTCATAAATCTCTGCGTCATTTGGGTCCGTGATTTTAACACTCATACCACTGGGGTAACTTATAGCAAAAACTTTATCGCCTTTAACTAAAAAATCCCCGTTTCTATCTAAAACAAGTGGTGTTTTATTGGGAACGCGCCTGTTTAATTTTACCAGCGCATAATCTTGATAGGTATTTTTATTTTTGATATCTCCTTGTTTTTCCCTTACTACAATATCATCAACTTCATAAACCTGATCCGCAGTAAAGCTTAAATTATACTTGCCTTTTCCGGATTGTTTCCATCCAAAAACAATGTATACATCTTTAAAATAGACAAAATCCGAGGGGTCGCTTGAAATACAATGTCCGGCTGTTAAAATTAGGTTATCTGAAACCAGAGAACCTGAACAAAATGAAAGAATTTTTTGTTTATAAAAATCCGCATTTTTCTTCAGATTTTTGCTTTCACCAATAATTTTAATATCCATAGGCTTATATGTATTATTTTTTTCGTCAAAAATAAATGAGGATTTGCGCACAATAGCTACGACTGAATCCGCAAGCTCTTGCAAAGGTTTGTCCACCAAATAATAATCCCGTAATGTATTATCGCCGTATATAACGACTTTTTTTACATCCATCTGTTGCCCGGAACTTAGAGAGGCGTTTGTCGGTGATGGGACATCTGCTAAATCTATATTTTGAGCATTTATGTCTTGAATATTTATATCGCCAAAATCGTCTATGGGAGCGTCCCTAAATTGTGAAGTATGGCGGGCAAGTTTATCGGTGGAAAATATAAAAACTGTGATAAATACGGCTAATAAACCTGCTGTTATGGATAATGTTTTTTTCATAAAACTACTCCTTCCCTTAAATGAGAGTTAAAATCATATCTAATTTTGAGCGCCTACTAAAATTATAACGGAAAATATGTATATGTCAAGAGCCATACGACCTAATCCTAAAAAACATATTAAGTTTATTTCCTGATTTTTTCCGAATATATTAACGGTAAAACTATAAACATTATGAAATTCATAAGGGTATCTTTACCGAGTTCTCTAACGGCGGCGCCATAGGCCGCCACAGCTACAAAAGCTTGTTGTTTTGAAGAAAAACACCCCGCGGGTTGCCGTTACACTGCTCTGTCCTGCCATAGGCGGAACTAATTTACACGGTTATTTGGGATTTGGGATAAAACAAAATAAGAGTTCTGCTAACATCGGAAGATTCTTCTATATGCATAACCTTAACATTCATATTTTCATTTTTGAAAACAGTTTCCCCTTCAATAAGTTTATCCGGTTCTTCAAAAGCATTTCCGACTATCCGAAGCAAATTCTGTTGCTGACTATCAATGACATCAAGAAGATGAATGTTTTTGGAATCCATGCCCGCGTCAAGTTCAAAATTAGCGTAAAGAATGCTATTGTTTTCATCAACTACCATGACATATTGCCCTGCCGACATAATAGTATTGAGAAGCATACGCCACCATTTCTCCTCGGAAGATTTATATGTTTTATCTTTGTTTGAGATGGCTTCAATTTCATTTTTAACCTTGCCCAAAAACAACGAAATGGATGAAGATATCTCGCCAATCTCGTCTCTTCTGGGTTTAAATCTTAAATTGGGATTCTTAAGGGAAATATTTCCGATACCGTCTCTTAAAAGTTCAAGCGGAGATATAACATAGTGATGGAGAAAGAAATAAAGCGGCAAACCCAAAAGAAAAAGCACGCCCAATGCGCCAAAAACATATTTACGCATCGCGGAGCCTATCAATACTTCAGCGCCTGCCCTTGAAACGATTAAATCCACAATCCCTATAATTTCACCGCGCACAGAAAAAGGAATCGCTATCTCATAAAAAGGCTGCTTCTGAATTTGTCTTACCTTTGGCATTTTTGATATATAAGCCTGACTAATAGCATCGGTCGGCGGCGGAACATCTTTTTGAAATTCATCCCACGAAATACCGATAAATCTGGATTCTTTATGCCATCTAACCGCTCCCTGTCTGCTTAAATAGATTATGGAACTCACCCTATCATCCTTTATCAAAAGCTGCATGATGTCATACTCGTCAAATGATATAGCTTTGGAACTTTTTAATAAACCGTTTCTTAATGTAAGAGCATTAACCTTAACTTTTTCTATCATCTCCTGCTTTAATTTTTCGTCAAAAGTCCATTTGAACAGGTTATAATAAAAAACCCCGCCCAAGCTCATCACATAAATTCCTATGCCTATAAACCATATAAGCCATTTTAATCCCAATCTCATAAAATTCACCCGCAAAATTTTTAAATTCTAAAAGCGCAAAAAATACAGAACAAGTTACACGCAGATTACGACTGTTCGCAAAGCCTCTCCCGTGGCGCCATAGGCGCCACGGGGATAAGCCATAGGCTCATGTTCCAAGTCACATAACCTCTAGTGTAACAACAAAGAAGTTTTACAACTACAGAGATTTGGCGTTCAGGATTTTGGCGCTCGGGGTGTTGACGCTGTTCCTTGTTATCCCGCCATAGGCGGGATTGCCCAATTACCTTGTCGCCTACGAAGTTCACA
>JAKLQJ010000007.1 GCA_022013385.1 Elusimicrobiota bacterium
TTTAGTCCGATTATTTCTCCGTCGCAGACTTAGTGACCTTTCTCAACCCCGCGGGAATCCTTTGTAGAAAGGCAAAGGAGCATAACGGCTGCCCGCGGGGTTCTTGCCACGCTGTAGCTACAAAACAAACTAAACTATTACGAAAAATCTAGTTTCTCCCCTCTGAGAAGGTGAAACTGGCATTGTTCATCGCAAAATTATAGCAATTCTTAGAGAGAGAGAGGAACCTATAACCTTATAATGGAAATATAAAACTCCAACCACTGGTTGGAGAAATAAGCTGGACCAAACATTCTCGCGTGAATGGGGTGTTTCTCTGACTCGTGTAATCCAACCAGTCTTCACTGCGGGAATCCCTTGAAAAAAAGCGCCAAGAAGCATGGCAACCATTCACGGAGTTATAAATTAGGCAGAGCAAGCCGTTGGCCGTTTTGATGGACATAGTATGTGACATCCCGCCGCATGGCGGGAGCATAGCCTTGAAACCTTACCCAACCCCGCGGGAATCCTTTGTAGAAAAACAAAGAAGCATAACGGCTGCCCACGGGGTTCTTGCCACGCTGTAGCTACAAAACAACTAAACTGCTACACTTTGAAATTCGCACCTATACATTAAATTATTTTTTTAATATCTTTCAAATTCGAATTAAACTATATATTGAAAAATAGCAGTTTGACTGCTATAATTGAAGTATGATAAAAAGAGACATATCTAAATTATTAAGCTTTTATCTCAAAACATTTCCCGTTGTGCTTATTGTCGGCCCAAGTCAAAGCGGGAAAACAACTTTGGTAAAGAGTCAATTAAAATCGTGAACTTTTTTTGATTTGGAAAAAATTTCCGATTACAACGCGGTTTCTTTTGATATAGAAAGTTTTTTTGATTCAAATTCTTCAAAAGTGGCGCTTGATGAAGCTCAAAGATTGCCTGAAATATTTTCCGCTTTGAGATCTGTGGTGGATAAAAACAGAAAAAACGGAAGATATGTCCTTACCGGATCCGCCAGCCCATCATTGTTAAAGGGAGTAATCGATTCTCTCGCCGGACGAATAGGCATATTAGAGTTAACTCCATTTGGAATTTCGGAACTTCAAGGTATTTATCAACCATGAAAAGGGTGGATTATGGAAATGAAACAATTCAAGGATAAGAACGGACGGGAATGGATTTGTGGAAAGGGAACCCATGAAGAATTGGAGTTGCTAAATATTGAAAAAGATTTTGATACTGCGTTGGATGTCTTGCACTTTCTTATTAAGCAATATGGGTATTTTTCAAATATACCTTTGCCAATGGCTGTTAATAAGGGGATTTATGGAAAACGAAAAGCAGTATGAGAAAGATTTTAAGGATTTTATAAATTTACTAAATAAGCACAAAGTTAATTACTTGATAGTAGGCGCATACGCTGTAATTTACCATACAAATATATCTCGTTTTACCAAAGACATTGACTTCTGGATATGTCCCACTCCCGAAAATGCGCAAAAGTGCGCGGCCGCGGTGAAAGAATTTTGCAGTATGGATGTAAAGAAGGAAGCTTTATTAGAACCAGGCGCGATACATTATATAGGCGAAGCCCCATTCCGACTTGATATTTTTAATTCACAAGGCAATCTTGATTTTGAAGAAGCATGGAAGAAAAAAGAAACCGGAAAATTCAGGGATATAAGCGTTTATTATATATCTCGCGAAGATTTAATCGCATTAAAACAGCATTTTAACCGAGAGCATGACCGGAAAGATTTAAAAAGGCTAAACAGAAAAAAAAGTTAAAACCGCGCGGTTTTTAATCAAAGCGTTCCGACTATTTCTTTATTCCTTCTAAATCCAGCATGAAAGCTCATGATAGCCGTAGAAGCACAGGAACAAAAGTATACCGTTTTGAAACTTAAAAAGAATATAACAGAAGATGTCATGAAAATATTTTCGAGGACTAAACAATAAAATGATAAAATGGAAAATGACATACCATGTTTCACTGTCATTAAAATTATAAAAAAATGAATTATGGGAATAAAACATTTCACAAACAAACGATCCATTAAATATATCCTCCATAGGGGACAGATATTTTTGATTTGCTTAATCGGAGTATTTTTTAAAATGGGCTGTAACAATGATGTGCCCCATAATATAGAAAGTCACCCTCAAGCGGAAGATAATTCTGGTGTATACGGTTCGTCTAAAATCCATAATGTTTCCGAAAAACAGAGTCGGTTTATCCAAGCAAGAAAAAATATGGTTGAAACGCAGATAAAAGCTCGTGGTATTAAAGATAAACGGTTATTAGAGGCAATGCTTAAAGTGGAAAGACATAAATTTGTTCCGATCCACATTCACGATTCAGCCTATATTGACGGCCCTTTGTCTATTGGAGAAGGACAGACTATCTCCCAGCCATATATAGTGGCTATAATGACTGAGTTACTGAAATTAAATGGCGATGAGAAGGTTTTAGAGATTGGAACCGGTTCCGGCTATCAAGCGGCTGTATTAGCCGAACTGGCTAAAAAGGTTTTTACTATTGAGATAATAGAGTCATTGGCTAAACGCTCAGAACAACTCTTGCAGGATTTAGGATATGAAAATATTATTGTCAAATTTGGCGATGGTTATGCCGGCTGGCGGGAGCATGCTCCTTTTGATGCCATTATCGTTACTTGCGCTCCGCCGTATATTCCGCAACCTTTGATTGAACAATTAGCGGAAGGCGGGAGAATGGTTATTCCTGTAGGAATTCATTGGCAGAAGTTAAAGTTGCTGGAAAAATTGAACGGGCAGATAAAGATTACCACCATTATTCCGGTCAGGTTTGTGCCAATGACCGGAAAAGGGATGAATAAATAATAATAAACTGCGTAAATAAATGTACTATGTTTTCCTTTTATGTCGGCTGAGGGATAATTCTGTTATTTGTTATTATGCACGCATTTTTGAGTAAAATAATGTTAGACTATATCCGAACCAATGGATATCATGGTTAGGAGGAAACTTTTATGAAAAAGATGTTATTGTCTTTATCTTTGCTGGTGTTTACGGGCCATTTTGCAGTCTCGCAAACCACTAATGTTCCATACGATGAGAAAATTTCTTTTGAACAACTTTTAAGGGCAGTTTCTCAAGCTGATTTAAAAAATACAGAAATTCCCACACCTCAGCCAATTGCCGAAATCAAACAGCGCTCCGCTCTTGATTCTGTCGGAATAGGGACAAGGATCGTTGGAAATCCCAAGGAGGTGTCTCATGGAGAGTACGGAGGTGTGGTATTTCTGCAATTACGCAACTACACGGAAGACGGCAAATCAAAGCTTTGTACGGGGACTCTCATCTCATCCAGAACAGTCTTGACGGCCGGTCATTGCCTATGGAATCTTTCTTCCCCGTATTCAAAAAAAGATTATACGAAATACCCTGAGGAAATTGTTATTTGGGCGGGAGTTGTTATCGGCTACGATCTTGACCCCAATGACCCGCGTTCAGGCAGAATCATTGCCGATGGAGTCATTGCCGCGAAATGGCATCCACGATGGCAGGGCGGAGAGCCATCGGGCGCGGTTGACATGGGACTGATTCTGCTTGCCCCGGGCGAAACGAACGGCATTAAATCCTATGGGTTAAACCGTATACCCCCTGAGATTGGGCAAGAAGGAATCGTTGCAGGCTACGGAAAGACAAATACAGGGAGCAAGGGCATAGTAAAAAACATGGGGACAACTAAAATACGAAGCCGAAGCGATCGTATTGTCGGCATAGGCGGCCAATCCAGTATCTGCTCAGGAGATTCCGGAGGTCCTTTGTTTGTGCAGGTTGACGGGAGTTTGAATGTGGCCGGGGTTGCTTCCAGAACCACATGGGACTGTAACCCTCGCTCTGGTTCCACGACGCGGGTGGATACAATGGTTTCATGGATTGATTCTGTGCTTGGAGAATGGGAAGGAGTCCCCTCTCTTCATCCTATTATTATCCGGACTCAGATTTTCAAAACAGAAGAATTGATAAACGGATTTTAAGGAAGAATTTAAATCGCTGTTGGGTGAAATTTCTCAATTGAGAAATTGGGGACATAATACTGTTTTTGCGCCTTGCCTGAGCGTTGATACAAGCAGGCAAGACCGTCGCCAGTTTCTCTGTAAGGCGCGAGTTTATTTCTCCCCAGAGGAGGATGTAAATGAAAAAATTATTGGGTATTGTAATAAGTTTGTTGTTTGTGTCTATTTTAGGTTTTGCAAACGAAAGCAAAATCACTTTTGACCAGACGGGCAGTATTACCGAAATTATAAGCCAGGTTAAACAAGTTGCTTCTGATTTAATTCCAGTTCCTGCATCGTCTATTAATCCGGATGAAAAAGTTTCAAAACTTAAGAAATGGACTGTGATGTTTTACATGGCGTGCGACAATGATACTGAGGAATGGGGAGTGTATGAGATTGATGCCTTGGAATCCGTGGGTTCCAGTCCTCAGGTGAACATTGTCGCTCAACTTGATAGGGCCAGGGGATTTGTGGGAGGCGAATCTAATGACGGAGATTGGACAGGAGCCAAAAGATTCTACATAACCAAAGATCCCCAAAGCGAGGTTGGGCAAACCCAGGAGGAAATCTATTATACCCCGCATGTATCACAAGTCATGGAAGATCTCGGAGAAGTCAATATGGCAAGCCCCGGTGTCTTGAGGGATTTTGTTATGTGGAGCATGAAGAATTACCCAGCCGAGCATTATGCCTTGATAATGATGAGTCATGGCACAGGTTACAAGGACGCAGAGTCTTCAGTCAAGGCGACAAACTATGACGATACAGGTGGAAGTATGGCTGCCTCCGCCATAAAGGATGCTTTTAAGGATCTGCCTTTCAATCTTGACCTAATAGATTTCAAAGCCTGTCTTATGGGAATGATTGAGGTTGCATATGAAATTAAGGACTATGCAAAGTACATGACCGCGACCGAGGAAATGTCCTGGACTCCCTGCTGGCCCGCAGAAAAAGTAATGAAGGAGCTTGTGGAAAATCCTAATATGAGTGGTTCTGACATATCCAAGAGAATCGTTCACCATTATGGCGATTATATGGACAATGACCCCCAACATAATCCTCATCCCAATGCCACATATTCAGCAATAGATTTAATCCAGGTTGAGGAGTTGGCAAAATCCCTTGATACCTTGGCCGGGACTATGATGTCTGGCATGTCCACCGCAAAGCCTGAGATTAAGGGGGCCAGAGCAAAAACCCAGCGATACTATTTTCCATGGCATGTTGACATTCAGCATTTCGCCGAGTTATTGGTGAGTACGACACAAGATGAAACACTCAAAAATGCAGCGTTAAAGGTTGTAGAGCAAAACAAAAAGGCAATCCTCGCCCAATACCACGGCCCAAAATCAGCCGGATCACGCGGGCTTGCAATCTATTTTCCGTCAGACTACCCCAGGGGAGGCTATACCAACAGTCTTGGGTTTGTGAAAAATTATGGATGGGACGAATTTGTGAACAAATTTCTCAAAAAAGATGCTTATTCCCGCGTGGTGAGATAACGCGGCGTTAAAATATTGGAAATGACGACGCGGTGGGTATAGCGACCGAGGTAGTTACGGAAGGGCGCAGTACTAAGCGACCCTGGTCATGCGTGTAAATACAATTGACATGACCAAATAAAATTCCAATCTTATTTCTTTATTCCTTCTAAATCCAGCATGAAAGCGTATTCTAAAGCCACGAGCTTTAAGCTTTCAAATCTTCCTGTCTTTCCGCCATGTGAGTTTTTCTTTTTTATAACTTTATAAATGTCGAGCGGCCCATTGTTGACAAATTTCTCCAATTCGTATTTCTTTGAAAGAAAAGCATGATTTTCGTCATAAATGCGCATATCCGCCGGAATGGGATGAGCGTATTTTCTAAGATCAAAATAATAAATATCCGGGCATTTATAGCTAAAAATATCCTTGCCTGCCGGCCATTCAATAAACTTCTTGCCCTCGCCTATCAGCTTGAGAGCGTTTTCAAATCTTCCGTATTTAAGTCGCTGAAGCATTACACACGAGTCCTCTCCAAAATATGTGGATATAGATTTAAATTCTCTGACTGAAGGCCAAAAAACCAGTGGAGAAGGATTAGCTATTTGACGAACGGAAAACGCAGAAAACACGATAAAACCGGATACAAGCGCCCGAGCCGCAAAAGTGAAGATACCTTTATTTGTCCCTTTTATTTGTTGCATAAGCCAATACGCTCCACAAGCGGAAACAAGAGCTAAAACAGGATGAATAAGTATTGAATACCGGTATATCTGGTCGCCATGCCAGTAACCGCCATAAACCGCCGACCAAAATAATACCCATACGATGATGATATAAGCTCCGGTTCTGCGCTTAGAAGGCCAAACCAATCGAATGGTTCCTATCACAAAGAAAAAAAATATAAGATGAGGGTAACAAGTCTGAGGGGACATAAAATGAGGTATTATGCAATCTCGGTAATTAATCAGCAAATTATGAATTGACACAAAATGCTGGAATCCCGCTCCCTCCACGGCAGAACTTGTCCCAAATTTAAACGGAGAATAAGCGAGCCAAATAAGAGCGGGCATACAAAAAAAAGAAATCAACCAAACAAATCTCTTTCGTATGTGAATCAGGCCTTTTCTACAATAATAAAATAGTAAGAAAAATGGTGACAGTAATAAATTTTCAACACGGATATTAGCCGACCATATCAGTACCAATAATGAGAGAGTCAGAAGGCTATCGGAACCCGATTCTACTGATATCAGCAATATCAAAACCGCAGCTAAAACAAAAAAAAGGGAACTTGTCACATCCAAGCCCATCCCGGACATAAATATCTGCCACGGCAGAATTGCCATGATAAGCGAAGCTAATAAAGATATTTCCGTTTTCCTGAAGATACGAAAAGAAAAAAAGAATATCAAACAAACCGAAAGGCTATCCAAAAAAATCGTGAGGCGAGAAATATTTTCCACATTTCGGCCAAACAAAAAAGAAAGTGTCGCTAGAAACGAATGTCCGCCCGGGTGAAGGAAATTTGTAAAACGGAAAGTTTTATAAAAACTTTCCGCATTAGCCGCATGCTCCCAAAGCAAATCATCCAGTCCGTACCTACCAGACATGCCGACTCTTAAATATAATCCGAATAAAAAAATAAGCGCAAGAGCCGCAAGAGACTTTTTATTAATTTCCATGAACGGGGAGGCGATATCACAACGGAAACGCAAGCAAAAGAAGAACAGCACGGCAAAATGGGCCAAGAGAAAAGGAAAATATGCCCAATGAAAAATCTCGACAAAAGTATCCATATTGTTCCTTGTTTTTTTCTCTTGAATTATAATCGACTGAAACCTTGAACGCAGAGCGAAACCTTAATGAATATACTTATCCGGCGCTTTTTCTAGAAGCTGTTTTTTTAAGTAATTTATTTTTTATACGCCACACTTTTAGCAACCCGAACAAAGCACAGCAGATTTCCTTGCAACCTACAGTGCTCTGCCCCCGCAGACGATTGGTAAATAGCATCGGGACCTCCGCGATACGATAATTCCTATAATAGAGGTTTACAAGTATCTCGCTAAGCGCGATAAACCCCCCATTGGAATTGCCGCAAGTAAGTGAAATTGTTTCCGCCGCCCGTCTGCTATAAACGCGAAAACCGTTTGTATAGTCCTTTACAGGAACTCCAAGCACATATCCCTCCATTATATTAGCAGCTCTGGAAAAAAACCTTCTCCACAACGGCCATCCTCTTATTACGCTTCCTTCAAGATATCTGCTGGCGATAAGAAGGTCAATATTCTTTTTCAGGCTTTCACTAATAAGACCGGCTATTTGGGAAGGGGGGTGAGAAAAATCCGCATCCATTTCAATTATAATGCGATGGTCGGTTTTTATAAAAAAATTTATGCCCTCAAGTACAGCTGAACCCCTGCCGCCTTTTCGTCGGCGCAGTATAACCTTTAGGTTTTTCAGACCGAGAGATTTTAGCGCCTCTGCGGCAGAATATCCTGGAGAATCGTCAACCACGCAAATATCAGCTCCAGTGTTTTGGGCTTCTATGTCCAGTATCAGTTCACGCAGATTATCATCCTCGTTATACGAGGGGATTATAATTCCTATTTTCATTTGGGCTTTATGCAAATTTTTTTGCAAAGACTTCACGGTTATGATTTTAGCAGGGCAACCATAAAAAAGCCATTGTTTTTAAGAATTTCCGTTTTCACATCCATCCGATTAAAATCTATAACACTTTCCAATCACAATAATATTGTTTTCGCTACAGTAAAGAAATGTCCTTAACAATGATAATGTTGATTTAAGCTAAAATTCACTTTCTCTATCTCTAAATTTTGTTCTATTTCTTTATTCCTTCTAAATTCAGTATAAAAGCGTATTCTAAAGCCACGAGATTTAAGCTTTCAAATCTTCCTGTCTTTCCGCCATGCCCCACTTCCATATCTGTCTTTAGGATTAGAATATTATTGTCGGTTTTCATATCCCGCAATTTTGCCGCCCATTTGGCGGGTTCCCAATATTGCACCTGTGAATCGTGCAAGCCTGCGGTTATAAGCATATTCGGATATTCTTGAGCTTTAACATTATCATAGGGGGAATAAGAGAGCATATAGTCATAATACTTCTTTTTATTTGGATTGCCCCATTCGTCATATTCACCGGTGGTAAGAGGGATGGAAGAATCAAGCATAGTGGTTACAATATCCACGAAAGGAACTTCCGCCAATATTCCATTGTATAGGCCGGGAGCCATATTGCTTATCGCGCCCATCAATAAGCCGCCGGCGCTTCCGCCTTCGGCGTAAACATGCTCCGGCGAAGTATAGCCCTCGCTTATCAGAAATTTAGTAGCGTCAATGAAATCATAAAAAGTGTTTTTCTTTTTCAGAAGCTTGCCGTCATCATACCAGCGCCTGCCCATTTCAGAACCGCCTCTTATATGCGCTATGGCGCAGATAAAACCTCTGTCCAATAAAGTCAATCTGACGGAACTAAAATAAGGGTCGGAACTTGCTCCATAAGAACCGTAAGAGTATATATGTAAAGGATTTTTGCCGTTTTTTACGAGCCCTTTTTTATAAACGACGGAAACGGGAACTTTTGCGCCGTCTCTGGCTTCTAGCCAAAGCCTTTTGGAAATGTAATTTTCCGGCTTAAATCCGCCCAATACTTCCTGTTGTTTTTTTAATTCCTTTTCTTTTGTCCGCATATTATAATCATAGACGGAATCCGGCGTGGTAAGCGACTCATAAGTAAATTTTAAAATATCGCTGTCATAAATAAAATTGACGCCGACTTCCGCGAGATAAACGGAATCATTGAACTTTATATTGTGCTCTTTTTTAGTTTCTCTGTCTATTATCCGCAATATGCCAAGTCCGTTTTTTACCTCTTTCACGACTAAATATTTTTTGAACACATCCATATATTCCACTAGAACATCTTCTCTATGAGCGATAATATCCGTCCAATTGAATTTATTCGTCTTGTCTTTCGGGCAAGTTGAAACCTTGAAATTTTTTGCTTTATCATTATGAACTATGTAGAAGACATCGCCGCCATCATCTATATCATATTCCAATTTAGGCTGGCGCAAATAAAAAAGCTTAAATTCTCCGTCGGGACTTGCGGCGTCCAAAAATCTATATTCCGTTGAAAGCGTAGCCTCTATGCTCATAAATATGTATTTGTCTGTTTTTGATTTTGAAAGGCTGACATCAAAGGTCTCGTCTTTCTCAAAAAAAATCTCTTTGTCTTTTTTTTCTCCTAAAACATGCTTAAAAACTTTTTCCCAGCGCAATGTTTTGGGATTTTGTTTGACATAAAAAATCGTTTTATTGTCATTCGCCCACACTATATTTCCCGCGGTATTGGGAATGGTTTTTTTAAGGATTTTGCCCGATGTCAAATCTTTGAAATAAATGGTATAAAATCTTCTGCCTTTGGTGTCTGCGGCAAAAGCGATTTTTTTATGGTCCGGAGAAACTTTTGGGAAACGGACATCGCAAAAGGCATGTCCTTCGGCTATTTTGTTTACATCCAGAATTATCTCTTCCACATTTTTTAAGGATTTATGTTTTCTGGCATAAATGGGATATTCTTTTCCTTTTTCATAGCGGTCATAATAAAAGTATTCTCCGTATTTGAACGGAGCGGAAGAATCGTCTTTTTTAATTCTTGCCTTTATTTCGGTAAAAA
>JAKLQJ010000008.1 GCA_022013385.1 Elusimicrobiota bacterium
ACACTTCTTTACATTTAAATGCTTGTTTTTACCCCGTGGGTTGGGTAAACTTGGTTGTAGAAAAAACCCGCGGGGTTAAAACCACGACGCAAGATGCGTAAATAGTAAATGTCAAGTTATTTACGACGCACTACACTAGCGCTAATAAGCGCTAATAATGAGTGGATTTTTTTTCTTTAATATACTAAGATTGAACTATGACGGAAAAATATTCTCTTGAAGATATCCTTAAACTATTTGGTTGGGAAAAATCTGAAAGATCGGGAGGCGGTAATATGGATAAGGGCGCGTTTGGCAGGTTTGGTATTGTTTTTATTGTGTTTGCGGTGGTTTTTTTCGGTATGATGGCTTTTTTTGTTGTTTCTCCGGGTGAAGTGGCGATAAAGACCAGAATGGGAAAGGTTGTTGATTCCTATGAGGAGGGGGTTCATTTTAAGATGCCGGTTTTTGAGGCCATTACCAAGTTTTCAATACAAATTCAGCGCGCGGATATAAAAACCGAGGCCTTTTCCAGAGATTTACAGACGATGAAAGCGGAATTGGTCGTAAATCATAGAATACAAAAGACTACGGTTGTCAGTATTTTTCGTAATTTAGGGCCCAATTATGTTGACAGGGTGGTTGACCCCGCCGTTCAAGAAATTTTTAAATCAATTGCCTCTAATTACTCGGCCGAGAAGATAATTGCCGAGAGAAACGCTATAGTTCAGGAAGTTAATATGGTGGCTAAAGAAAGATTGACTAAGAATGAGATAATAGTAACGGATATCTCTCTTGTTAATTTGGATTTTACCGATCAATTTCTAAAGGCTGTTGAAGATAAACAAATAGCCGAGCAACAGGCAAAAATGTCCGAGAAGCTCGTCGTGAAAGCAAAAAGAGATGCCGAACAAGTTATAGCAAAAGCTCAAGGCGAGGCTGAAGCTCTTAGAATGCAAAAGGCTTCTATAACCAAAGAATTGGTTGATCTTAGAAAGGTTGACGCTCAGCTTAAGGCTATAGAAAAGTGGAATGGCGTAATGCCGACATATATCGGCGGTAATGGCGTGCCGTTTATCCCATTGGGGGGAACTAGGTAGGGGCGCTGTTGCTAAAATAAACTAATATATTGTTGATAAGTATCAGCGAAACGGGGAACATATTTTTTATGTTCCCCATTTTTTTATTAAAAATTACTTGACAACTTCAATAAAATGTATTATAGTTTGAATATATTAATATGGAGTTTAATAAAATTAACAAAGAGGTTGATTATGAATATTCCTAATAAATGTCCTTCTTGTGAGGAAAAACTGTTTGTAACTCGGCTTTCCTGCTCGGAATGCGGGACCATTATAACAGGACAATATGAATTGCCTCAAATCGCATGTTTAGATTCCGAGGACGAAATTTTTCTTAAAGTTTTTTTGGTCTCAAGGGGAAGCATTAAGGAAGTTGAAAAGAGGCTGGGTATTTCATATCCAACGGTAAAGGCCAGGTTTGAACTGCTTATCGAGAAACTGGGCTTGAAGATTTTTAATGGAGATATTAAAAAAAAGAGATTGGATATTTTGGAAAAACTTGAAGCAGGGGAGCTAAGTTCCGAGAATGCGATAAAACAAATAAAAGAATTGGAGGACATGGTATGAAGGAAGAAAAAGAAAGAATTCTTAAGATGCTGGAAGATGGAAAGATTAATGCGGAAGCGGCGGCAAAATTGCTAGACGCCGTAGAAAAACCCCAAAATCATGAGAGAAATGCCAAAGCGGGGAAAACTTTAAAAATAAGGGTTTATGAGAAAGATTCTCCACGGCCTAAGGTTAATCTTAATATCCCTATCGGCTGGTCAAAGTTTCTTATGCCGTTCGTGGAATCTAAGATACAAAGCAAATTAAAGGAAAAAGGCGTCAATCTTGATATGGACAAGATAAAAGAAGAGATGGATAGAGCGCATATCGGGAAGATCGTTGACATTGATGATGGCGGGGATAAAGTGGAGATATATATTGAATGAGTTTTCACGTGAAAACTATTTCACTTAGGCTACTAGGCTACTAGTATAGCGTTTCAATAAAACACCCTCAAATAAATTAATTTGCAAATTCAAAATTTTTCCACTGATGCACTACGGGCTCTTGATTTATTTCATCAATGCCTTTTAATATTCTATCTTTTAATTCTGTCAAAGAATTA
>JAKLQJ010000055.1 GCA_022013385.1 Elusimicrobiota bacterium
ATAGCTTCGTTGCCTGTGTATGCTGGCCTGTCATGCTCCTGTCATGGGTTTATCCCATGAGTATAGCGTGGACACAATTAATTTGTATCAACGGCTTGCTCTGCCTAATTTAACCAAATGAATAATAAGGCATACCCTAGAAAAGTGCTATTGCTAATATTTTCCATAAGCCTTTTCAATTATATTGACAGACAAGTTTTATACGCTGTTTTTCCTCTTATAAAAACCGATCTTGGCTTGAGCGATATGCAATTGGGTTTTTTGGCTTCATCCTTTATGATCGTATATATGTGTTTCGCTCCCGTAACAGGGTATTTTGGCGATAGAATCAGGCGTCCGCTTGTAATCGGAATAAGCGCGATATTTTGGAGCATAGCCACTGTTTTTACGGGATTTGCCAAAAATTATTCTCATCTTATTTTGGCGCGCTCGGCTGTAGGCATAGGCGAAGCAGGTTATGGCCCCGTTTCTCCAGCGTATCTTGCCGAATGGTTTCCATTAAAGGGACGAGCCAGAATTATGGCGCTCTATGCTTTGGCGGTACCGGTGGGCAGCGCCATGGGATATTTGCTTGGCGGCGTTTTGGGCGAAAACTTTGGCTGGAGAAACGCTTTTTTCATAGTTGCCGTTCCGGGAATGTTACTGGGAATAATCGCCACGCTTTTTAAAGAAACCCCTGAAAAAATCAGTCAGCCCGAGAAAATAAAATTTGGAGAATACAAAAAAATTTTTAAGAATAAAACTTTCCTTCTTATAGTTTTCAGCATGGCGGTGGGTACTTTTTCCATAGGCGGTCTCGCGGCTTGGATGCCGTCGTATTTAGTTAGAAATTTTTCTTTATCGGTCGCGAACGCTGGATTTCTCTTTGGCGCTATAACGGTTCTCGCAGGAATAATGGGTAATCTCACCGGCGGTTGGATTGCCGATGCTTTAAAGAAGAAAATTAAAAGGGCGTATTTTATAGTGGGCTATGTCTCTTTTTTCTTAAGTGTGCCTTTTGGAATTACGGCTGTTTTAACCGATAATTTACATTTTGCTGTCGCAATGATTTTTTTGACAGAGTTCTTTGTTTTTATGCATTCAGGGCCTTATCATGCGGCCATAATAGGGATTATGCCTGTAAAAATGCGTTCTATGGCTTTTGCAGTATGTATTTTTATAATTCATGCCTTTGGCGATGCTATTTCCCCCACATTAATAGGCTATGTTTCAGATTTACACGGTTTGAGAATAGCTGTTTTTATATGCGTTTTATTTATTCTTTTCGCCGTTTTTTTATCCCTGTTTGCCGGGCGGCAGTATATGATTGAGCATCATGACGAAAAAGAATCAAATGAAATATAAAATAGAAACTGTATATGAGAATGACGATATTATCGTTTTGAATAAACCCTGCGGTTTATTGGCCGCCGGAAAAGTAGCTAATGCCAATGAGCAGAATTTGCTTTCGCTTTTAAAACAGTCTTCAAAAGAAGTCTACGCGGCGGATAAGCTGGATAAAGATGTGAGCGGATTGATTGTTTTTGCCAAAAATAAAAAAACAAATAAATATCTTGCCGGTTTATCTGAATCCGGCAAGATGATAAAAAAATACTATGCGGTAATTGAAGGCAGACCTAAAGAGAGAGAGGGGGAAATAGATAAACCGATTAAACGAGGCGGTTCAGGCAGAATGTCAGTTCATTTCAATGGCCAACCCTCAATTACTAAATATTTCTCTCTCAGATATCTAAAGGGAGCCACATTGATTGAACTTTATCCGTTAACCGATACTCGCCATCAATTGCGCGTTCATCTTTACTATATGAAGCATCCTATTCTTGGCGACAGGCTTTATGGCGATTTAAGCAGACAGGAAAATTATTTAAGAATTATGCTGCATGCGGCAGTGATTGAATTTGAAATGCCCAATGGCAAGAAGATGAAGTTTAAGAAGGATCCGCCTAAAGAATTTGTGGATATTCTTGAAAGTTTGGATTAACCATTTTCCTAACCATTTTCCTAACCATTTTCCACCTCGGAGGTGGAAAATGGTTAGGAAAATGGTTATAATGATTGCTGTCATTTCTCTTGTAAAATTATTTCAGTTGTCTTTGTCTCATTGTTTGAGATATAAGTTATTTTTACCTTATCGTTCGGTTTGCGCTTTGCCAATTCTTCGGCGTATTCTCTCAAACCTTCTATTGTTCTATCATTTATTTTAACTATGATATCGCCCTGTTTTATTTCCGTTTTTGATAGGGAAGAGCCTTGAGTGATGGAATCTATTTTAATTCCTTTGCCTTGCCATGAGAAGGATGGGACAAGTCCGGTTGAAACCGTTCTCTTGCCTATAGTCTTTATCAAGGGTTGTTTTTCGCTATGGCGCTCTTCCAATTTTGTTAAAAAGGGGCTGTCTGAGGCTAAATAATTTAAGACTTCCCGCAGAAGTTCACCTGTTTTTACTATTCCCTTAAAGTCTATTTTTTCTAAAGTGTCAGAGGGTTTGTGATAGTCTTCATGCGCGCCGCTGAAAATTTGGACCGCGGGTATATTTTTTTCGCAAAAGCTTATTTGATCCGAGCTATCAAGTTCTTTGTTTATATTTTCAATCCCGATTCCTGTTTCAAAGCCCGCGCCTGTAAAGATATGTTTCCATTGAGGAGATGACTCGGAATTCAAAATAAGAATCTTTTTACTACCAAGCCGTCCTATGGAATCTATATTTATCATCGCATTAATTTCTTTAAGTTCGGTTTTCTCAAGTGTTTTAAGGAAATATTTAGACCCTATTCTTCCGTCTTCCTCTCCGTCAAAAGCGACAAAAATCAAAGTCCTCGCGGTTTTATGTTCGGAGTAAAATCTTGCAAGTTCAAGCATAAGCGCTATGCCTGAAGCATTGTCATCGGCGCCCGGATAAATTTTTTCATTTTTTGTTTTTAAATGATCATAATGCGCTCCTACTATCACATATTCGTTTTTAAGTTTTTTGTCATATCCTTCTATCTTGCCTATTATGTTTTTAAGGCTTGTTTCTTCTCCGTTTATATCGCATTGCCATTTTTGAAAATAAGATTCATTGTTAAGCGGCTTTATAGAAAATTTTTCAAATTCTTTCGCGATATAATCGGCGGCTTTTTCTTTTTGAGGGGAATTCGGTCCTCTGCCTTTAAGTTTCTTTGATAAAAATTCCACGGTTTCGCGAAGATTTTTTTCTGAAAAATCCGAGGGAGGATAGATAAGCGCTTTCCTGTTTTTCAGTTTACTTTTCGCATAGTATTTTTTATCGCCGTCTGTTTCAAATACGGCGGTTAAGGGGGAGTTGACTATATCCCACAATCCCGTTTTAATATTGGTCATATCTTTGTCAAAGACAAGATAGCTGTATTTGCCGTAATGAGGAAGTTTTCTTGCTAGAGATTTAAGTTTATCGGGCGAATCCGCGAGTATGAAGCCGGCTGAAAAATTATCATTTGCGGGATTCATTGCTGAAAATACCAGTGTTTTATCTTTTAGTTCAAATTCCGCATTTTCATAAACAAAAGCTTTCTCATTCAGTTTTGCGTTCAAGGTTTCCATGATTTTAGAATAGTTTTCAAAAAACATATTTTCTTTGCCGATAAGCCAAAACGCTCTGTTTTCCGGGAGGCTTGAAATTTCCGAATCCATTTTTATTTCCGGAAGATTAGTTTCATCTTTTGTCCATAAGAGCGCAAATTCTTTGTATTTTTCCAATTTATCGCTTTCAGCTTTTGAAGGCAATATGATAAGAGGTTTTTTAGCCCCCAATATTCTTGACAGAGTTGAGGGAGTTTCTTGCGGGCTTATCTTTCTAAAAACATCAAATTCAGGGTCAATTTCAAATGATATTGGTTTTTCATCAAGTTCTAATTTAAAAAATTTAGATCTTCTATTCAGATTCAAAACGGTTTGAAAGGGTTTTTCGGAGTTTTTAAAACGCGCGACCACAGGAATATCCAAGTCATATGAGTTTTTTTCGATTTGGCTTAGCGCAAAATACAGCACAAATTTATGGTCGCGTTCGCTAAGCGTGACTTTACTGCATTTTATTTCCGGCGCTCCGCTTTTTTGAACCCATTGTGTAAAAAACTTTTCCAAATTTTTATCCGACACTTTTTCAAAAGATTCTTGCAAATTTTTGAAAGCGGCGTGCTTAAATTTATTTTCTTTATAAAAATGACGAAGTCCGTCAATAAATAATTTATCGCCTAATTTCAGGCGCAGCATATGGAAAAACATCATTGCCTTGCCATAACCCACGGCTTCCGACGCAGAGGAATGTCTAGATCTAAAATCAGTTAATGGGAAGTCTTTCGCTTTTTTTACATAGTCCGCGTATTTTTGAAGCGCGGACATTCTGTATTCCTTCGCTTTGCCCTGTTGCTCTTTAATAAGATAGTCAGCGAGATAAACGGTTATGCCTTCGCACCAATTGCCTTTCGGATAATCCACAAAAACGCTATTGCCCCACCAATTATGGAGTATTTCATGGGGATAGGAAGAGTTAAGAATAAAGGGCAATCTTATTACCGTTGGTCCGAGCAGAGTGAATGACGGCATTCCATAGCCCGTTTCCCAGAAATTTTCTACCATGGCAAATTTTTTATAGGGATATTGTCCGATTAATTCGGAATACATATTCGCATAACGCTTGGCGGTATTAAGATATTTTTCCGCCAGCAGTTTATCCGGATTTCTTAAAAAGGCGTAGTATTCTATTTTTTTATCCGTGAGAGAGTACTCTGTAAATTTTCCGCAAGATAAGATGATATCATCCAAAGGTTCCTTTGACTGCCAAATTGTTTTGCTTTCGGATTTATTTAGTCTTTCTCCGCCGCTTATCAAAGAATAGTTTTTTGGAAGTTTGGCCGTAAGTTTGAAGGTTATAAGTTTATCTTTAATTCGTGGATACCAGAAACTTGAGCCTGAAAGATAACAGCCTTCTTTTGAAATTATTCCGGGAGTTTGCGAAAAACTTCTGGAATATTCTTGCGCTTCTTCTTGGAGCGGATGATGAATTTTTCCTTCATAACTTACGCGAAATTTTTTTATTTCGCGAGGGGAAGTCAACTTAAAGGTTTCAAATATATTTGTTTCTGACGAAGAATTTTCTTTAATTTTTTCTATTTTAGCGCCTTTAGTTAGCGAAACCGGATTTAAATCTTTATGGAGCGTGAATAAAACTTCTTTTATATGCTTGGGCAATTCTATCGTGTCTTCAGCTTTGATAAAGCTTGAGGAAAGTTTTAATTCAACTTCTAAATCATGATGGATTACCCCACCACCTACTTGCAGGGCATAGCGGGACTTTTGTATTTTTAAATCGCCTTTTTGGCGATAAGTAGGTGGTGGGGTTATTTGCGCTTGGATATTAGAATAAAGCATTATTGCCAAAAGAAATAGAACTATTTTTTTCACGAAGCCTCCTAAAAAACACTTGTGTGTTTTTTTACCCCCCGTGCTTAGATTTCATTATTTCCCGTGATAATCCCGCCTATGGCGGGACACGGGGAATGAAATCTACGGGGGGTTATACTTATATTCTTTTATCCTACCCCCTGCTTAAATTTGGAACAAATTTAGGGGGGATAAAATCCTCCATATCAATATTGGTCGTTCGTGGCGCCTATGGCGCCAACACTTTATGGTCGTTCACATAGCTACCGATATCTGATGCCTGTCCCCAACGAAGTATGGGGAACCGAAAGGTTCGGTCGTACATATAACTTCCGACACTTAATGAACCATAGGTTCGTTGTTTGCATAGCTACCGACACTTTATGAAGCATAGCTATAAACTCATAAGCTCGTCTTAAGAAATATACTATAATTTTATGGCGCGCTACACAATTTGGTTGACCTTTAATTATGATTAAACAGGGAATATATGACCCTACCACCCCCTTATTGCCCAAAGGGCAATTTAAAATGTACGAAAAAAATCAAGTTAGAATACAACCGTTCCGCTATGCGGAACAAGGAGGTGGTAGGGTGAAAAATAAAACACCCATTGCTCTGGTTATGGTCATTGACGCCGTAGGACTTTCCACCATGGAATATTTACTGGAAAATTATGACAAAAATATAAAAATGCCAAATTTATCCGGACTTGGTCTTGGAGAAATTGTCGCTCCGGAATTTAAAAAAAGATTTTCCGCGGCAACCGGCCAAAATTACGCGGCAAGAATTAATCAAGCATCAGCCACAGCCGACAGCCTTGTCGGTCATCGTGAAATGGTAGGTATTGTCGATGATAGGACTTATGAACTGTTTTACGACGGTTTTGATAGAAACTATTTGTCAGAACTTGAAAAAAGAACCGGTCGTAAAACTTTTTTCAATAAGATGGCCGGCGGAATTGAGGCGATAGAAATAAACGCGGATGAGCATGAAAAAACGGGTAATCTCATAATTTATGCGAGTAAATGCGATCCTCTTATGCAAATTGCCATGAATGAATCCATTATCGCGGTAGAAGAACAGCATAAAATTGCCGATATCGCCTTTCAGCTCGCGATGGAAATGAAAATCCCCATTACCCGCGCCATTGCCAGAAGCTATATAAAAAATTCTGAAGGTGAAATCGCGCGCACGGCTAATCGTTATGATTCTGTTTTGCCGATAGGCGGAAAAACTTTGATTGATATTTTGAATGAGAAAAGTATTTGGACTATCGCCGTAGGCAAAACCAGTGATTTGGTAAATACTCGTTATAATGAAAAAATAAAGCTCAAAGAAGAAGATTGTATCGACCCGTCATTAGGCCTTAATTTTGTTCATCCCAAAAAGAAAGATTCAAATCTTTTTTCAATGCAGGGAATAATCAATGCTATCGACTCTTCAAAATGTTTATACATGCCTTTCGGCGCTTTTATTTTCGCTAATCTTGTGGATACCGACAGTCTTTACGGCCATAGCAGAGATATTGAAGGCGCCATAAAATCCATAGAAGAAATAGATCGAATTATTCCGCTTATTAAGAGTCGTTTGGATAAAGGGGATATTTTTATAATTACAGCCGACCACGGCATGGAGCATAAAGACGATTATGGTTATCATTCAAAGGAACCATTGCCCCTAATAGCTAAAAGAATAGGGTTTGGCTCCAATCTCGGAGGCATTAGAACAGGAGCATCCAAAGGACTAACGGAAGTCGGTCATATCGTCTCGCAATTGTTAAATTGTGAAGAAGAGTACTTGAATTTATCGAACATCCGGAAATAACTTATGCATCATTTGTAATACGGATCTATAAATGAGCGATATGATTCGGGGGTTAAGGCTTTCCAGTTATAACGGTTGGAAGGATTCCAAAGTATCCAGCTTTTAAGAGAATTGAATTTTGCGGCTAATATTTGCGCGCGGATTTCATACGGGCCATATTTGTGTCTAAGTGAAAAATCCTGCAAGTAAGGCCTTAGTTTATAATAATCCTCTCCCAATCTTTGCGATGCGTCTGTCAAACCCAAATTTACTACCTTGAATGGCATACTATCGGGATCTTTAAGGCCATATTGTCCCGAATAGTAGTGTGATGGATACATCATCGGATAGATGAAATCGGTATTGCGCGCTATTACTCTAATATCCTGTCCGATTCCCATATCGGTTTTTGCCGTGGTGGTCAGGCCAAATATCGCGGCCGATAATTTTACATCATAAGGTTTAAGATGTTTTCTAGCGTATTTTAAAAAGTTCGCGATATTTTTTATTGCGGCTACGCTATTATGAGGTTTTGAATATTGGCATTCGGATATATTTCCTTCAGACGGATACCTTATATAGTCAAATTGTATTTCGTCAAACCCCAATTTTGCGGCCTGTTTTGCCACTTCCATATTATATTTCCAAATTTTCCTATTATAAGGGTCCGTCCATGTGCCGCCTTTTCTATCGCGCCATAAATCTCCTTCAGAGTTTTTTACTCCGAGTTCGGGAAAAATTTCCGGCAAAAAGCTATCTTTAAATACCACTATTCTGGCTATTGTATATAAGCCGCGTTTATCAAAATCTTCCATCATTTCTTTCGGATTAGGTATTGCCGTAAGAGTAGAGCCGTAGATTTTAGCGATTTTAACTCCCGGAATATAAACTCTTCCGTCGGTTTCTTTGATGGCGACAATAACCGTATTTATGACGGAATTATCAATATTTTTCAATAATTTAGTTCGCAATTTTCTTGAGCCGGCGCCCCAGCTTGTAATATGTATGCCCCGTATTTCTTTGATGGCGGATGTTGAACTATTTACTTCGTTAAAAACGGATGTTGATTCCTGACAGTGGTATGCAGTTTTATCGGCGGATGACGATATAATGCCGTTATCCGTAACTGCCAGAGCTTCTTCGCTAATAAGGGTTATTGTTTGTGATGATTTTTCTATCGGCTTGATTGGTTCAAGGGCATTGGACGATTGAATAAAAGCGGAAACTAAAGCAAGCATGAACGCCAAAATAGGATTGTTAATCATACGCGCATATTTTACAATATAAGAGGTCAGAAGCAAGAGGTCAGAAGCAAGAGGCCAGAAGCAAGAGAAGCCGAAGGAATCTAAAGGTATTATGTGCCCGAATTTATTTAAAAAAATTATATTCACGGGAGTTTTATTTATGACTATAAATGCTTATGCCGTCGAAAAATTAGCCGTTCATTATAGTAGAATTGATTCCGATTATGAAGGATGGACAATGTGGGTCTGGAATGAAGAAGATAAAAAAGAGGGTTTTGAGATTATGCCGTCTTCTTTTGATGAGTTCGGCGCTTTTTTTGAAATTGATATTAAAAAACATTCTCTTAAAGAAAAGGTCATCGGCCTCTTGCCGAAATATAAAATTTGGGAAGATAAGGAAGTTTCAGAAAAAATTGTGGACACAAAAAAGCATAGCGTCGTTTACATTTTGCAAGGCGAAGAAAAACCTTATTTTAGCGCGCCTGAAATATCAACCAAGATAATAAGCGCGTTTTTTGATTGTGAGAACAAAGTTTCTGTTTTATTTTCAAGAGCGGTAGACATTGATTTCATACGAAAGTCCGATTTTCATCTTTTATTCAAGGGAAATAAATTTTATCCGCTTATCACAGAAATGAGCGAGGGAAATAAATTGTCAAAAAAAGCGTATTTTGTTTTTCCTCTTTTGCCTGATTTTAATTGGGAGATGATTAATAAAGGCAAAGTGGTTCTTAATTCCGAGATTTTTAAGCCTTTTATCTTGGATATAGGAGAAGGTGTTTACTGTGAATATTTTACAAGCGATAAGAAAATGGGGGCTTTTGTTAAAGACGGAAAAACTTATATAAGAATTTTTTCGCCCAAAGCCGTTAAAGTTTACGCGCTTATTTATCAATCTCCCGCCGCCGAGCCCGAGGTTTATGAAATGAATTATATTTCAAACGGACTTTGGCAATTATATTCGGATTCTGATTTAAGCGGGAAATATTATCGCATAAGAATACAAGAACACTTGGCGTTTTTTGAAGGGCTTGATCCTTATGCGCGCTGCGTTACCGCTCATGACGGCAAAGCGTTAATAACAAATGATATGACTTTCGTTGAGGACGGCCCTAAATTTGATTTATCGCAAGCCATTATATACGAAATGCATATTAGAGATTTTACGATAGATAAAGCGGCTCAAGTGAAATTTGCCGGTAAATATCTCGGACTTAGCGAGGAGAATACGCGCCTTTCAGGTTTTCCGTCGGTGAAAACAGGTTTGGATCATTTAACCGAGCTTGGCGTAAATATTGTCCATATATTGCCTTTTCAAGATTTTGAGAATGATGAACGATCGAATGCATATAATTGGGGATATATGCCGGTTAATTTTAATTCTCCCGAAGGCTACTACGCGACTGAAACCGATAGCGATAAGAGAGTTAAAGAGCTTAAGAAAATGATAGACGCTTTGCACAAAAGAAATATTAAAGTCGTTATGGATGTCGTGTATAACCATACGGCCGAGACTAAAAATCGGCATTATAATTTTAACGCTATGGCTAAGGATTATTACTATAGAATGGATTTAAACGGCAGTTATTACAATGGCTCCGGCTGCGGAAATGAATTGAAAACCGAGGCTCCCATGACCAGAAAATTTATTATAGACAGCCTTATTTATTGGGTGAAAGAATACAAAATTGACGGTTTTCGTTTTGATTTGATGGGGCTTATGGACAGACAGACGGCTTTTGAAATAATCAGAAAGCTTAAAGCGATAAAACCTGATATTATCATATACGGCGAGCCATGGGCGGCCGGCCCTACGCCTATTAAAGGAATTAGTAAAGGCGTTCAGCGGTCTAAAGGCTTTTCTCTTTTTAATGACGGTTTTAGGGACGCTCTTAAGGGCAGTGTTTTTAGCGCGGAAGATATGGGTTATGTTCAATCGGGAAAAAACAAAGAAGCGGTGATGGACGGCATAAAGGGCGCTATTGATGATTTTACCGCTTCTCCTCTTGAAAGCATAAACTATGTAAGTTGCCATGACAATCATACTCTATTCGATAAAATAGATTTGTCGGCTGAAAACAGTTCTCTTGAAGAAAAAATCAAAATGGCAAAACTTGCCAATGCCATTGTTTTTACCTCTCAAGGCATCCCTTTTTTGCATTCGGGCTCTGAATTTCTAAGGAGCAAAAAAGGGGCGGAAAATTCTTATAATTTGCCGGATGAAATAAATATGCTCGATTGGCGCTTAAAAAAAGAAAACGCGGAAGTTTTTAATTTCTATAAAGACTTAATAAAGCTTAGGCGGGAGCATCCCGCTTTTAGAATGAAAACGGCCGAGGAGATAAGGGATAATTTAAAATTTTATTCCGCCAAACAAACTGGCGGATCTCCGCCACACGGCTCTCCATTACGCCCCGCCACTACGGCTTTGGCGGGCAGGCCCGCCACTACTGCATCGGCGGGCAGGCCCGCCACTGGCGGAAAAAACGAGAATCTTCCTCTAAAAGATCCCCTGATAGCTTATATTCTTAACGGTGAAAATGTGAGAGATATATGGGAAGAAATTGTAATCCTTATTAATCCTAAAAAAACTTTGGAAGAATTTATTTTGCCCGAAGGGGAATTTAAAATCGTTTTTGATTTAAATGGAATGGTTAACGACGAGAGAAAAGTGTCATCATCCGTTGAAGTTCCCGCCATTTCGCTTATGGCGGTGGTAAAAAATAAGGAATAGAGGCGTGGAAGTATAGATGAGTAGCAACAGCAAAGGACAGATTTTAGGCGGGCAAAGAGCAGATAGAAAAGGAATTTCTTTAAAGTTCTTTACCTCCAACTTAACCTGTGCCTGCTGTTGAATGGAGGCGTAAAATGAAATTTGCGACATGTTTAAATTGTATGGACGGGAGAGTACAGTTGCCGGTTATTTCTTGGATAAAAAATAATTATAAGGTCGATTTTGTTGATATGATAACGGAAGCCGGAATGAATGGATTTTTGGCGGACTCAAATAATGATATTAGTGATATTCTTAAAAAAACAGATGTATCGCTTGCAAGAGCGGGTAGCATGAACATTATTTTTATCGTCGGACATCATAATTGTTTGGGAAATCCCGTTGAAGAAAAAAAACATAAAGAGCAAGTTAATATCGCCGTAGAAAAAATAAAAACTTCAAAGCCTAAAGCTAATGTGATTGGATTATGGGTTTCAGATGAGTGGAAAGTTGAAAAAATAATTTAAGAATGGGAGACTGTATTTCCAATATCCCAATTCCTCATTTACCAAAAACACTTTATAATCTGACATCCATGGTTTTTTTGAAAGTATTGTCGTAACATTGGTCGTTCGTGGCGCCTATGGCGCCAACACTTTATGAAGCATAGCTTCCAATATTGTATCCTGCTATGAGAATAATTTTTTTAGGGCCGTATATGACGGATGCTCCGCGATTTCCATTTGCGTCAATAAAAATCATTTCGCCATTTAAAGTTATAGCTTGCGGAGACACAAAGTAAAAATCCACATTAAATTTTTTCATTTTTGTTTATGCCGGGACGGGGTTTTACCCCGTTAGAGAAAGCCACCGACTCCTGTCGGTGGTATGGAATTTCCACATGGATAGCGGTCTAATGCCGCTATCTATAACCGTTAGAGGTTGTTCTCTAACGGGGTTTACTATTTTGTTCCCGGATGTTTTAAGTTTTTCTTTAAGATTTAAAGCGTCTATGGTCATACTTCCGCCAAACCCAAGAGTTTTTCCCGAGCCGATGTTTTTGATAATATGCCGCGCGGCTGTTAAAGAATTTTCAAACACTTTGGCTTTGAATTCATTTTTATTTAGGGCTATCGCGGTATTTGAAAGATTCTTCAAATTGAACAGTTTAAGACTGTTGTCCATAAATCTCCTATTAAAATGACAGGGTATAGGGTGCAGGGGAGAGGGTTTTAATGAGTTTCTTCAATACTTTTTTCCTCTGTTTTCTCTATTCTCTATTTTCTTTTTCTAAGATTCTATCAGATTTCGGCATATTGGCGATATGCCAAGTCTTGGGTTGCAGCGAATTGGGTACGAATTGAATAAGAATTTGAGTTAAGAATTAGCAGAATTAACTTGACTTGCCTCAAACCTTTTATTAGTATAATCTTAATGAAGCGCAGTTCAAACCAAACGGAAGTCTATGAGGAGGTCTTAATGAAGCCAGTTAAGTTATTCGGTGTTTTGGTTGCGATAATGTTTTTCACAGCGAATGTTTTCGCTTTGGAAGGCAGTATTACATTTGACCAAAACGGAAGCACATCAGAAATAGTTAAACAAATTAAAGCTATTAATCCCGATGCGGGAATAATTCCCATACCGTCGCTTGATAAAAAATCGGCCAAGAAATGGACGGTTATGGTTTTTGCAAACGCGAAAAACAATCTTGAAGGTTATGGACTTAGCGATGTAAACGAAATGGAAATGATAGGTTCAAGCTATGAAGTCAATATTGTTGTCGAATTAGGAAGGATTAAAGGATTTACCGCCGCCGACGGCGATTGGACAGGTTCACGAAGGTATCTCATTAAAAAGGACAATAACAAATCCGCCATCACTTCGCCCGTTTTAATGGAAATAGCCAAAAGCAATATGGGCGACTGGAACCATTTAGTTGATTTTGCTCAATGGTCAATGGAAAAGTTTCCGGCTCAAAATTATATGCTGGTAGTTTGGAATCATGGTAGCGGCTGGAATAAGGACATTAAGTTTGAAGCTATCAGAGGAATTTCATATGATGATGAAACTAAAAATCATATAACGACCCCCGAACTTAGACTGGCTTTGGAAAAAATGGGCAAGATAAATATTCTTGCAATGGATGCCTGTCTTATGCAAATGGCCGAAGTGGCTTATGAGGTGAAAGATTATACTGATTATGTTGTAGCTTCAGAAGAGACAGAACCCGCTGATGGTTACACATATGACACTTTTCTCGGGCCTTTGGTAAATAATCCCAATATGAGCGCGGCCGAACTTACCAAAGCGACCGTGGATTCTTATATAGGGCATTATGCCGGCCTGCGTAGAAGCGGCACGCAGTCATCAATAAATACCGCGGCTTTTAATAAGTTTGTTCCGCTTATGGATGATTGGATAAAAACCGCTATGAATGCGAATGAACAAAAAGCTATTGTGAAGGCTAAAGACAGCGCGCAAAAATTCTATTATTCCAGCAATAAGGATATTTATCACTTCATTCAGCTCGCGGCTCAAAATGCCAATGATGAAGGATTCATCAAGAAAAGCAATGATCTTCTCAAGTTTATGGATGATAGCCTCATAACATATAATAAAACCTCCGGCTACAAGTATGATAATGCTTATGGCTTGGCGGTATATATGCCGAATTATTCAACAGACTCTTCCTACAATGTTCTTAAATGGGCGGTTGAAACCCAGTGGGATGAGTTTATTGATTGGTACAATTGGTGAGATAAACCATTATTAATAAAGCGGCCCCCGTAATTATTATTGCGGGGGCTGTTTTTTTGGCCGTTCGGTCGTCTGCATAGCTCCCGATCCCGCCATAGGCGGGACCTGTCCCCAACGAAGTATGTGGGAACCATAGGTTCGTTGTTTGTATAACTTCCGACACTTGCCTGTCCCGCCTTAATGGCGGGATGAGCCATAGGCTCGTTTTTTGGCCGTTCACAGAGTTTTCGGCACTTTCTTGCCCGCCGAAGCAGTAGTGGCGGGATGAAACATAGTTTCATTTTTTGGTCGTTCGTATAACTCGCGACACTTGTTGAGCCATAGGCTCGTTTTTTGTAACATTTTGTTTATTGATTTGTCGCGCTGTTACTGTATAATATATATGTTCTATACAAACTATAAAAAAGCAGTACGCCCTTTTGTTTAGAAATTAGAGGTCAGAAAACATAGTAAAGGGTAATTAATAAAATGGCGGAAAACTCTAAACTTTGAACTTTAAACTCTAAACTTTGAACTTTAAACTCTAAACTTTGAACTTTAAACTCACTATGCGTAAACCGGATAATCATAATTTAGTCGGATTTTTCACAAAACGGATTTTCGCTTTGCTGTTTTTTCTTTGCTTTAATGGAAATCTATTTGCTTCTTCCGCGGGAACCACTTCCGCTAATTTTCTTAAAATTCCGATTGCTGTTATACCCGCCTCTCTCGGACAATCATATACCGCCATGATTAGTCCCGATTCCATATTGTTTAATCCTGCGGGGCTCGGCCTTTTGACTTACTCTTCTTTTTCCGGAAGTCATAATCAATATATATGCGGAATAAACCAGGAATATGTTGCCGCGGCTTATCGATTTAAATTTGGAACTATTGGATTAGGTTATTCCGTTTTAAACAGCGGCGATATTGTGGCTTACGATAAGAATGACATGATAATAGGAAACACAGGTTCATCGCATAGGCTTCTGGCTTTATCTTATGCCCAATCATTTCCTCATTTTCGCGAAGATATCGGCCAACTTGATCCCATGGTGATTACACCCGGCTGGACTAAAGTGGATATTGTTCAGGAGTACCGCCCTAAAGCTTATAGAATTTCATTTGGCGGAAGTATAAAGTACATAGATGAAAAATTAGATAATTTATCATCTTCGGCTTATACTTTTGATTTGGGAATTTTGTTTATTATGCCTCATCATTTTCATCTGGGAGCATCGGCTTTAAATATTTCAGGCAGTCAAAATTTTTATAGCGACGACTCTTCTTTGCCTAAAACTTTGCGCGCGGGCATTGCCAAAGATTTTCATACCGTTAAAGATATTATGGTCTTTACGGTTATTTCCGATGCGGTTAAAGAAGCTGATTACGATTATTACCACAGTATCGGAATTGACATGGATATTCTTAGGCTTTTTCAAATTCGGATGGGATACAAAACAAAAAAAGATATAGGGGCAAAAGTTTCAGGCGGTATTGGAATGAATTTAGACAGATTTACCGAAAAAGGAAGTTTTATAAAAGGGATTAGGCTTGATTATGCCTATGTTGATTATGGTAATCTAGGCGCAACTCATAGATTTGGTTTTCAATTTATATGGTAAATACAGAAAGTTCAGAGTTTTCCGCCATTACTTCTTTGGCGCTCTCCACTACTACATTGGTGCGTCTGCCGAAGATTCAGTGGCAGAGACCCGCCGATGCCTGCCCGCCGAAGTCGTAGTGGAGGGCCGTAGTGGCGGGAGAATTCAGAGAACAGACTCTATATCTATATGCGACTTGTCGCCTGAGACTTGTGACAAAAAGGTTTAAGCGCCTTTTTACGCCTTTTTACATCCGCCCTCAACTGATTTTTGCTATAATTTGGCGACAATGAATATTAAAAAGCACTTCATTGAAAGAACTTCCGTTACAAATAAAGCGCTAAAGGTGTTTATAAAAGTTTTGCACGATGTTCCGCCCATATTGCGAAAGTCTATGCTATACTCTTTAAGCGCCGGCGGCAAAAGGCTAAGGCCTGTTTTATTAATCGCCACATATGAAATCTTTGGCGGCAAAAAAGAAGATGTTTTGCCGGCAGCTTGCGCTATTGAAATGATTCATACCTATTCCCTCATTCATGATGATTTGCCAAGTTTGGACAATGATGATTTAAGAAGAGGCAAACCCACCAATCATAAAGTTTTTGGCGAAGCTTTGGCGGTTTTGGCGGGAGACGCTTTGCTCACCAACGCTTTTACCGTTTTGGGACATAATGCGGAAACGGGAAAAATAAAAGAAAAAAATGTTTTTGATTGCATGAGAATCTTGGCCAAACACGCCGGCGCCGGCGGCATGGTTGGCGGACAAACGGCGGATCTTCAGGCCGAAGGTTTTCTTCATGGAAAAAAGCGTTCAGTTCATTTGAGTAAAACTTTTTTGAAACGCGCGGATAAGCTTCTAAATTATATACATTTGCATAAAACAGCCGATTTAATTTGCGCGAGCGTTGAAATGGGAGCTGTTTTGGCTTCGGCTTCGCTCAAAGATTTTAAACATTTGTCCAATTATGCCCGGTGTATAGGCTTAGCCTTTCAGATAGTTGATGATGTGCTTGATATTGTGGGCGACAAAAAGAAACTCGGTAAAAAGGGAAGCGATGCGAGAAATAAAAAACTTACCTATGTTTCTTTGTTTGGCATTGAAGAGTCAAATATTCATGCCGCTTCGCTTATTTCTAAAGCTCATGAAGAACTTGATAAAGTGAGCGGCAGCGCTAAAGCAAAAGAAGTATTGCATGAAATAGCCGATTTTATTATGAAGCGCGATAAATAAGGCAGGAGTTTTATCAAATGGAATTATTGCCTAATATAAAAAGCCCCAAGGATTTAAAGAAATTGAATATTGAAGATATTCCCCGCGTAGCCGCTGAAATAAGGGGGGTTATAGTTGAAAATATAAGCCGTTCAGGCGGACATTTGGCATCCAGCCTCGGCGCTACCGATTTGATAGTCGCTCTTCATTATGTTTTCAATACCCCTAAGGATAAGATTGTTTTTGATACGGGGCATCAAACCTATGCTCATAAAATACTTACCGGCAGACTTAAAAAATTTAATACTCTTCGTCAAAAAGGCGGTATTTCCGGATTTTTAAAAAGGGACGAATCCAAGTATGACGCTTTTGGCGCCGGCCACGCTTCAACGGCGCTTTCGGCCGCTTGCGGAATGGCTGAGGCAAGAAACAGACTCAATGCCGATTATAAAGTGGTGGCTGTCGTTTCAGACGGATGCATGACAGGGGGAATGTCATGGGAAGCGATGCAGAATATCGGCCATCTTTCGACGAATATGCTGATAGTTTTAAATGATAATCAAATGTTTATTTCGCGCAGGGAAGGAATGCTCGGCAAGATACTCGCGAAAATTATCGCTCCCGGCACCATTCAAGATACCGAAAAAAAGTTAGAGGTTTTTCTTAGTAGATTCAAATCATGGGGAAAAAACGCTTTTAAAATAGCAAAACGGACAAAAGCTATGTTTTTTCCGGGAATGATTTTTGAAGAAATGGGAATTTCTTATTTTGGCCCTATAGACGGCCATAATATAAAGGAGATGGTTGAGGTTTTTAATCGCTTAAAAGAAGTGAAAGGGCCTGTGCTATTGCATGTGGTTACAAAAAAAGGAAAGGGTTATGAACCCGCCGAAATGGAACCTACTGAATTTCACGGCGCCGGGAGTTTTGATGTTGAGACCGGAGAGCTTAATGGGAAGCCCGGAAGCGCGCCGTCTTTTACCAAGGTTTTTTCCGATGCTATCATAGAGCTTGCCGATAAAGATAAGAAGATTGTGGCTATCACTGCCGCCATGCCGGAAGGAACCGGGCTTGACGCTTTTAGGGATAAATATCCAAATCGTTATTTTGATGTGGGCATAGCTGAAGAGCATGCCATAACATTCGCGGCCGGACTTGCGGCTGAAGGACTCAAACCCATAGTAAATATTTACTCAACATTTATGCAGAGAGCTTTTGATCAAATTATGCATGATGTATGTTTGCAGAAACTTCCGGTTATAATGGTTATGGACAGAGGCGGCATTGTAGGCGACGATGGCCCGACTCATCACGGAGTTTTTGATATGAGTTTTTTGCGGATATTGCCAAATTTGGTTTTTATGGCGCCTTCAAACGAAAATGAATTGAGGAATGCCCTTAAAACCGCCTTGACTTTAAATAAGCCTGTGGCGATTCGTTATCCCAGAGGAAAAGGAGTGGGCGTGGAAATAAGCGATAAATTTAAGTCATATAAACTTGGCGCGGGTGAATGGTTGAAAAAAGGAAATGATATAAATATTCTTGCCATAGGCAATAGGGTTTATCCGGCGCTTGAAGCGGCGAAACTGCTTAAAGAAAACGGGATTGATGCCGGTGTTGCCGATATGAGATTTGTAAAACCTTTAGATAGCGGTTTAATTAAAGAAGCGCTGGCGCTTTCAAATAGAATTGTAACGATTGAAGACAATGTTTTAATGGGCGGATTCGGCTCTTCAATTCTTGAGTGGCTTAATGCCAATTCCATTAAAGCGGATGTTTTTAATATGGGCATCGGCGATGTTTATGTCGAACAAGGCAAGCCGGAAGAACTTTATGAACATTTGGGAATTTCATCTAATAAAATAGCAAAAAGAATTCAAGAGTGGATGTAAAAAGGTGATTACACCTTTTTGTCACAAGTCTCAAGCAACAAGTCACATGTAAATATATGTATAAGAATTTCAAAGTGTACCAGTTTAGCTGTTTTGTAGCTGCAGAGTGGCAAGAACCCCGTGGGCAGCCGTTACCCTTACCACCTACTTGCGAAGCGTATTCATGATGGCGCTTACAGTGCCATAAGTAAGTGGTAGGGTTATGCTTCTTTGTTTTTCTACAAAGGATTCCCGCGGGGTTGGGTAAGGTTTCAAGGCTATGCTCCCGCCATGCGGCGGGATGTCACGTACTATGTCCATCAAAACGGCCAACGGCTTGCTCTGCCTAAATGAAGGTACAGGAATTTCAAAGTGTAACAGTTTGTTGTTTTGTAGCTGCAGAGTGGCAAGAACCCCGTGGGCAGCCGTTATGCTTCTTTGTTTTTCTACAAAGGATTCCCGCGGGGTTGGGTAAGGTTTCAAGGCTATGCTCCCGCCATGCGGCGGGATGTCA
>JAKLQJ010000009.1 GCA_022013385.1 Elusimicrobiota bacterium
ACACTTCTTTACATTTAAATGCTTGTTTTTACCCCGTGGGTTGGGTAAACTTGGTTGTAGAAAAAACCCGCGGGGTTAAAACCACGACGCAAGATGCGTAAATAGTAAATGTCAAGTTATTTACGACGCACTACACTAGCAACAATATTAAGCCATATAATTTCTTTTTCATAGGAATCTATGGAATCATAAATGAAACTTGATAAAGGCTCTTTATTCAAAATGGCATTTGTGGTTTTGTTTTTAATGGCTTTAAGGGATAAGGCCGCGAATTTATTAAGCAAGATTTTAAAATTTTCAAGGCTTGAGTACGATTTTTCTTTTTCAAGAAAAGAATAGTCAAGATTGTCGTGCTTTATTCTTAGTCTGTAAGGGCTTTCACTTAGAAAAATATCCATATAGAATATAAGTTCTTTTCGCGTATTTACTTTAGCTACGCTTGCGGAATCTTCTGTTTTTTTTATATTCAATAGTTTTTCTATTATTTCTTGGAGGGTGAAAGAAAGGTTATTTGTAGAAGTTTCAGGGCATTCTTCACTTATTATTCCTGTTGCAATCATATTTATTTTTTCAAAAGAAAGATATTCTTTGATTGATTTTGCGATATAAAAAAAACCGGAGGTTTTTATTTCCATTTTTTCTAAAGACAATGGCTTTGGCGGTTGAGGGATATCTTTATCGTTGATTATCAGGGTTTGCAGGTTTTTTTCTTTTGCTTTTTTATAAATTTCTTCCGCCTTTTCTATAGTCTTATTTTCACTTAAAAATCCCGGCGATTGCTTTAGAAAAGCTAAGGTTTTTTCTTCGTCAAAAGAATAATAATCTTTAAGAAAGTTCTGGATTTTCAATCTTTCTTCATCGGAATTTTTAAGTATGACGCTATAAGAGTCCATAATTTTTTTCTTCGAAAAAAATAGTCACCAGTCACCAGTCACCAGTCACCAGTCATCCCGCCATAGAGGCGGGACATGCCAGTTGCCAGTCAACAGTCGCAGGTCACAAGTTACAAGTCACCAGTCATCCCGCCATAGAGGCGGGACAGGCCAGTTGCCAGTCGCCAAATTTCGCGCTTATGAGCTTTGTTAAGTGATATTTTTTTGCGCCATTATTTCCAATATTATCTTATCAACTTTATCCATGCCTTTATTGGAGATATACGCTATATTTTTTATGGTGTCTTCTGCGGTTTTTCCTATAAAACCCTCAACTTCCGTTATGCCTTCATGATTAACCGCCATATAACCCGCGCGAATGGCTGAATCGGAAGATGATGCCACTTTTAAAGCGCAGCCGCTTTTAGCGCCGTCGCAAAGCATGCCGCCTATATCGCTTATGACATTATTTATGGCTAAAGTAGCGGCTTTTATATCTTTGCCATTAAGTTGATAGACAATAGCCACCGCGGCTCCCACACCGGCGGCTACCGCGCAGCCGCATATCGGAGATAATTCGCCCGTAAAGGTTTTAATATAAGCATTTACAAGGTGAGAGAGAGCGATACTTTTTAGAACTGTTTTTTCTTTAACTTTGAAGGCTTTGCCGACAAGATAGGGGACTAAAATGGCTACAACTCCCTGATTTCCGCTTTCACCGCTGGACATTATCGGCACTGAAGTTCCGGCCATTCTCGCGTCCGTAGCCGACGATGTTGTCATTCTTGCGTCGGAGAATACATCTTTTTTTAAATATCCTTTGCTTATGAGATCTTTAACATAATAGCCTACTTTTTTTATTTTAAGCCCTTCTTTTGAAGCCTCCAAATTCATTGTTATGCCTTTTTTTATAAATTCAGCGTCTTTAACATTAAGCTTTTCCGCAATGTCAAATAAGTCTGTGATTAATTTTTTCTTTAGAACGATTTTATATGGCCTGGATTTATCCGTTTTTACAGATTTTTGTTTGATGAATATTTTTTTATCTTTGCTTAACAGGGTTATATTATTGTGGCTTGAAGATATGATGCAAGTTGATTTATGATTTTTTGTTTTCAAATTCACTTCAATATAAATGCCGTTTTTTGTATCATCCAAAATTAATTTTATTTTTTTGGAATTTACCATTTTTTTTGCGTCGTTTAATATTTTTTCGTTTATATGCCGGAGAATCCCCATTTTTAAAGTGGGTTTTTTTATAATTATGCCCAAAGCTCCTGCGAGAAGATTCCCTTTTTCTCCGTTGGCATTAGGCAGAGTTACCGCCAGACCGTTTTTATAGGTGCCGGCATCCATTTTTATTTCGGCTTTAATTATTTCCTCATCCATAAGTTTTGCGGCGTTGGCCGCGCAAAAAGCTATAGCCGCGGGTTCGGTGCATCCCGTAGCGGGAAAAACTTCATGTTTAAGAACTTCTTTAAGCAAATTCATAATAGTTTCCTTTTGAATGGCAAGGTGGAGTGTAGGATCCGAAATTAGAGTCTTGAAGTTTTCTCTTGTTGTTTTATTTACAGCCGGAACAAGAAGAACAAGCATCATTTTTAAGAAAATGGTTATTCGCGATAAATATAAGATATAGCCCTGTGAATAAAAAAAACAATACAACAAATTTCCAAAGCGGCTTTTTGAGATCAATCTTTATTCGGTCTTTTAATTTCATTTTTTTCACCAATTTATTCTTTATAATAATCCTTTAGAGTTTCGGCTATGGCTGTCAAATCTTCATTCGCTTTACCCGTATTATAAGATTTATGCATAAGTTTCTCAAGGCTTTCTGTTATAGGCAATTGCTGTTTTTTTATTTTGGATTCTTCAATTATAAATCTAAGATCTTTTAACATGTTTTTTAGCGCAAAAGCGGGGGGATAATCTTTTTGAAGGATGTTTTGTTTTTTTAAGTTAAAGTAATTGCATTTAAGAGCCGCGCTTTCGTCTAAAACATTGAAAATAAGCTGTGGGTCTATCTCCAGAGTTTCAGCTAAGACGGAAGATTCACATAAAGCGCTTGTGAGCTGAGCCACTATAAGATTTATACAGAGCTTAAGAGCGGTCCCATTTGGGTGATTTCCTGCATAGACTACGGATTTCCCCATTGTCAGCAATAGTTTTTTATTTTTTTCAATTTCTTCTTTATCGCCTCCGGCAAGCAGTATAAGTTTGGCCTCCTCCGCTTGAAGTTTTGAACCTGATACGGGACAATCTATGAATTTAATTCTTTTTTTGAGGCAATTATACGCAAGTTCCTTTGTATACTGGACGGATACGGTGCTCATATTTATGAGTGTTAAGTTCAGTGAATCGGCTTCAAATATTCCAATCGGTCCTTCAATTATATTGCGCATAGCTGCGATATCCGTGACCATGGTAATGACAATATTTGTTTTTTGAGCTAAATCTTTCGGAGTAATTGCAATATCACAACCGATATCCCAAAATTCTTTGGTTTTAAGCCTATCTCTATTATAAACGGTGATATTATAGCCGGCTTTCAATATGTTTTTGGCCATAGCATTGCCCATTATTCCCATGCCTATAAATCCAATTCTCGGTGGTATCATAAATTTGCCTCCGGCAAAATAAGTCTCAAGTTATCCCGCCTTCGGCGGGACAGGCAAGTCACCAGTCACCAGTAACAACAACTGTCACACTGTATCACTGTCGCGCTGTATCGCTGAACCCCTTTATTTCTTCTTGTGTTAAATTTTGCCATTCTCCGGGTTTAAGTCCCTCTATTGTCACATTTTCTATGGCATATCTAATAAGCCTTAGCGCGGGAAAATTGACATTTGCCAGCATTCTTCTAACTTGTCTATTGCGCCCTTCTTTAATTATCAGTTTTACCCATGAAGTCGGAACTGTTTTTCTTGAGCGTATGGGAGGATTCCTTAAAGGAAGGACGGGTTCAGCTATTATTTCTGCTGAACAGGGCAGTGTTGGCCCGTCTTTTAATATAAGTCCTTTTTCCAAAGCGCGAATAGCCGAATTATCAATGATTTTTTCAACCTGAACAAAATAAGTCTTTGTTTTGCTAAATTTGGGATTTGACACCCGATTTTGGAATTGGCCGTCATTTGTAAGTATAAGCAATCCTTCGGTGTCTGAATCAAGTCTGCCGGCGGGATAAACTCCTGCGGGAAAAGCATAGTTTTTAAGCGAGGGATGCCCATGTTTCTCGGTAAACTGTGATAAGATATTATAAGGTTTGAAAAAGGCTATATATTCCAATTTTTTCATAATTTTGAACTTTTTGGGTATAAATATGGGGTTTTTCAGCGGGCCCCAAGCGCCTAATATGTTATCATATTGTCATGCCTTATATCTTTGTGGATACCCAGCCTTCATTTGAACAGCTCATAGACAAACTTCGCTCAAAGAAATATATTTCAATTGATACTGAATCCAATAGTCTTTTCGCGTACAAAGGCAGTTTATGCCTTTTACAAATAGCCGCGGAAAATATTCAGGCCATTGTGGATACTTTAAAAGTGGATATAACATCTTTTGAGATTCTATTGGTGGATAGAAATATTGAGAAAATTTTTCATTCAGCCGAATCGGATATAAAAACCCTAAAACTTGCTTTTAAAACCAATATACGCAATATTTTTGATGTAATGCTTGCGGCAAAATATATGGGAATACGCAAATGCGGGCTTGATGGCATGGTAAGCGAATATTTTGGTGTAAAGCTGAATAAAAAGTTCCAAAAGGCGAATTGGGGAGCAAGACCTTTATCCAAAGAAATGCTTGATTATGCCATTAATGATGTTCGCTATCTTAAGAAATTGAGAGATATATTTCATTCAAAACTGACAAAAAGTGATTTTCTTGATGAAATAACGGAAGAATTCGTGAAACTAACCACATTAGAGCCTCAGGAATCCAAGTTTGACAGAAACGGCTATCTTTCGTACGGAATGTCAAAAAATCTAAATATGTTAAGCTTAGCTGTTTTGAAAGAGTTATATTGCGCCAGAGAAAAAACAGCTTCCAAATTGAATGTTCCCTCCTTTAAAATAATATCCGAAGATCTTATGATAAGGCTTTCAAAAAGCCCAAATCATGCTTTGACCAACCTTCAGGAGTACAAAGGCATAACAAGGTATGTTTACAATGTGCATGCAAGGTGGATTCAAGATGCCATACAACGCGGTTTAGAAGAAAAAACCGTAACTATTCCCAAAAGAGTGGTTATCAGTCAGGAAAAGATGGAATATTATCAAAAGGTCAAAGAGAGAATTAAAAAACTTAAACGCTGGAGAATAGAAACAGCGAAAAAAAGAAATACGCTTTCGGAAGTTATAATAGAAGGGGAAATTCTTGAAAAAATAGCTTACCGCAATCCTAAAAATATGGATGAGCTTATCAAAATAGAAGGTTTCCTGCCGATTAAAACAAACCTTTATGGCAAAGAAATAATTCAACTTCTTTCAGGCGAAGAAAAATTATTTTAATTTTCTTAACAAATCCAAAGAGCGCAAAACTATCGCGGAGAACGCGGATAAAAACGGCAGGTATAAACGGAAGCGATATTGAAAGCGCAAAGTAAAATACGGTGATAAGTTGATACGAAAATATGTCAAATCAGTGTTATACTCGGTACTCCAAATAAATTAAAAATTTAAACTTTTAAAAATTAGAACTTTGCTTTGCGCTACAGTTTTTCTGCGCCCTTTGCGTTTTATCGAAGGAGTTTGAGATATCGTGATATAGGTTTTCTGAACTTCATTTTTTGTAAAGCCTTGAGTATTAATTTCTTATTTTCAGGTTTGAAATATTGGAGTAATGCCCTTTGCATTTTTCTCTCACCGTCTCCTTTTGCCGTAAATATTGGTTCTAAGGTAAAGGGATCAAGCCCCGTATAATATATTGAAGTTGAAAGCTCCATCGGAGCGGGAAGGAAATCATTTATTTGCCTTGGGCGATAATTATTTTCTTTTAAAAAAATGGCGAGCTGAGCCATATCTTCTAACGCGCAGCCCGGATGGGAAGATATGAAATAGGGAAGGATATATTGTTCTTTGCCTGCAGCGAGGCTGGCCTTTTTAAATTTTTCCGCGAAGTTTATAAAACCCTCTTTTGAGGGTTTTTTCATTATTTCGAGTACTTTGCCTGAAATATGTTCCGGCGCTGTTTTAAGATGGCCGGAGGTATGAAATTTCGCTATCTCATTGATATATTTTTCACAAAGCAAAGCCAAATCCATCCTTATTCCGCTGGCGACAAAAACCTTTTTGATTTTTGGAATCTCTCGAGCGGTTTTTAAAAGTTTTAAAAGCGGCGCGAAATCAATATTTAAATTTTGGCATATGACGGGATAAATGCAGGAAAGTTTTTTGCAGAGCTTGCATAGTTTGATATCTTTAGCATTAATTTTATACATATTCGCCGTGGGGCCGCCTATATCCGAAATTACAGTCTCTTTTTTATTTGACGCAATGATATTCAAGATTTCTTTTTCTATGGATTTTTGACTTCTGGATTGAATAATCCGTCCCTGATGAAGCGTTAGCGAGCAAAAAGAACAGCCGCCGAAACAACCTCTATGAGAGACTATGGAATTTTTTATCATTTCATAAGCGGGGATTTTTTCACTGTAAGACGGATGAGGCAGTCTTTGATAAGGCAAATCATATATGAAGTCCATTTCTTTTGTTGAAATCGGAAAATCCGGCGGATTTTGAACAATAGCTTGATTTTCTGTAAATTGAATCAATGTTTTGGCATTGTAAGGATTGCTCTCTTCATAAATGATGCGTGTTGCCTTTGAGAATTTTATTTTATCCGACGAAACCTCTTCAAAACTTGGTAAGAGAACGGAATTGTCAAATTTGGTCGTTTGATGAGCATAGCCTTGGTCGTTTTTAGTTTCGCTCTTGCCTAATGAATACATTGTTTGGCGGATATCTCTTATATCCCGTATTTTAGCGCCGTCTGATAGAAGTTTTGCAATTTTAATTATGGTTTTTTCGCCCATGCCATAAATAAGCATATCGGCCTTAGAATCAAGCAATATGCTTTTTCTCACCTTATCCGACCAATAATCATAATGAGCGAATCGTCTCATTCCCGCTTCAATACCGCCTAAAATTATCGGCGTGTTTTTATAGCTTTCTTTCGCTCGCTGGCTGTAGACGATAGTTGCTCTGTCAGGTCTTAGTCCGGGTTTTCCTCCGGGAGAATAATCGTCTTCGTCGCGAATTTTTCTATTATGGGTATATTTGTTTATCATAGAATCCATATTGCCCGACGATATTCCAAAGAAAAGTCGCGGTTGTCCAAAAATTTTGAAATTCGAACATGATTTCCATTTTGGCTGGGCAAGTATGGCAACTCTATAGCCTTTGGATTCAAGAACTCTGCCTATTACCGCCATGGCAAAGCTTGGATGGTCAACATACGCGTCGCCTGTGACCAAGACAATATCAATATAATCCCAGCCGAGGTTTTTCATATCTTGAGCGTTTAGAGGAAGGAAATTGTTTGCCATACACCTAATTATATAAATCTTTAATCGTAAATCCCTAAAAACCTATTACACCTCCGAGGTGTAATAGGTTTGGTTGTTTGAATTTTTGATTTGGCAATCAAAATATGGTGAAATAGCAGCAAAATATTACATTGGTATTTTTTATTATTTTGTTTCAAAATGCGGATGAATTTAAGGTTGAAAATGAAATTACAAAAAAAAAGTTTTCCGCCTATTGTGGGGGGAAAACCGCAAACTCTTATTCTGGGAACTTTTCCCGGCAATGAGTCTTTGGCGGCCAATCAATATTATGCCAATAAGCGTAATGCCTTTTGGTTTATTATGGGTAAATTGTTAAATATGAAGTCCGACGCAAGTTATAAGCTTAAAAAAGAGTTATTAAAGGAAAACGGTTTGGCTTTATGGGATGTTTTTAAATCTTGCGAAAGGAATGGCAGTCTTGATTCATCCATAAAAACCAAAACAATACAAATGAATGATTTCAAATCTTTTTTTACGGCATATCCGAGCATTAAATTTATTTTCTTTAATGGAAAAAAAGCGCAGGATGAATATGTAAAGCGAGTTTTGCCGTTATTATTGTTTTGCCGTTATTATTTGACACTCAGTTTAAAAATATTAAATATCAAGTTCTTCCTTCCACAAGTCCCGCGATGGCAAGGCTAACGATGAAACAAAAGTTTGCCAAGTGGTCGATAATCATAAAGAGTTTTAAAAGCCATCGCAAAGCGGCAACCATGTAATTGCGTTCTTAGCCGAATCAAATCCGAATCAAATCCCTTTGTATTTGTTTAAATTTTTGCGATAATAATAGTTAGAAATAAGAGGTAAGAAGTCAGAAGTAAGAAAATAGCAAAAATACAAAAAAAAGATAAAGATCCATGGATTATGTATCCTGATTGAACTTTATCTTGATTTCAATTGCAGTTAATGGAGGCTGGTATGAAAAGAAGTCTGAAAATGATGTCAGTATTTGTTCTTTCTTTAATGGTTTTTTCAAGTGGTGTATGGGCGGATCCCTTTGAGGATTTTAAAAAAAATGCCACTCAACAGTTGCTTAAACCATTTGTTGAGGATTTAGGCGGACTTATAGGCGGAGCTGATTTTAATTCAGGCAGAACTTTAGGTTTTCCCGGTTTTGATATTGGTCTTGGCGCGGTGGTGCAATTTAAGCCAAATAGCGATAATCTTATACTTAAGAATGCGGATGTTAATGCCTTCGGACTTCCTTCCGTTCAGGTTTCAGCCGCTATTCCCGTAATCGGGATGGATATTGCGGCTAGGGGATTAAGCGTATCAGGGCTTAGCATAATCGGCGGCGGTTTAAGATACGGAGTGCACAAAAGCGGAATAGCCAAATTTATTCCCGATATTATGGTTTCGGCTTTTTACGATACGATAAAATATGACTATTTCAAAGGCAATCATTATTCCTTTGATGTTTCCGCTTCTTTTGATTTGCCGATAATAAAACCATTTGTCGGTTTGGGTTATGATAAAACAAAACTTGAAATTGAAAATGTTCCAACTTTGCCTGATGGCGTGGATGCTTCAACCGGAAAATCAAGAATGACAATCGGCGCTAAAATAATTCCGTTTCCGTTTACATATCTCTTCGGCGCTTATAGCATGTTTCACGGCAATAGCGGAGCGCAAATGGGATTAGGCATAAAGTTTTAAAAATAAAGATAAGAAGCGCGAGTCAAGAATAAATTTTCCCGCATCGGAAAATTTGGCTGAAAAGTAAATTTTTTATGCGGTAACAGCTTAGGTAGCATTGCTTGTCATGTACACTATTGTCTTGACAAAGTAGTTTTGCAACCATCCCAGTGTCTTTACCCCGTGGGATGCTCTAGATGTTACCGCGCCAGAAGTTACGCAGCAACCCACGGGGTAAAATTGCTCCATATTGCAGAATTAATTTGTCGCTGCACTATGGCATGAAACTTGTAGTTAATTTGCTGGAGGTAAATTTATGGAAAACAAAACAGAGACTTTAAGCGATAAACTTATAGGTTTGGCTGAAACCTATGGAGCCAATAATTATCATCCGCTTCCTATGGTGATATCCAAGGGCAAAGGAGTTTGGGTTTATGATCCGGAAGGCAATAAGTATATGGATATGCTTAGCGCTTATTCAGCTTTAAATCACGGTCATTGCCATCCTAGAATAGTAAATACCCTTATTGAGCAAGGAAAAAAACTTACCCTTACTTCACGAGCTTTTAATAATGACCAAATAGGGCCTTTTTTTCAAGAGCTTTGCGCGTTTACGGGTTATGAAATGACATTGCCGATGAATAGCGGAGCTGAGGCTGTTGAAACAGCTATAAAGGCCGTTAGAAAATGGGGCTATAATGTCAAAGGCGTGCAGGAAGATAAAGCGGAAATAATTGTTTGCAGCAATAATTTCCACGGCAGGACCATTACGATTGTGGGTTTTTCCACGGAACAGCAATACAAAGAGGGTTTTGGCCCGTATACTCCGGGATTTAGAGTTGTTTCTTACGGAGATATAGAGGATTTAAAGAAAGCCATTAATCCCAATACGGTCGCTTTTCTTGTTGAACCTATTCAGGGGGAAGCGGGAATTATAATCCCTCGCAAGGGTTATCTTAAAGAGGCGTATGAGATATGCAAAGAGAATAAAGTATTGCTTGTGGCCGACGAGATACAGACCGGTTTTGGCAGAACGGGTAAGAAATTCTGTTCAGACCACGACAATATAAAACCCGATATGCTCATCTTGGGAAAAGCTATGGGCGGCGGTATTATGCCTATTTCGGCTGTTGTCTCTTCAAAAGAAATTCTCGGCGTTTTTAATCCCGGCGATCATGGAAGCACTTTCGGCGGCAATCCTCTGGCTTGTGCAGTTGCCAGAACAGCTTTAAAGGTTCTTGATGATGAGAATCTGATTGAGAAATCCAATGAAATCGGAAACTATTTTATGGATAAACTCAAAACCATTGATACTAAGTATATAAAAGAGATAAGAGGAAAAGGTTTATTAATCGGCCTTGAACTTAAACCCGAGTCGGGCGGAGCGCGAAGATTCTGTGAAGAATTAATGGGAATGGGGCTTCTTTGTAAAGAGACTCATCAAAATGTAATAAGGTTTGCTCCGCCTCTCATAATAAGCAAAGAAGAAATTGATTGGGCATTTAAAAAAATTAAAACAGTCCTTGAGAAATAAAAGAGAATAGATGTCAGAGATCAGATATAAGAGGTCAGATGTATAAGGAATTTCCTTACAAGTCTTGCTTCTTGTTTCTGGCCTCTTGCTTCTTGTACTAAACCTAAAATGAATCTTGATTATTCTGCCATAAAAGAAAAATTTCCTTTTGATTGTCTATTGAATGTTTCCGCTAAAAAATTTACAAGCTATAAAATAGGCGGGCTGATAGATTTTTTAGCTTATCCCGAAAGTGAAGATGACTTTAAAAATCTTATCGCTTATTGTCATAACGAAAAACTTCCTATAACCATTCTTGGCCAAACTACAAATGTTTTGATAAGCGATAAAGGCTTGCGAGGCATAGTTGTTTCAACCGACAAACTGAATAAGATTGAAATTTTTGATAATATTGCTACAGTTTCAGCCGGAGTTTTATGGGATGATTTTATAGGATTAACGGTAAAAAAAGGTCTTGGCGGGCTTGAAAAAACTTCCGGCATTCCGGGCAGTGTGGGCGGAGCGGTATTTATGAATGCGGGAGCTTTCGGCCAAGAGGTTTTTGATAGTCTTATAAGTTTTAAGGTAATGAATGTTTTTGGCGAAGTATCCGTTTTTAAAAAATCTGATGTTAAATATTTTTATAGAAAAGTTGAGGGTTTGGATAAATTGATTATTTTATCCGCTGAGTTTCTACTTAAAAAAACCGACAAAGAAGAATTATTAAATACGCGGGAAGATATTCTACGGCAGAGAGATAAAAAACAGCCTTTGGATTATCCCTCGGCGGGAAGCGTATTTAAAAGGCCGAAAAATGATTATGCCTCAAGATTAATAGACAGTTGCGGCCTTAAAGGGCTTAGAATCGGCGATGCCGAGGTTTCAAAAAAGCATGCGGGGTTTATTATTAATAAAGGAAATGCCACGGCGAAAGATGTATTTGAGCTTATAAACAAAATCAGAGATGAAGTTGAAAAGAAAACTCAAGTGCGACTAGAATTGGAACAGATTTTAATGGGCGAGTTTTAACCACCACCCTTATGGTAATAAGTTGATACGGATAAAAGTGAAAACAAACAACGGAGATATGGAAACATGAAAATATGGAATTAGATAACTGGTGACCTGTTTGTAACTGGTTTTGCGTAATCTACGGTTAGAAAACAATGGATAGTTCAGAGAGTTAATTATGAGAAGGGAAAGCCTAAATATAATAGAGAAATTACTTTTTACTTATCATCGTATTCACATATTATTTTTTTCTCGTTGTTACAGGAGTTTTTATGAATGATGAAATGGAAATTTTAGAGCCCGATTGGATAATAACGCTTAAAGTATGGTGGAGTGTGGTATGGCGGTTATTTATCTACAGCATTGTGGCGGTTGTGGGTTTTGGCATACTTTCCGGTATTCTCCTAAATGTTATACTTGGCTTTAGCATTGAAGAAATTAAGGATATAGGCGGGTTTTTTGGCGGTATGATAACTTTTCCTATAAGCATAATAATTGTCAAATTTATTCTGAATATGGAATACAAAGATTTTAGAATCGCAATAATAAAAACCGGCCATAGAGGCCGGAGGTCACAGGACACAGGTGACAAGTCACAGGTTACTAACGGCAAGGACTAAAGGAAAAAAAGTTTAAAACCTATTGGTGAAATTGTTGCAAAGCTTTATTTATAGGGTATGTCAGTTGTATTTACTCTCAGGACCAGGGTCTCCCAGTACTGTCGCCCTTGCGTATCTCACCCTTCTGAATGCACAAGTCGGGTTCCGAACGCTCCTTCGTAGCAAACACAACTACCATACTTATTTTATGTGAAATATCCCGCCCCATTTAAGATAAATCCGAATTACCCAGCCTATATTAGGAGTTACTTTCAATAACAAAAAGTTTATAAGTATTATTGTATTTTTCTTTTTGAATTTTTTTATTTAATTCCATATAGTATAAGGTGTTTGCAATTAGTTTTCCGTTATCATAACTGATTTCTTTTTTAAGATTTTTTTGTATAGTTCCAGGATTTTCTTTTATGTGCTTATAGAGTGTTGAAGCAATTTTTGTCATTTCTTTTGCTTTTTCAACATCGTCTCTCCAGGGTGATAATTCAGGAAAGTGGTTGACTATCTCTTCAATATTTTTAATTTGTCCCTTTAAATTTTTTACTGCATAATGAGGCAATACAAATTCCAATGCTGGTATGGTCGAGAGATTAAATGCCCCATATTCTTCCTTTTCACTAATGATAAGAGGTTCTATTAACCCAAGACTCATTTGTGCATACATAATCATTTTTTCATAATTTTTATTTGATTTTTCATCATTTATTTTTCCTAGCATATTAAAATATAAGTCAAGTAAATCTTGAAGCGATTTGTCTTTATGAGGGGTTCTTAAGTTTAATATAAATGCTGGGGTTTGATCGTTTTCCTTAAGAAAAGTTTTAAATTCATTTTCTAATTTTGAAGATTCTTTTCTATCGTCATTAAGTTTTTTAAATGTTTCATTTAAATCTTTTTCTGAAATAGAATTTTCTTCTGATTGGCATCTGCTTTTTTCAGAAATATCACTATTATCACCAGTATAACTATGCAAATGAATAGTATCTTCATCTTTATCCTCACTACTGCGTTATTTTTTTGTTTCCTACTTTCTGCCCTCTTATTTCTGCTATCTATTTCTAGAATCTATAGGTTTTAAATATTGCGGGATTTTTCTTTGGTCGTTCGTATAACTTCCGACACTTAATGAGCCATAGGCTTGTTTTTTGAAAATAGGAGTTTTCCGAAAAGAGACAATAATGAAATCCCAAGTAGCATAAACGGAATGCCTATTATGGCGCCGATAATGGTTGAGGTTAATACAAATCCAAATAGCGTAAAAATTATTCCAACCACCAGTATTAAACCCATAATTTTATATTTTATTAAAGAGAAGGCTTTTTCAGGATTTGATCGAGCTCCATTTTGACGGTTTTTGCGAGCGTGATTTCCAGAGCGAGCTGAATTTTTCCCGTCATCAACTATTTCAGCCTCAATATAGTCTTCATTGTCAGGTTTTTTATATGATTTTATTTCTTGGATTTCCATGTTTAAATTATATAAAACTCTACCCTATCCCCTCTGCCCTACCCCCTCTGCCCTGTATCACTTCTTGCCATTGTTCTATTGCTTTATCGATTTTGAAATCTTTTGCTCTTTCAGTTCCTTTGCTTGAATATTTTTCCACAGTCAGAGGAGAATTTAAAATATGGTCTATGTTTGCGACCCATATATTTTCAAGGAGAATATTTTGCTTATTAGGACTTGAAAAAGGAGGCATAAGAATGCCATAGTCGGCAAAATCGGGCATAGTCGCTTTTTTATTAAAATCAGTGTTTGGAGCAAGTATTTCACGCGGACCCGACGCGCAGTCGGAAGAAATTATCGTAGTGGAGCAAATAAGGGCTTCAAGCAGAACATTAGGCAGGCCTTCCCATATTGATGTTGAAACGAGCAGTTTCGCTTTTGCCACATATTTATGAGTGTTTTCTTTAAAGCCAAAAAAATACACATTATAATTCTCATCCATCTCGGTTTCATTTTTAATATCAAAAACCTTAAGTTTATTTCGCTCAGATAAATTTATGAGTTCTTCTTTAAGTTCTCCCTCTCCGATGAAGACAAGCTTCAAGTCATTTTGTTTTTTTTTAAGTTTTGAAAAAATTCGGATAAGATGTTTCTGGCCTTTTTGCGGGGTTAAGCGCCCGATATTTATAATTACCGGATAACTGAAAATCTTGTTTTCCCTTTCCGTCAAAGCTTCTTTTGATTTGTTAATTATTGCTTCTATATCATAACCGTTATTAATGATTTTTATTTTTCTTTCGGGAATTTGAAAGTTTTCAATTAAATCGGTTTTTACGCCTTTGGAATTAGCGATTATAATATCGGCTTTAAGATAAAGCTTTTTGATTAAAGGTTTTATGAAAAGAGCTTTTATTCCGGAGAATTCCTTAGACGGTTGGGTGCGTTCGGCTATTATGACGCGATGATTGTTTTTCTTTTTAGCCATTATATTAGTGAAATTGGCTCTTTCCATGAAGGATATCACAGTGTCTTCGGGTTTAATATATCGGCATAATTTATTGGCATATAGAGGAAGAAAAAGAGTTTTATAGAGGGAGTTTGTGTTTTGATTATGATTTGAAAGAGAAATTTTTTTTTCAATCTCAACGGCAAAATCTATCTGATTTTCTAAAGTAAAGACGCTTTTAAATTTAAGTTTTGAAATTAAAAGCGCGGCTTGCTTTTCAGCTCCGCCCGAAAAAAATGAATTTATCAGAATAGAATTTGCCATGCTTGTAAAATTGTCGCTTTATTCTTTTAATTGCCTAGTGTAATGTAGCGACAAAGTAATTACGCAACAAAGAGCAATTTTACTATAAACGAGGCTATGCCTCATTCCCGCCATTAAGGCGGGACAGGCAAGTGTCGGTAGCTTTGCGAACGACCTATAAACGAGGCTATGCCTCATTCCC
>JAKLQJ010000056.1 GCA_022013385.1 Elusimicrobiota bacterium
CCGAACTTACGCCGTTTGATATCGGGTCAATAGCGGTCAATACAATGGAACTTCCGGCATTTATATAAGTTCTTTCCTCTCCGCTCTCCCCCACACCCTCCCCGTCCCGCCAAAGGCGGGATACCCTGTATTCTGTTATCGGCGCCGTACCGTCAACATAAATTGTCGTTGATTTGGCAATTTCTATATTTCCGGCATTGTCCACAGAATAATAGGAAATCAAATACTTCCCGTCATCAACTAAATTTATAGGCTCGCTGTATGTTCCACTGCTTATCAGTATCCCTTCGAGTCCCGAATCTCCAGACCCAAACCCCGAACTATATTCTACCCTGTATTCGCTATATGCAACCCCCGTGCTTGTTCCATAAACTACAGGCTCATAAACCGTCAAACTTATTGATGATTTCCCGTTTATATAAGTGTTCCCGCCTGCCGCCTGATACCTGTCACCTATTACCTCTAATATCGTTATTGACGCTGTTCTATCTTTCACCAATCCAAATACACCAAAAATAGAAACTATTTGAGTTATAGGCACAGTAATTCTATTGTTGTTAAAATCAAAAACTTGATTATCAAGTTTTACCCAGCCTATATCAGTAAAGTATTCATATATCGCTATATCTTCTTCTAAAAGCCCCAAATCCGCAAGCGTTGTTGTTGAATAATAAAAAGTTAAACTTGCCGGCGGCTCATAAATTCCTTCAGGGCCTATCTCATACAAATTGCTTGCAAGCGTTAAGCCCTGCTCCGCGGCGGTTGATAAAACAATAGTTCCTACTTCTGAAACCGTGCTTAAATAAACAAGCGTAGGCTCAATAAAAGCTGAAAACGAAACTTCAGGATTGCCATTGATTGTTATAGTGCTCACTATAATTTTAGGAGTTTTTAAAGTTGTGTCATATCCAAGATTCGTGTAGACTGTTTCTATACCCTCCAAACCTATTGCTTTAACTCTTGCATAATATATGGTTTTGCTATTTAGCCCCGTAAAAGTAAAATTATCCTGATTTGTATACCCACTGTTAATTACCTGAGCGGAAAAATCTTTATATGGCGATATCTCCGCAACATATATCGTTTCGGCAGAATTATTGTTAACAAGCCAATTAACCGTAAATGAACTTATTCCAATATTAGTGAAAATGCCTGCTCTTACTGGTTCAAACATTAACACTCTATTATTTAAAGTGTCGGCAACCCATAATCTTCCTTGTGCATCCGATGTTACAAAACCGGATGCTTCTACCCCCACAGGAAGATTAAAACTTGCTTGCATATTCATATTGAATGTGGAATTAAAATCATTTTGCCCCAAAACAAGCGAAGCATCCATGCCATTGGAAAATGGCGATCTGTATTTCAAAACTCTATCATCATAAGCATCTGCCACATATAAATTGTTGTAATTGTCAAATTTTAAACTTGCCGGACCATTTAAACTGCTGGAGTTGGGCTCCTGCAGTCCGGTTATACTATTATTTTCTGTAAAATTTTTCTGTCCCAAAACTAAGGAGGCGCTCATGCCTGTAAAAAAAGGCGGAATATATTTGAGCACGCGATTACTGCTAAAATCAGCAATCCACATATTATCTTCAGAATCAAATTCCACATCCATCGGTGACTTTAAATTTCTTTCACTTGGAAAAAAAGGGTATCCTGTGCGGCATGTGATAAAATCCATCTGCCCTATCACCATATCGGCATTCATTCCCATTGAAAATGGAGGTGAAAATCTCAGTACCCGATTATTATCAAAATCCGCAACCCAAAGCGCGTCATCTTTGTCAAAATTAATTTCACTCCAAGCACCAACATTTAGTTTATTTTGAGCGCAACCTCCGCCGTATAAATAAAAATTTTCAACCCCAATTACCATATCCGCGCTCATTCCATTTGAAAATGGCAAACTGAATCTCAAAATTCGGCCTATCATAGTAACCCATAAATTTCCAGCCGCATCAAAAGCCATACCGCTAGGATACGGAGTAATAGAAGCTGATAGACGCACATAGTCCTTACTATAAAAATTATCATGACCTATTACCAAATCAGCGGACATTCCATTACTAAACGGAGAAGGGAATCTCAGTATCCTATTGTTGCTGCGGTCAGAAATCCACAGATTACCGTTTTTATCAAATACCAAAGCAGCCGGAGAACCTAATTTATCGGAAGCTGTTCCGTAGCTTGTTGTTGCAAAATCACTCTGCCCAATTACCAATGAGGCATTTTGCCCGAAATCAAAAACCTCTATGGCTTCGGGCAAATTCGCGAAAGTTACAGCTTCGGAGATTGAGCTTTCATCAATAGTATCGCCATAAGCTCTTAAAAAATTTGAGTATCGAGCATTAGGAATAAGATTTGCTTGAATATAATAGGTCGCGCTCTCGGTCAGTACCGGAGATATTGCTCCACCCGAAGAAGAAAATATCTGATATGCTGTGGCATTTTCTTTAAGATTCCATGCCCAACTAATAGAAGTCGGCGATTGCGCAATTCCATTAAAATCGAACGAAAAACTTGGCTCAACCACAACAATAGTCACGCTTTTTACTTCTTCATTGCCTACATTGTCTTCGGAAAGGTAATAAACCGTATGCGTTCCCGCGCTAAGCGTAAAGGGTAAGGTATAACCGGGATTTTCGCATGTGCCTTGCGGCGCATTATCATCTTCAATAATGTCTTCGCATTCTTCCATGGTTTTGTCTATTAAAAATGAGATATCATACATGCCGCTCGCTACGCCGTTCACCACAGGGTCAATCGCTGTCAATGTTACGGAGTCTGTTGCTGTTATGTAAACTCTTTCGCCATCCGCTATCTGCTCGCCTCTAACCTCTGCCGTTGTTACCGGGGCAGTGCCATCAACAAATATAGATGTTGATTTTGTATTTTCAAAATTTCCTGCATTATCCACGCTACCATAATAGACCGTATGCGCTCCCTCAGTTAAAGAAAATATGGATTGGTAAATTGGATTTGAACAAGTCCCATTTGCATCCAAAGGATTATAGGCAGTTTTCAAACAATTAAAATCAGGAGATATGTCTTTTAAATATAAGGTAAATGCTGGTTGATTTTTAAGAGGATAATCAATACCCTCTAATGTAATCATCATTCCGGTTGAAATATAAACTTCAGCATCCTTAAAAAACACCGCACTTGAATATGAAAGAGTTGTTTCGGGATACATTATGTCTTCGGATGGAATATGTTGACTACTGACCAAAACAGCAAACAATGAATGCAATTTAGAAACTTCTGCATTTATTTCATTTTTTTCCGTATCCAGAATATTTCTCGGAACTTTAAACATCAAAGAACTATCAACGGAAAATTCATACAGCTCCAGATCATTTTCTGTAACATTCAATGCGGCGAGCTTTGTTTCATCATAACGCATTTTAACATGCGCATTAGGTGAAAATTCGGTATTATCAGGTCCTACAAAATACATATTTCCAACCGGAATTTTATTATTATCCTTAAGCCATTTCACTATCTTTTGATTAAAAAGGGAACTTTCCGCTATTTTTTCACTGCTCACTATGGCTTCATTTGAGATAAACTCAATTTCTGGGTTTCCCGCAATAGTTTCAAAGCTTTGAATTGTATTGGGTGTTGAATAAGCCGGAGCGATTATTATAAATCTGGAAAATGAAGTAATATTAGCTGAAACTTTTTTATTTATCGTATCTACGGTTGTAGATAATTCTTCATACAAGCCTTGCGCTGAATCTATGACTTTTGCAATCTTTATCTGGCTTTCCTGAAGGGAAGACATCCCCTCTAATTCATAGGCAAAAGTTATAATCGCATTATCAAACTCTATGTTTGAATTAATATCAAAAATATTATTTTTTGGCAATGAAACATATCCCAAAGGAGGCAAATCATATCCAATTGACATTCCAATATTCCCAGCAGTTGTAATTTGATCAAAAGCAATTGTTACATTTGAACCCAAAGGCACAGATATATTGCTTTCTGACACCATATATGGATCTATTGAATAATAATAGACAGGATTTACTTTTGTTCCATCAAATGCTGGAGAACCAGAACCTTCCGGACTAACCTCATAACCTTGGGGACACATCCCTTCACTATCACTTGGGTCACACATTTGTCGAACCACGCTTGATGGCGGGGGATTTTTTAAAACTAATTTGGATTGAGCATACTGTTTTAATGGAATCACTCTGTTGGGATAACTTTGTTCTGTATAACAAATACACGGGTGCTGAAAACTACAACTACAATTTTCTTCCGGTATATTCTCACCATCGGCAAAAAAATAATGCCTTTTTGCTATCTGAATAAATTCTCCGTCCGACACATCTTCCTCATCGCCGGTTCTCAGATATAATTCAACATCGCCTATATCTTGCCTATCCCCAATTGATATATTAAATAAGGTGGGTAAATCGCCCTTTGGATTAGTCCAAGTAACAAAAAATGGATTTTGTATAATTCCATAGGGCAATTTATAAATGTGCGGGAACACTACTCCTGGAATTAAATTTTCATTGGAATATATATCAATCGGATTTGAAGTAAAATTTCCTTCCCTTGCATCCGCTTGAAGACATATATTATTGTGAGGACTTAAATATGTGTTTGTATAAACTCCCTCAGAACTGGAAGTCGCTTGTGAATCCGGTCTTAAATTAAAAATCGTTTGAACCGCATTTCCTCCCGTGTCCCATACTTTAGCAAGATAATCGGGGCTATCATAAGAATATATTGAACTACTTATTCCTAAGTCAAAAACTACGGTTGTGGATGATAATACTTCCGCTATTTGAGAACTTTTTATAATACGTGGATCCGCTTCACTGGGCACTATTTCAAATAATTCTATTCTATCTAAAGATATTGAGGATACTCCATTAATTGCAATTTTACATCCGTACTCAATCCAATATGGATTCTCTTCCGTGGAATGAAAAGTATAATCATAAATTGCGGAGGACGGTGTTGATACTGATATTTCAAGGCTTCCTATTCTAAACGGCGCAATAGTCTCATTGCCTACCGCGTCAACAGCTCTTACTACATACTGTCCTAATTCCATATTCTCAAAAGCCACATCCGTACTTATAACAGGTGGATCAAATTCCCAATTAATTAAATTATCGCTTGGGCCGGTGATTGTAACTGTGGATATTCCGCTTCCTGCGTCATTAAACACAAAATTATGATTTAGCTCCAATGTTGAAGGATTTAATGTTGTGGTTCCACTGAAATTATCATATAACGATATTGACTGAACGGATACAACAGGCGATGAACTGTCTATTCTAAATTTACTTTCAACCAAAGTTTGATTACCATTAACATCGCGCAAATCCGCTATAAGCGTATGTTCGCCATCGAGAAGGTTTAAATCTGAGAATTTCTGTGAAAATATAAATCTGTCAAGTCCCGGCTGATTATCAGACTTTGTTAAATCGGCATCAAGAGGTATAATACCCGTAGTACTACCATTACTTTGTGTGACATTGATTTTTGTTCCCCCTCTTTCTTTATCTTCCCTGCCTCCATAACTGAATGTCGGATCACCCGCTTTGCCTAAATGATGCAACCGACCATCGCTTGCCCTTACCCATAAAGTAAGTTTATCAACATCATATCCATCAGTAGATTCTACACGCACTTTTATCGGATAATTGGGGTCTTCCAATTCGAAAGGGGCAAACAAATGACCATCAAGAGGTTTTTCTATGACCGCCGTAGCCAATGTATCGAGAGGATGCTGTAAATACAAGAAAGGGTTATCATTAGGATAATTCAATCCCAGATGAAGATGAGTATATAATGGTGTAGGATTTGCATTTCCCATTGGCGCAATGTCATCTAAAGTGGAAACATGTTTGCTGGTTACAATAAGTGAATCATTTGTATTTAGAAAATTACCATTTATTTTAATCCAACTGTTTGCAATGACGGAAAATATTTTTATTGATTCGGTTCTTGTATCATCTTTCCATAAAATTACTATATTTCCCTTAGTCTCTTTCCCATCAAAAATATTTATATGCGCTGCACCAAGTCTTAATTCCCATACCCTATTGGAATCTTTTTCGGGAGTTACCATACTGGTGGTAGAACTGGAAACACTGAAAATATGCCCATATAGCCAATTGTGCCCTTCTTCATATCCCTTTACATCAATATTGTAAAAATCACCCCTGCTCACAATATTTGTAATATATCCACTTTCAACCGACGAAATGGGCGTTCCCATGTCGGTATCGCCAACACCAGCGCTATAATCTATTCCTTCATGAAAATCATATCCAGGCAAACTACGCGGGCCATAATCTGAAGTTATTATCCAGTTAGACCATTTTTGCGGCAGTGGTATAGATTGACTATTACCCTTAGTATTCCAGATTAAACACAAAGCCAAAATTAATATCAGCCTTTTCATTTTATGGCCTCAAATTCCTTGGTCTTAAGGTCTATATATTCGGGCCCTTTTATAAAATTGTAGCCCACTTCTACTATTCCATCATTTGAAATACGGTAAACATAACTTCCATCATTATTGAAAACAAAATATCTCCTAGATTCCAAATCGAAAAAAATGGGGATATTGGTGTAATTCTTGGTATCGGTAAAGGACGCCGATGCGTATCTGCCATTGGGAGACACATGGATATTACCATCAATTCCATATTTTCTTATATTGTCATTGTCTGGAAATCTTAATATTTCATTTCCGTTTTTATCATAAACCGCTAAACCAAATTTTGTATCTCTGTCCTTGCAATGTGTTTCAAAAGCACCTATTTCTCTTAATATTGTTCTTCCATTGTTTGAAACTGCAAAACCATCGACAATTTTACACGAGGGAAACTCTTTTTTCCACAATATTTCACCATGCGAATTATAAAAATTTATAATGTGAGTGGGAGCTTCTGCATAACTCAAAACATTATCTTCTATTAAAATCGCATGTTTGCCATTTTCCGAAGCCTCAGCTTTCTTTTTAATAACCCTGGTCCATACACCAATTACTTTTTCATCCTTTTTAGGCTTGTATGTTTTTGTAGCCAAAGATATCTCTTTTTTTACTTTTCCTTCTTCATCATAAAATCTAAGTCTTGGATTGGACAACTTTTTAAATGTGCGAATTTTATTTTTTTCTTCTTTGAACTTTTTTATTAATTTTTCACCTTTTACCTCCCATTGCGCCTTAAGACCAAGTTTTTTTAATATTTTTCGATCCAATTTCGATGATTCTTTCATCCATTTTATACTGGATTCATAGACAAATTTTTTCTTAATCTCTTTTCCATTATCGTCATACAAAACGATCTCGCTGTCTTCTAGAGATATACGAGACTCACTTTTTTTTATATCAGACTTTTTTTGTTCTTTATTTCCTTTTGTTTGAGCAAAAACATTATTTCCCGCAAAAAATAAAGTCATTCCCATTATAATCGATATTAAATTTTTCATTGTAATTCTCCCAATATATTGTAAAAGGGGACGGTTCTAATTCTTTTGTGGTTTCCGTGGCCGGCCAGGTCCCTTTTCTATATTCTTAACCCCAAATCTCTTTTCCATCTCTTTTATAAAACTTTCTCC
>JAKLQJ010000057.1 GCA_022013385.1 Elusimicrobiota bacterium
CACTTCTTTACATTTAAATGCTTGTTTTTACCCCGTGGGTTGGGTAAACTTGGTTGTAGAAAAAACCCGCGGGGTTAAAACCACGACGCAAGATGCGTAAATAGTAAATGTCAAGTTATTTACGACGCACTACACTAGGGACAGGTAATCAGTGAACAGTAATCAGTCGGGAAAAGATAGTGGCGCCAAAGCCATAGCAAGAAAAGGCAATTAGCAACAGGATTACAGGTAATCAGTAAACTTGTGACCTGTGACTTGCAACTGGTGACTTGTTTTGGTGACTGGTGACTGGTGACTTACAAAAGGGAGGCTATGTGAAAAAAATACTCTTTGCAATAATTTTTGCCTGCATTTCCTATATTTCCGCCGATTTTCTATATCCTCATGTCTTAAAAAAAATATTCAGCGTTTCAGGAACCGTGCGCATCACTGAAAAATACAATAAAAAACCCAATGCCATGCTGTTCATAGTTTTAAAAAACAAAGGAAATATTCCTGTAGCCATAAAAAAAATAATAAATCCTTCATTTCCCATGAAATTCAGTTTAAATTCGGATGATCTGATAATGCCGGACTTGCTTTCTAAAAAACTATATCTAGAAGCCTATTTAAACAATCACGGTATATTGGGAAAATCCAAAACAGGCGATATGCTTGGAAAAATAGAAAACCCTATTTTTATTAATTCCAAAAAAAACGAAATAGCCTTAAATGAATCTTGACAAACCCGAACATTTTCCGTCTACACCCTATCTATTTTACAACCGGCCCATCCCCATATAAAACAAAAGCAAACCCAGCAGAACAAACAATAAACCCAACTTCCTGCGCTCAATTAGCAAAAAAGATTCATTTAGAATTATCTCCTTTATAAGACGCAAAATCCGTTTTACGATAATAGGTTTAAATACTAAAGCCATGCCTAAAAAAACCAGCAATAAACCCATTACGATTTTAATCAGTATTATCATTGTTATCGCCGCAATTATATAAATTCATGGCGGACTCAACACCCTTTTCAAGAGCCGCCATAACAGCATTATAGGCTTTTTCAAGCGTACTATCCAGCTTTTCTAATTCGGTTTTTCCCAATTTGGACAAAACATAGTTTTCAGCCGCTATTTTATCTGATTTAGGGCCTGTCCCCATTTTCAAACGAGGAATATCCCGGCTTGAAAAAACATTTATAATGGATGCCATCCCCTTCTGTCCGCCAAATGAACCCTTGCGCCTTATTCTGATTCTGCCAAAATCAATAGACATATCATCAAAACATACCAAAATTGAATGGCTCGGCAACTTAAAAAAATCGGCAAAACTCCTAACCATAATGCCTGAATTATTCATATAAGTAAGGGGTTTGATAAGAAAAAATTTCTCGCCATTATCAAGAGCGATATCCAAATATTCGCCGGTTTTTTTCCACTTTTTCCAATTCAAATTAGGCGCCAGCCTATCCTTAATAAAATCGGCAAGGAGAAAGCCCATATTATGTTTTGTGAAACGATATTCAGCGCCTGGATTTCCCAAACCCACGATCAATTTTATTTTTTCTTTACTCTCAATCATATTTTAATTCAAACCCCCACACCTACATTACGCTTATCAACTTTTTCTAAAATAGGCTGTAGACAATATGTAGGTGTGGGGGTTAAATTGCTTAAGATTGGTCGTTCGGTCGTTCACACAGCTTCCGATCCCGCCTTAGGCGGGAAGCCATAGGCTCGTTGTTTGTACAAGACTGTGTCAGTGCCGTATCAGAGGCTATGCCTATCAGACGGCGAAACTACCGAACACTTGCCTGTCCCGCCTTAGGCGGGAATGAAGCATAGCTTCCATTATTGATGCGACACAACCTCAAAATAAAGAAGATTATTTCCTTTTGCCGTCGTCAGCCTTCTTGTCTTTCTTAGAATCCTCAGCCTTCTTGTCTTTCTTAGAATCCTCAGCCTTATCTCCGTCTTCTTTCTTGCCCTTTTCCGTTACTTCAGGCTCGGCTCCCGCCTCTTCAGTCACAGTTTCGGCTTCCTCTCTCGGAATGGCTATATTTACTATTACCTGCTCCGCATCATCCATAATCTTCGCTTTTTCGATTTTTATATCTTTAACGCGAATGGCGTCGCCCATTTTCAGTGAAGTAACATCAAGAATAATCTCTTTGGGGATATTTGTGGGTAGGCAAGTAACAGTAATGCTTCTCAAACCATGTTGAAGAAGTCCGCCCTGTAATTTAACGCCTTGAGCTTCGCCGATAAGCTTAATATGCACTTCAACCTCAATCTCTTTACTAAGAGATATTCTTTGAAAATCAATGTGCAAAAGTTTTTCAGTAACCACATGCCTTTGAATGGCCTTAATAAGAACATTATCGCCATCCTTGGAATATTTAAGACTGATAATATTGTTTTTTGCCGTCTTTATGATTTTAAGCATTTCTTTTTCAGACACCGATATATGCATGGGAGGCTTTCCCTCGCCATAAACTACAGCGGGGATATGACCTTCCGTCCTAAGATTATTTGATAAACCGGTTATGCCTGTTTTTTCTCTTGCTTGAGCCGCTAATACAATTTCGTTCATACTCTCCTCCGTTAAATAAATAGTTCGCTTATTGAATTGCCTTTGTGATTTCTATTTATGGCTTCCGCCAAAAGTTTCGCCACGGAAATAATTTTAACCTTTGAACTATTGCCTATGTCCACAGGAATAGTATCGGTAACAATGAGTTCTTCTATAGGCGACTCTTCTATTTTATCAAATGCGTCGCGAGAAAGCACGCCGTGCGTGCAAAAAGCGATTATTTTTTTTGCCCCTTTCGCTTTAATGGCGCCGGCTACCATAGCCAAAGTGCCGGCAGTATCCACCATATCATCAAAAATAAAACAATTTTGCTCTTCAACGGAGCCTATAATATTGTAGACAGAAGCCTCATTTGGCCTTGGTCTTCTTTTATCTATTATGACAAGTCCCGCGTCAAGCCTTTTAGCGAATGATCGCGCCCTCTCAACACTTCCCATATCCGGTGAAACCACTGTATAGCCCTTTAAATTTCTGCCTTTTATGTATTCCAAAACAACGGGTCTGGCATAAAGATTATCCACGGGAATATCAAAAAAACCTTGAATCTGCGCCGCGTGCAAATCAATGGTGATAACCCTGTTCGCTCCGGCGGATGTTATTAGATTTGCTACAAGTTTGGCGGTTATAGCCACTCTCGGAGAAGATTTTCTATCGGCTCTGGCATAGCCATAATACGGCATTACCGCGGTAATGCGCCCGGCGCTCGCCCTTCTTAGGGCATCCATTATAATGAGCAATTCCATTATGTTTTGGTTGGAGGGCTTGCAGGTGGGCTGAATAACATAACAATCATCGCCTCGCACATTTTCAAGTATATGCGCGTCAATCTCTCCGTCGGCAAATTGCCCTATTCTGGTTTTACACAAAGGGACTTTGAGTATCGCTGAAATTCTATCGGCAAGAGGACGATTGGCTGTCCCCGTAATTATTTTGGGAGTTCTATCTCTCCATGACGAATTAGGCATTTTATTTCCTCTTTTTTAAATGTTTAACCACTTCCCGCGCTCTCGCCACGACAAGCCTATTGCCGGGAATATTTTTGGTTATAGTGGAACCGGCGCCGATAAGGGAATTGCGCCCCACGCTAACGGGGGCGACAAGGTTTGTATTTGAACCTATGAATGCCCCGTTTTTTATTATCGTTTTGTGTTTTTTTAACCCATCATAGTTGCAAGTTATCGTCCCCGCTCCTATATTTACTTTCTCGCCCATTATGGTGTCGCCAATATAACTTAAATGCGGCACCTTGGAACCTTTTCCTATTTTTGATTTTTTAATTTCCGTAAAATTGCCCACTTTTGAATCAGGCCCTATTTGAGAATCCGGTCTTATATGCGCGAAAGGGCCAATAACGGAAGATTTTTTCACTTCGCTTAATGATAAAAAACAAGAAAATTTTATTTCGACATCATCGCCTATTTTGCAATCCTTTATTACTCCCGAAGGACCGATTTTGCAATTCTTGCCTATAATAGTCTTTCCATGAACCATCATTCCAGGATAAATAACCGTCCCCTTTCCAACTTTTACGCTTTCATCTATATATGTGTTCTCAGGGTCTATTATAGTCACACCCGAAACCATCAGCTCTTCGGTTTTTCTTTTGAAAATTATTTTATGCGCTTTAGCCAAATCCATATGAGAATTAATTCCTCTTGTTTCGTCAAAATCCAAAATTTTGAAGGCGGCCACTCTTGCGCCGGCTTTATTAATGTTTTCAACGGCATCGGTAAGATAATACTCTTTTTTGGTTCCCTTAGGCTTCAAGTTTTTTAAAGCCTTAATAAGCCGCGGAACTCTAAATATATATGTTCCTGAATTAATTTCCCTAACGCTTAATTCTTCACTGCTTGCTTGCGCGGCCTCTATTATGGCTTTCACAAATCCTGATGAACCCCTTTTAATTCTACCATAACTAGCGGGGCTATCCAAATCGGCTGTAAGCACAATACCTTCGCAGTTTTTTCTATCGTAAAAACAGCGCATTTTTTTAATTGTAGCCGCTTGCAATAAGGGAGCGTCTCCGCACATTATCGCGATATTATGAAGATTTTTAAATTTGAAAACTGATTCTTGAGCGGCTCTTCCGCTTCCCTTTAAAAGTTTCTGCCTGACAAATTCAATTTTAACTTTAAAACTTGAATCGGCAATATATTTTCTAACAGCGTTTTCAACCAACTGAGCTTTATGACCTACCACAATAATAATTTTCTCCGGCTTAAAAACAGCGGCTATTTTAATCGCATGAACAATCAAAGGCAACCCTGCAAGCTCATGCAGTACCTTGGGTTTTTCAGATTTCATTCTTGTGCCGAGACCGGCCGCGAGAATTAAAACGCCGAAACTCTTTTCGTTTAAACTCATACAAATATTTTACTAAATATAAGGGTTCAATAAAGAAGTCTGCCCCATAGTTTCGCGCCGAATATAATAGACGAGTCTATGCCTCATTCCCGTAATAACTCCTGTTAAACTCAGTTGATTAAAGTATTTGATTGTGCCGCGCAAAATAAATTGATAGACTATATTTGTGGCAATTATAAATAAGTCGATAATAAACGGGGAAACAAAATGAAAACAAAAATAATGGTAGCAATGATAGGTATCTTTTTTTTCTTCGGCGCTTTTGCATACGCTCAAGAACAGATCGGGGAGCAAAATCGTGAGCAAAATATTGAAGAAAATAAAGGCTTAACCGGTAGTCAAGAGCAAAATATTGAAGGAAACGAAGGCTCAACCTCTAGCCAAGAGCAAAGTCAAGAAATCACCGACGACAATACGGATAAAAAAACGGATAAAGCCGAAAGAGTTGCTTTTAAAAAGAAACAAATGGACACAGACGGAGACGGAGAAATAAGTCAAGAGGAAAACGACGCTTTCAAAAAAAGGATGGCCGAAAGAACTGCTTTTAGAAAAATGATGATTGATAAAAAAGCCACAAGATTGGAAAATCGAGGTGAAATAAGAGAAGACCGCGGCGAAAAGCTGGAAAATAAAGGCGAAAGGATGCAGAAGCGCGGCGAAAAATGGCAAGATAAAAGCGAAAAAATGGAACGCAAAGCGGAAAGACAATCGGAACTTGGCCATGACAAAGCGGCCGAAAAACTTAATCGCGCGGCCGATAGGATGAATAAAAAAGGAGAAAGGAAGCAACGCCAAGGCGAAAGATTGGAAAATAAAGGCGAGAGAATGCAGCGCCAAGGCGAGAGAATGCAACGCCGAAGCGAGAGAATACAAAATCGCGGCAATAGTGGCGAAAGCGGCGGAAAAAATTAAAACATTTTATTAAATCTTTTCAAAAAATAAGCCGGGCAAAAACCCGGCTTATTAATTGGTATTTAGAAAACCAATCTAAAATCAGTTTGTTCCTATGCCTATAAATATCGCCTTATCGTCAAAGGCGAGGCCATTAAAACTTACATCTCCAAGAAAAGAGGCTATAATATATCGTTTTATGAATTCGGTTGATATGAAAGTTCTTATAATCCACGCGTCTTTATCATATTGAAATTTGAGCATATCCTCGGCTTTAAGATTGATATTTCCCGCGGCAAATTTTTTATTAAGCGCGTCCATTATCCCCTTGATCGCCGCTTCCATAACCTTATCCATTATCTCTTCTTGGGTAAACTGCTCACCGGCTGCGGATTTTGAAGGCGCCATAAAAGCGTGAATCTTAATTCTCCGTATCTTAATAGCCAAAACATTTTTGGCTTCGCTATACGGCTTAAATGTTATTATGGATTCACCTATTATTCCGCCTATATCAATCCTGATATTCTTGATTTGAAGATTTTCGCCGCATTTTGAAATTATAGGCAGATTTTCATTAATTATGCTTAATTCTTTCCGGCTTTCGGCTATCATTTTAACGGTTTTTTTAACAGCGTCAAAGGGAATTCTTAAATTAAGCTGAGCCCCTACCACATCGTTTCTCTCAACAGGTTCCGCTGCTCCGGCAACGGGAATATTTTGAAAATCGTAAAAATATAAATCCCCCGCACCGATGCCGTTCAAATTGAAATCATTGGCCAAAACGATTTGCTTAAAGGCGAAAATCGCCGCTAAAGCCGCCGCATTTACAAACAATATTTTTCTGAACAATTTAAGCATACTGTTATCCATTTTATTATCCATTTTATTCTCCTAAATGTAGCAACAAAGAAGTTTTGCAGCCGGAGCAGTGGTTTTTACATGTTCCTTATTCCTTGTTACCTTGTTACCTTGTTACCTTGTTGCCATACTAATATGGTTAAAGCTCAAAATCTATATACATAAGGCCGCGGTCTATCTTCATCTTATTTATGTTTACGCCCTTCACGAATGAAGGAAGAAACGCCCTGTTTTCAAATTTAAGCTCAACGGTTTTATCATTGATTTTTTTCGCTTTCATCACTTTGGCAAGTTCGGGGTTTTCGGCAATGCTCTTCACCGCCGATTCTATTATTTTCCTCTTTATCATTGAGTTTATAAAACCCGGTATTCCTATGCCGTAGGCCTGATTGACTGCAATATCGTCAAAAACAATTCTTAAAGTATTGGCGGCCACGACTTTGGGATTAATTGTAACGGTAAAATAAACATTCGGATTAAACGGAAGCGCGTCAACTTTAGTCATAGCCGCTAATTCCATTTTCCCATCGGCTTTAAATTTTATCCCGCCGTCATGTCCTCCGGAACTAAGATCAAAATTCTTGGAATCAACAAATTCCTTTATAAAATTCGTTATAAGACCGTCGCTTAAAGCAAGGTTATAACCTTCAAGCTGCTTAATATCCGCGCCGGAATGAACGCTTATAGCGAAACCGCTTTCGTCAAAGCTGAAAGATGTAAAGTGTATACTATTCAATAAATTCGGCATAAGGGGAGATATGAACTTAGGGGAAATATCGCATCTCAATGTCCATGACAATTTATCATAATTAAAAGTTATCAAGTCTTCAGCCTTTGTGTTTACTCGGTTGAGAGCCAAAGCCGCGCCCATATTTGCTAAAAGAGCATCCGTTATTTTCTTAACCGCTAAATTCATCACTTCATCTTTATTGATGACCGGCAAAGTCCTTGATTTGGGGCCAAAAACAGTATCAATATCTATTTTTACAAATTTAAGAGCAAGCCTGTTTTTGCCTTCAAACCATGGTTTGATGCGAATGACGGGTTCGGCTTCAATGCCGTTAACATTTATAGCCGCGTTAGCAAATATTATATTGTCCCCTTCTTTGGCAAGGACGGGAGCTTTTTTTTCAAGAACAGTAAGCCCTTCAATTTCACCAAGTCTTTCATTAAAGGCCTTAAAGGGAAGTTTAAGGGTAAGGTCTAAAATCGGACCAATGACAGGAATCTTTGTCTGCCCGAAATTATAAGCCGGAGCCGAAGGGGAAACCTCTTCAATGGCAATTTCATTATTCATATTTCCTAATTCTGAAAGCGGCATTGAATTTAGTGAAAAGTTATTTCCCGCCGAATTTGCGGCTGATATTGAGAAAAACATTGCTGTTGCTAATATAATACCCCTCATAATAGTTCTCCTTAATGTTTATAACTGTCTATATTTTAGCGGAAAACCTGCGATTCGCTAAGTGTCTAAAGACCTAATTTGCGGCTATAAAAAGGCCTATGCGCCAATGGGCATATTTATAGATGATATGGCAAAGGGCGTTTGGTGGGCTGGGGCTTGACCAAATAGCGCGGAAAAAATATCATTACTTAAAGACTTTGCGGCAAACCTTGCAACAACAGATTATATTTGAGGTAAGAAAAATGGATACACCTAAATTCAAGCAGTTTTCAGTAGTCAAAAACATAATAAATAAAAATCTCGGCATAGTGTTGAAAGTTATTGGTGAAAATGTAACCGTATATCCCGCAAAAGGCCGCGATAAAATGACCTTTCGCTCTCAATATCTTGAATCTGCGTCGCAAGAAGAAACATCAAGCCTTAAAGAATTGATAGAGCAAGTAAAAAAAGATGAGAGTAAAAAACCCAAAAAAACATCTAAAAAGATAATTGATCCCGCTCATATCCGTTATGAATTTGATAAATTTTTAAAGCACATAGCTGTCAGATATCCTGTTTCAAAAGAAGCCTTTAAAGCTTTTTGGCAAGAGCTATTAATCGTAGCCGGCGATATTCCCGGCAAAACATGGGAAATGAAATCCAGCGCCGGCGCTAATCCGGGTCCCGTCCTTAAAATCTATAATACGGCAACTCAGAAATGGATATATTGCCTTAGTTTTATGCCGGAACGGGGACTCAGAATGGAGATTAAAAAAGAATTTCTGCCAAAAGGATTTGATGAATTATTTCCCATAGACAATGCCATGTTTGGAGCGGGAAAAGCCGTAGAATTAAACTATCCAGATTTCTCCCTTGAAAAAAAACAAGCCTATATAAATTGCGTAAAAGCCATTTATGCCGCGCATCCCGAGCCAAAATAACCGCCGCGTTGGCAGGAGTAATTTTGAATTTAATAATAACTAATTTGAGAGTGCCTGTTGAAAAAGACGGAGTAAATGAGTATATAAACGCGGCATCAGAAAAACTGGTAGTTAGCAGGGGACACATAAAATTCATTAAAATACTCAGCAAATCTATTGACGCGCGCGATAAACGACAATTTTACTATGAAATTTCAATAGCTGTAGGTGTCCCAGACGGCTTCAATAATAAAAAGAACTTCCTCCCCTATATCGAAAATATAAACTTGCCAAAGAAAGTAAAAAAACTTAAAGACAGGCCGATAATAATCGGGTTCGGCCCCGCCGGCATATTCGCCGCTCTTGAGCTTATTGGCTATGGCATAAAACCTCTAATATTTGAAAGGGGCAAAAAGATAGAAGAACGATCCATCGATATTCAAAAATTTATTAAAGAAGGAAAATTGAATCCCCAATCAAATGTACAATTCGGCGAAGGCGGAGCCGGTTCGTTTTCTGACGGCAAATTATTTTCCAGAATAAAAAATTCCGATAATCTGAATAAAGTGCTGGATACTTTTATAAAATTCGGCGCGCCGGAAGAAATAGGCTATATAAACAAACCTCATTTGGGAACGGATGTATTATGCAAAGTAGTGCGTAATATAAGAAACTATATCATTAGGCATGGCGGCAAAATACATTATAATTCAAAAGCAACCGACCTAATTACATTAGGCGATAAAGCTTTAGGGATAGTAATAAACGGCGAAAAAGAATATCGCTCCTCAATTATTTATCTCGCAATTGGACATTCTGCGCGCGATACATTTGAAATGATTCACAAAAAAGGCATTGCCATTGAACAAAAGCCGATTGCCATAGGCATTAGAATAGAACACCCCGCCGAAATCATCAATTTCATAAGATACGGCGATAAGTATAAAAACTCGCCCATAGGAGCCGCCACTTATTCCTTTACTTATACCGATAGAAAAATAAACCGCGGCGCTTATACATTCTGCATGTGTCCCGGCGGGGAGATAATAAACGCTTCATCCGAAAACGGCCTGCTGGTTTTAAACGGCATGAGCTACTCAAGCAGGTCCTCGGCATTTTCAAATTCAGCCATTGTAATAACCTGCCATACACAAGATTATAAATCAAATCATCCCTTGGCAGGCATTGAATTTCAAAAAAATATAGAGAGAAAAGCTTTTAATGCCGCCGGCGGAACATGGAAAGTTCCGGCGCAAAATCTGACAGACTTTTTGCGCGAAAAAACATCCGTGAATTTAATTGAAAATTCCTGCAAAACAGGAACAGTGTCCGTTAATATGAATAAAGTATTGCCTAAATTCACGCGCATTGTTTTAAAAAGAGCGTTTAATAAATGGAAAGAAAATTATCCTTTGTTCGTTTCAAGCCGCGCTATATTGCTTGCCCCGGAAACAAGAACATCGTGCCCTATCAGAATTATAAGAACCGAGAACCAAGAATCGGCAAATATGAAAAATTTATATCCTATAGGAGAAGGCTCGGGCTATACGGGCGGCATAACAAGTTCGGCGGTTGACGCGATAAAAGCCGTGGAAAACAGTTTGTCTCGCTTTTAGAAAGAGTCCTCCCATCAGGGAAGTCTTAGAGTGAATATGGAAACAGGAGAAGTTTTGGAAAGTAAACAGCTTACCGCCAGCGATAAAGAAAAAAGCCCTGATTTTTGAATACCCAAAATCCGATATAGAAAATAAAAATTTAAAAAGCGCGGCAAATACGCGTGATTTTTAACGAATTATCAACAATGTGACATGCCTGCGCGATTTTACTGCCGTTTTTTTCTCGCAAAATTATCCGCTCCTGCCAACTGAAACAAAAAAATAGAAAAAACTTTATTTTTAGGCAAAGCTATCCCTGCGCTTGTGTTTTAACAA
>JAKLQJ010000058.1 GCA_022013385.1 Elusimicrobiota bacterium
GCGTTCTATTCCGCGGGATATGACATGATACATTTGTCCTTCAATATCTATTCTTGGTTGTCTTGGCATATTTATATTTTACAATATTAAAGAAACAAAGCAACGTCCCCCTCTACAGAGTAAAAGGGGACGGTTCTAATTCTTTTGTGGTTTGCGCGGCCGGCCAGGTCGCCTTTGCCATTGTTTTAGGCAGCGTTCCGTCTATATAAATATTTTTAGTCCAACCATTCCTTCGTTGAAAACTTAGTAACGGTTTGACTATCAAAACAAATGGTCGTTCGTGGCGCCTATGGCGCCAACACTTTATGACCCTAACCACCTTGCTTACACACCGAAAGGTGTGTCTAATGACACACAAGCAGGGTGAGGCATAGTTTCGTTGTTTGTAGCTTTGCCTATTTTAGAGGCAGAACAAAGTTGTTGATACAAGACTGTGTCTCCCGCCTTAGGCGGGACAGGCAAGTGTCGGCTTTGTCCTCGCGGTCTAGATTTCGAAGAAATCTGCAGAGGGTAGCTTTGAGAACGACCAAACCACTAAACTGGTAATCGTTTCTTCCCCTGACCCCGTTACTAACAAAATTTTATTTTGCATCAACCATTTTAGATGCGAACTCTATAAGTTTTTTCGTCTCTTTAAGCGTGCCCGCTTCGGCATATATCCTCAAAAGAGGCTCGGTGCCTGAAGGCCGCATTAAAACCCAATTATCATTGGAAAGTATTATTTTAAGGCCGTCAATCGTTATGGTCTTTTGGATTTTCTGTGAAAGAATAATCTTAGGAAATTTCTTTCTGAGTTTAACGGCAAAAGAATGCTTATTGCTAATGGTTTTCTTAAGTTTAAAGTCGCTTCGCAGAAAATAGGATTTGCCGTATTTTTTTTCTATGTCTTCATAGATTTCAGATATTGTTTTTTTGCTGTCCGCCAATATATTCATCATTAAAAGGCCGGTTAATACCCCGTCTCTTTCAGGAATATTTCCCTTCCACGAATAACCTCCGGATTCTTCAACGCCAAACGCCACATCTTCCGATATCATTTTTTCCGCTATATACTTGAAGCCTACCGGAACCTCTTCCAAAAGCAATTTATGAGCGGAAGGATTATTATTCCATTGTTCGACAATCCTTTTGGTAAGATACCCCATAGAAACCGCCTGAACAACCTTTCCCTTTAATTTGTTTTTTTCAAGCAAGTATTCAAGCAGGATAGGCGCTATCTGACATGGGGAAAGATAATTTCCTTTTTCATCAACCATGGAAAATCTATCGGAATCTCCGTCAAAAGCGATACCTAATGCGGCTTTTTTAGCCTTAACCGTTTTTATTAATTCGGACATATTCTTTTCTATGGGCTCGGGGGCAATTCCGCCAAAGAGGGGGTCTCTTTCACTGTTTATCGCGATAATATGCTTGGAACTAAAAAAATCTTTCATAACCTCAGCGCCCGTGCCGTGCATAAAATCAACAACTATAGGCCCTTTGATTTTCTTTAAGATATCTGAAATCTTGAATCTGGACTTTAAGTAGGAAATATATTTCTCATTAAAAGGTTTGAATTGAGGCTTAAAATCGGACTCAGCGCTAGGCGAAGCTTTTGAAATATAGCTCTCAAGTTCGGCCGTAAAAGCAGGGGGAGCGGAGCGCCCGGACTCTTTGAATTTAATGCCGTTATAAAAATGCTTATTATGGCTTGCCGTTATCATTATGCCTATAATATGTTTTTGATAGGTCATATGGCTTATCGCGGGAGTGGGAACAGGGGAATCAGAAATTGTCACGCTAAGCCCGTTTGCGGATAAAATTTCAGCAAATGAAACGGCGAATTTTTCAGACATAAATCTTCTATCATAGCCAACCACGAAGGAGGGCTTATCCGCGGTACGCATATATTTATACGATATGAAATCGCTCAGTCCTTGAGCTATTTTTCTGACATTGCCGTATGTAAAATTATCTGAAATAATGCCTCTAAATCCATCCGTTCCAAAAGTAATGCCGTTATTATCAGTCATATTTATACCTCCAAACTCTAAATTTGTTCCAATATATTAGGAAAATAGGGCTAATTAGTCCAGAATAGATTTCAGACTAGGCAAAACACAGCAATACTAATTCCTAAGGATTAGAATAATTGCGAGAGGGAACTAGTATAGCGTTTCAATAAAACACCCTCAAATAAATTAATTTGCAAATTCAAAATTTTTCCACTGATGCACTACGGGCTCTTGATTTATTTCATCAATGCCTTTTAATATTCTATCTTTTAATTCTGTCAAAGAATTA
>JAKLQJ010000059.1 GCA_022013385.1 Elusimicrobiota bacterium
GTTCCCAATCACTAAATTACTAGATCGCTTAATCACTTCTTTTTCCCTAATATTGTCCAATTACCTGTCACCTGTCGCCTTCATTGGCCTTAAATATTTTAACCGCTGATAAAAGCTAGACTTTCTTACACTAAAGCATAGCAGAGGAAAGTCAAAATTTCAAGCCCCCTCTTTTATAACCACATGAAAACCCCCAATCTTTAGATAAGCCTAAAAACATCTAATTTTTCAAAAATTGTTTCTTCTCAAAGATGCCGGGATTCTATCTATATGCAAGTCGTATTATTTTTTTATGCGAGAGTTTGGAAAAACCTAAAACAGAAAAACCTAAAACCTTGACAAATCAAGGTTCTTGTGTTATGTTATCAATAATGAAAACAGGTTTTTGATTTCGCCGTTAACGCTGTATGTGGCTTATGTAATAAGGAAACACAAGTTTCTTATAAGGTAAACGACTCTCGCGCGCGGAGGCATTATGAAAATATTTTTAACCGTTGGCATGGCGATGTGTTTTTGTCTGCCTGTTTTTTCCCTACAGGCTTCGGATAAACTCAGCGTAGATGAGCTTTCCCCTCTTTTTGAAGAAGCTAAATTAATTGACGATGGTTACAAAGCAGAAACATTTCAAAAATGTCAAGAATGTATGTGGCTTGAAGATGAAGGGCAAAAACAGACTTGCATAAAAAATTGCGTCGTCGGGCGTTGTAAAGATATTTTTGGCGCCTCCGATGTGCACGCGTTCAGCCCCTCTGAAGAAATAAGAAACACGATTACCCAGATAGAAAGGGAATTGGCGGCGCAGGCAGCTGTTTCAAAGGATTACAAAAGTTTTACGGATGGAATTTTAAATAGCATTGACCCTATATACCGCAATGAATTTGAGAAAGAGATTAAACTGAGAATGCTTGGCGTTGTAGCCAATTGTCAAGGCTATAGAGATACCAGCAGAGATATTAATTATCCGCCCAGCCGATGTATTGACGAACAATTGTCCTCGGTTAAACTGCGTCTCAAAGAGGAATCAGAAAAACTAAGCGAAGATAGTTCCGTTATCTCGGAAATGGAAGAAGACATGCAAAAACAGCAAAAGCGCTTTGACGATGAAAGCAACCGAATCAAAAATATGGACAAGGACATTGAGAACGCCTGGAACGGAAATGAAGATGAAGCGGCGGCATTTGCGGGGGTGAATATCAACCACAATCCAAAACAAAACGCTACGGCGGTTAAAAAGAAAGGAAGCTATGTGCCGCAAAAATACAAAACAGTCAAAAGCGCTCCCCCTCCGCCTATGGGTGAAAATCGCGTTAATCTTCCTGACGGGGAATATCATCATTCGGCAACTGTAACGCCAAACAATAGGCAAGAATTATCCGCTAAGGCGAAAGATCTTGTAATTGAGGCTAGGGATTTAATAAGCCTGCAAACCAGAAGCATGAAAGTAGTGTTGAAAGAAAAGGCTCTGAATATGTGCATCACAAGATGTCAAAGCGGTGATATTATGTGCGAAGCGTGTTTGCAAAATGTTATTGGTACACTGCGGTAGTGTCTTGGCAAAAAAGTTTTGAAACACCGTTGTGATTCAACCCCGCGGGATTCTCCCGCCTATGGCGGGACAGAGTAGCATAACGGCAACCCGCGGGGTATTTTTCTTGTTAGCGGAAAGTTCTAGCGTAAAAGGAGGTTTTATGAAAAAGAAAATAATTTTTGGTTTGGCGATAGTCTTAATCCCCGCGCTCTTTTTAGTAATGCAATATCGGAATGTTTGCGACGGGCCATCCGATTTTAGGGATGCTCCAAATTCCGAAGAAGCATTGGGACAATTGCAAAATTCCGCTCCGGCTAATTTTGATAAGGATACTGTAATTCCCGCTCCCGCTCCGAAACCATCTCTTACCGGCACGCCAAAAATATTTCTTCCGGATTTCCCTTCAAAAGAAAAAAGTATTCTTGCGCCTGACATAACAGATGACCCTGACGCCGCAAATGAAATTTCGGTCGATCCTTCGTATAAATCGGTTCTTCCGCTAAAGAGTGGACTTGGAGAAGTTAAAAAATTATTAGCCCAATCAGAGCAAGAGTCGCGCGAAATTTTAGCTGCTGCCTCTAATGGTAAACCCTACAAATGGCAAATCATATTTGGGAAAGTACGCAGTGTATTGTATGGAACTGTAGTATTGCCTCCTTCGCCCGGTTTTAACTTTAATCACTGCGTAGAAAACCCTGATAGCGCATCCTTTGTTATCCCCATTTTAAGCAATCGCATCATCTTCATATGCGCAAAAACGGTATACTATAATGAATGGGACAATGAGACGACTGCAAAGGTATTATCCCAACTTATCATTCATGAAGGCGCACATTTAACCGGGTATTACAACGAGTGCGATGCCACACGAATTGAAGTCAATGCGATGCGCTGGAGCGGAAGGGGGCTTGCATTTATAAACGGCTATATGGATATATGCGATGTTAAATGAAGCTTCATCACTACTCTTGAGAAGATTGCAAAATCTTGTAAAAGAGGCTAGGGTAATGACAAATTAGTTATGCAACAAGAAGTGATTTTACTATAAACGAGGCTATGCCTCATCCCGCCACTACTACTTCGGCGGGCAAGAAAGTGTCGGTAGCTTTGCGAACGACCTCCGTAGGTTGGGATAAATGTTGGTTCTGGCGGAAACCTGCGGGGTAATATCGTTATAGCAAAGCTTCGCTTTATAGCTGTTGAGTTGCAAAACTTTTTTGTCAAAACACTAGGGATTTAATAAGCCTGCAAACCAGAAGCATGAAAGTAGTGTTGAAAGAAAAGGCTCTGAATATGTGCATCACAAGATGTCAAAGCGGTGATATTAACTGCGAAGCGTGTTTGCAAAATGTTATTGGTACACTGCGGTAGCCCAAAAAATAAAATTTTCGCAAAGCGGGGATGAGGCATAGCCTCGTCTAAAGGACAAAGAAATATCAGTGTTGCTTAGAGATGTTTGATATAAACGGAGGATATATGAATAAAAAAATAGCTTTGACAATTATTGCCGTCGCAATAATCGCGGGCGGGCTTGCTTTCACGCGAACAAAAAATGCCCCGCCAACCGATTTTAGGGATGCTATGGCCGATAATGCGGATTATCAAGATTTTGATACCGTTATTCCGGTCATTGAGGGGGATAAAGGGAACTATCCGGCTCCAAAGGCTGTCGCGGCGAACAACTCTGAATCCGCGCAAAATACGCCGAGTTCCGACTCCAAAATATCATCAAGCAAAATCTATCGCGAGATAATCGCCGATAGAGAACGAGTGGAAAGGGAAGTCATGACTATTCGCGCCCTTGGCAAACACGAATCTCTTAAAGCATGGAAAATTTATGTTAACGCTAAAGCCGCAATGGACGGATGTATAGCGCAAATTCGGTTTGCATTGATAGCGGGGCCGGTATATCCCGATACTGAAAAAATGGCTAGATCATTGAAAAGAATGGCAATTGCCAGTTTTGATTTTTCAGAGCATATCGCGAAAACATTAGGTTATTATGGACCCGGACGCCGTTTTTCAATGAATGTTAGCGTAGTCGCGGTTGAAGATTGGATTGAGGAATTAGAGAGGACATATGAGGCTTCCAATCGCAAGGAAAAGGATAAAATTCTCAATGACATCTCAGCGCTTTCATGGAAGTATTTTGACGATATCAAACAGGCGCCGCCTATTACCGATGAAGATACACCCGGAATGTTTTATCGATAAGTGAAGGCGGGTAATATCACAGGGCGAAGAACAGACATTATAGAAAAAATAATTGGTAGCAATTAGACTTAAGAAAACTCCCAAAAGCTCACATAA
>JAKLQJ010000010.1 GCA_022013385.1 Elusimicrobiota bacterium
ACACTTCTTTACATTTAAATGCTTGTTTTTACCCCGTGGGTTGGGTAAACTTGGTTGTAGAAAAAACCCGCGGGGTTAAAACCACGACGCAAGATGCGTAAATAGTAAATGTCAAGTTATTTACGACGCACTACACTAGATTATTCAAAGGTGTCTATTGCCTTTCAGCTATTTCAATGTATATGTGTGCTGAATTTCAATAGTTAAATGTATAGGTGCGCCGAGCAAAGCGTAAGCGTAAGTTTAGTTGTTTTGTAGCTGTAGCGTGTCAAGAACCCCGTGGGTAGCCGTTACCCTTACCACCTACTTGCGAAGCGTATTCATGATGGCGCTTACAGTGCCATAAGTAAGTGGTTATGCTTCTTTGCTTTTCTACAAAGGATTCCCGCGGGGTTGAGAAAGGTTTCAACGGCTTGCTCTGCCTAATTTAAAAATATGATAAAACTAATAACACTATTATCCTTTCTGCTTTACCCCTGCACAGCTTTTGCCGCCTATGTTGAATTGGATTATATGGAATATGCTCCTGTTCCTGGCGGCGCCTATGCTATGGATAAAATTCCCGATATGACATCCAATATTGCTCCGAGCGGAGTAGCAAGCGCCAGCGCGGAATATTTTCCGGCGTGGTATGCGCTGAATGATTCCAATGTAGGCTCCGATGATTGGTGGATGTCATTGGTGGCACTCCCTCAATGGCTGAAATATCAATTCACTTCGGGAAAAACTATACAAGGATATGCCATAGCCGCAAGAGACTATCCCACCATATATTATCCTTCCGGCTGGACTTTACAAGGCAGTAATAATGATGCTGACTGGACTTCCTTAGATACACAGACAGGGCAAACTTTTACACAGGCAGAAAGAAAGATATACGGTTTTACTAACTCAACATCTTATATTTACTATAGGCTATACATCACAGCAGGAGAACAAGCTCTTTATGTGGGAATGGGGGAGTTTGAATTAATGGAATGGGAAGCAATAGATGACGATACTGCGCATACGGTTTATATTAGCAATGGCGATTATTCTTTGGATAGAATTCCCGATATGACATCCAATATTGCTCCGAGCGGAGTAGCAAGCGCTAGCTTGGCATATTTTCCGGCGTGGTATGCGCTGAATGATTCCAATGTAGGCTCCGATGATTGGTGGATTGCAACGGGGGGGATGACCCCTCAATGGCTGCAATATCAATTCACTTCGGGAAAAACTATACAAAGATATACCATAGCCGCAAGAGATTATCCCACCGTGTACTATCCTTCCGAATGGACTTTGTACGGTAGCAATAATAATGCTGACTGGACTTCCTTAGATACACAGACAGGGCAAACTTTTACACAGGCGCAAAAAAAGACATATGATTTTTTTAACTTAGCGCCTTATGTCTATTATAGAATATATATCACAGCAAGAGAGCAAGCGCTTTATGTGGGAATGGGAGAGTTTGAACTAATGGAAAGAGCGCTTCAATGCGGGTCGGAATCCACCATTAAAACACAGGGTTCTTATGCGCTGAAAGGCATTGCTACGACAGATAGCCTTAACGATACACTCACCCGCACAGTATCGCCGACAATAGATTTAACAGGCCAGACACGAATCAAATTTAGTATACGGGCTTCACGAACCGGCAGTAATATCAAAATAGGTGTGCACGATTCCGGCGGAACAACTACAGAAATCACGCCTAATATACTTGCGGCAGATACCTTTCAAACAATATGGTGGGATATATCAGCTGTTGCCAATGCCGACAAAGACGCAATAGACCAAATCATAATCACAATAGTCAATGCCGTAGCCGCCAATACTTTTTATATAGATGATATGTACGCCCTTCATGGGCAAGTCATTATGTTATTAGGCAACTAGCATAGCGTTTCATAAAAATATGGACAGATAAAAAGAAATCTGGTATAATAATCAAAACGAAACTCAATGGAGGTTATTATGCCGCAAAAAACTAAAATGCCCAAGCTGTTTTTAAGTAGTAAACAACATCAATTTTTAAAA
>JAKLQJ010000060.1 GCA_022013385.1 Elusimicrobiota bacterium
CATAGGGTGTCGGTAGCTATGCGAACGACCAATATTGGAAGCTATGCTTCATAGGGTGTCGGTAGCTATGCGAACGACCAATATTGGAAGCTATGCTTCATCCCGCCACTACTACTTAGGCGGGCAAGAAGGTGTCGGTAGCTATGCGAACGACCAAAACTTGCTCATATCTACTCAACGAGAAGTTGCCCTAAAAAGAGGGCAACAGGGTTCCTTCCTTCGCCAAGGCTTCGGAAAGGCAAACAGGTTGCAGGCTACAGGCAACCAATCTTAGATTGATAATAACTTGCTTATGAAAAACTCATAAATCCTTTTACAGCTTAATAAAAAAATCCCCTTAAATATTTCTAAGGGGATTTTTTTCATATAGCTGGAGTTTTTTATTATTTTTCACTTAAACTGAAAACTTCTTCCACACTCTTATTAAAATATCCTGCTATTTTTAATGCCAAAACAACAGAAGGAGAATAATCTTTTCCCTCAATTGCGACTATGGTTTGCCGGGAAACTCCCACAGCCTTCGCAAGCGCATCCTGAGAAATTTCTTTCTCCGCTCTTAAGACTTTTAATTTGTTCTTTAGTGACATTGGTTTTAATCCCAAATCCTTGCTTTAAGCAACAGGTTAAGGGAAAAGAAGGAAATTCCCGACACAAACAATATTGGCCTAAACCAAAAACCTATTTTACCCGTATGAGCATACTCCCAGACTGCCAACACAAATATAAATAGAAACGAAACAAGCCAGCCAAAATATCCGGCGATGAACATAGCAATATATTCCCGCTCATCGCTTGGTCTTTGCTTTTCTTTTATTAGTTGACGCCCCGTTATGCAAATAAGCAATATTGCCACGGCTATCGCCAGCCAATTATGCCACATGACAAGCAAGGCCGCGCTAATTACGACCACTAAAAGCACATCACCCACAACTACAGACCGATGTATTTTTTCGTTAATCATATTTCTCTTCTCCTCTTTTTATTTAATTTCGCTACAAGAATATAGTATATAAAATAATACATTATGTCAAGTGTCCTTTACATAAAGAAAAGAATGTTTGTCTTATATTCCTTATATAGAGCTTTTTATCGCCCCACAGGATTTGCTGAAAACCTCTATTTGCTAAAATAGAATTATAAAAATAGCGCTATCCCAACTTTTGCAGTAAAGCCATGAAATTGCCTGCTTTTAGAATTTCCGATTGTTTAAAAATGGCATGTAGCGCCGACTTTGAGTTTTTTGCATCTCCGTCGGAACTGCGGAGGTTGGGCTGCCAATTTGATATTAAATTAGAGGATAAAATAAAAAAAGGAATTCTCCGGCTTCTTAAAAAAGTCCCTTCCCCTGCATTTTTACAGTTAAAACAAATTTAAAAGACACCAAAACACCAAAAAAATCCTATAATAAGAGTGTAAACAAGATTATGCCATGGGATACCCCTATTGTCCCCTGATGTATATCAGGGGAGAGTTGAGAGTGGACTACGCTATCGTGTCGTGTGTTTGCAGGACACCCAAAAGTGTTCAAGTTTAGGGTTAAAAGTGCAAAAGCACGGAAGAGGAATGCAAAAAACAAGGGGGGGGGGGAGGGCGCAGAGTTTTTGCGTATTTTGCGAGTATTTTGCGTTCTCTGCGAATTTAGGAGATAAATAATTTTATGAAACTAATGATATTCTTTTTAGTGTTTGCCATTTCTTTAAATGCCCACTCAGACACCGTATTAATGAAAGACGGAACCGCAATTAAAGGAACCCTTGAAGGCGAAGTGGATTCAACTATGCTTATAAAAACAAAATACGGCAGCTTAAGTATAAACAAGGATGATATTGACAAAATTATTGAAGATCAGGAAATTAAAGTTTCAACCAAAACTCCGGTTGCGGAAATTAAAAAAGAGATGCCAAAATATACCTTTAAAGTCCTTAGCATAAGCGCCTCTTCAATCGAAAAGATTAATATGAAAGATGAAATAATAATAGCGACTGAAACTTTTAGCGATAAAGAAGAATTACTCAAGCTTGAAGGCGCGATTGAAGACGCTATTTATAAAGAATATTATCCCAATGGCGCCATAAAAACGGAAAAAACAATTGTCAATGGCAAAGAAAACGGAACTCTTAAAATTTATTATCCGAACGGCAATCTTCAAAGCAAAGCCTATTATGCAAACGGAAAATTAAACGGAACGGTTGAAATTTTTGATGAAAACGGAAAACTGCTTTTTGAACAGAATTTTAAAAATTCAATTTTAAACGGTTTCTTTAAGGAATATGATGAAGCCGGCAATGTAAAATCGGAGCTTTTTTACATAAACGGAAATATCGCTCCGCCACCAAGCGAAAAAAAAGCGGAAGAGCTTAAAATAACCGAGTCTGACATAAACATGCTTGTAACGGTTAAAATTCGCAAACTTGCCAGAGGCGAAAGATTCTCTTTTTATATGAATAATAGATATGTCGGAAAAATTCTTCTTGACGATAATTACAATATTCTTTCCGCTTCGGGAAAAATTCCGGACGGCGCGGTTCAGGCATATTCAAAGGCGGGCAAACTGGAAAAGGAGTTTGTTTTTACAAATAAGGAATTAATTCTTCTAAAAGTTTACATATCGGGAGATTTAAAATCCCAATACACTTATAAAGAAAATCAAGCAATTAAAAAATAATTTTCCCCCTTTCAATATCTTTCTTTAGTTTAAAGTTATTGGGCCCGGTAGGACTTGAACCTACGACCTGTCCGTTATGAGCGGAATGCTCTAACCAACTGAGCTACGGGCCCTAATAAAATCTATTTTACAAAATTTTCCACTTATTATTGCTATACTTCGATTCTTGCCCCATACAAACCTGTTTGATCATCCGACAATCATTCATTGCGCGCCTATCGCGACCACTCCCCTTGGCGGCTTGGCTGTTATTTATTTTGTTGCCAACTAATGCTTATATTTGACGGAACATTCTCAGCCCGACGGAGATTTGGCGTCGGAAAAAGGGGATATAACTCTCAATTTTTTAATTATCGCGGGCAATTCCTTAAGAACAAAATCCACATCTTCTTCTGTATTATAAACACTGAAAGAAAATCTTATTGAGCCGTGAGCGAATGTTAGAGGAACTCTCATGGAAAGAAGCACATGAGAGGGATCTAGAGAACCTGATGTGCAAGCGGAACCGGATGAAGCGCATATGCCTTTCTCACTAAGAAACATCAATATAGATTCTCCTTCTACATATTCAAAACTTATATTTGAGGTATTAGGCAATCTTTCCGCTCTTCCTCCGTTTATTCTGACATTTTCTATGGTTTTTAATACGCCCTGTTCAAGTTTGTCTCTCAATTTTTTTACATATGAATTTTCTTTTTTTAAATTTTTCTCGGCAAGTTCAGCCGCTCTCCCCAATCCCACAATATAGGGAACATTTTCCGTGCCCGCTCTGCGTCCTTTTTCCTGATGCCCGCCGAGAAGAAAGGGGGAAAACATTATTCCCTTTCTTACATAAAGAACGCCTATGCCCTTGGGAGCATGAATTTTATGCCCAGAAATTGAAAGCATGTCTATCTTAGAATTTTTCAAGTCTATAGGAATTTTGCCGGCCGCCTGAACAGCATCGGTATGAAACAAAACATTTCTTGATTTTGCTATTTTCGCCGCCTCTTCAACGGGAAAAACAACCCCGGTTTCATTATTCGCCCACATAATTGAAATTATGGCTGTATGCTCATTAATCGCGTTTTTAAGCTCATCAAGACTTATTCTTCCCTCTGTGTCCACTTTAAGATAAGTAATCTTATAGCCCTTAGAAGACTCCAAATACCTGCAAACATTCAAAACCCCCGGATGTTCAACCGAGGTGGTTATAATATGTTTTTTTTGGGGATTAATCTTTATAGCCGAGAAAATAGCCGTTGAATCGCTTTCGGTGCCGCAGCTTGTAAAAATAATTTCTTCAGGTTTAGCTCCCAAAAGATTAGCGACTTTGGAGCGGGCAATATCCGAATATTTCTGAACTTTTCCTCCAAAATAATGCATGCTTGAGGGATTGCCGTATAAATCGGTGAAAAAAGGCTTCATTTCACGAGCAACTTCCAAAGCCACTTTAGTGGTAGCATTATTATCAAGATAAACTATTTTCTCTTTTTTCATAAAACCATTCCAAATATGAATTTAGCGCTTAGAATTTAAAAAAGATTCATATCATAAAAATATAATTTCAATACTTTATTCCCCTGCCCTTTAGACCGCCTCCGTTATGTCTCTACAATAAAAAATTATGAATTGATTGTTTTGTTGATTTATTCCGCCTGAACGCTAAGATTTTCGTCTATTTTTTCTTTCAATTCCTTTTCCACTATGTTTTTTAAGGTTTGACCGGAAGACGGACAGCCCGAACATACGCCCATAAATTTAACCTTAACAATGCTATTATCCAAATCCACAAGCTCTACCCAGCCGCCGTCCTTTTTAAGCTTGGGATTAACTTTTTCAGACAATACATCCTCTATGTGTTTTATTTTTTCAACAACAGTCATTGAAGAAAATTGCTTTTTCTCTTTCTTTCCCCAATAATCTTTGATTATTTTTTCAATTTCACCCTTACACTTGCCGCAGCCTCCGCCGGCCTTGGTGTAATTGGTAATATCTTCAACGGTTTTAAGATTATTGCTCTTTATAGCATTCAGAATTTTCAATTCGGAAACATTAAAACACTTGCAAATTATTTTCTCGGCGGAATTGCCGGCGGGATTTTCTGTTTTAATGCCGCGATAATTTTTTTCAGCCGCCTGCAAGGCTTCCGTGCCCATTACCGAGCAATGCATTTTTTCATTAGGCAAACCGCCCAGATATTCGGCGATTTCATTGTTGGTGATTTTCACGGCTTCTTTGAGAGTTTTTCCTTTTATTATTTCCGTCAACGCCGATGACGAAGCGATCGCGCTCACGCAGCCAAAGGTTTTAAATTTGGCATCTAATATTTTTTCGGTTCCTTTTTCTATTTTAAGCGTCAATTTTAAAGCGTCTCCGCAAACAAGATTGCCAATTTCTCCTATGGCATCCGGATTTTCTATTTCGCCCACATTTCTGGGGTTTTTAAAATGGTCAAAAACCTTTTTTGTATAATCCCACATAAACGGAACCTCTTCTGTATCTTAAATTCGCAAACTTTTTTAGAGTTCTATGATATAAATGGTATTAAATATGAATGACCCATTCAATATTAGAAACGATTTATAATATAATATAAAAGTGAAGCAAAAACATTCTTGTATTTCGCATAAGTCGGAGACATTATGAACATTAAAATAGCTAGACAATATACGGTTTTTCTTCCCAATATTCCTGGCGCATTAAATAAATTTATAGGCTTATTTACAAAAGAAAATATCAATATTATCGGAATAGCTTCAGAAATAAGAGATGATTCCGGAATCGTAAAAATAGCCGTGGAAGCGGATAAAAAAATAAGCTATATCCTCACAAACGCCGGATTTACAACCGTTGAAACCCCCTTGCTTTCAATAGATTTAACGGATAAACCGGGAGAGCTTTTGCTTTTGACAAAAATATTAGCTCAAAATAATATCAATATCACCACTGTTTACGGAAGCGCTTTCGGAGTAAACAAAGCCTCAAGAATACTATTAAATGTCTCAGACGCCACAAAGGCGTTGGATGTATTAAAAAGAGCGGATATTTAAATAAAAATTCATTAAATATTAAAGCAAGGGTTTATTCTCTTTGATTTGCTTATCCGGCGAAACTTCTTCATCCACAATAGTTTCCACGCTGGCAATTTTATCATCCTCTTGAAGCCTTACAAGCCTTACCCCTTGAGTGTTTCTTGAGATAACCCTTAAGCTTTTACATGACATTCTTATAATCTTTCCTTTTTCAGTCATAAATATAAGATCATCTTTATCAAGCACAAGGTATATTCCCACAACCTTTCCGTTTCTGACACTCGCTTTTATAGTTATAACTCCGCTTCCGCCTCTGCGCTGATTTCTATACTCCTCAAGATTGGTTTTTTTGCCATAGCCATTTTCACAAACGGTAAGAAGTTTTTTTTGGGTATCCGGTTCGGCAACTTCCATGCCCACGACAATATCATTTTTACCAAGCCTCATTCCCATAACCCCCATGGCGGTCCTGCCCATAGGCCTTACATTAGACTCGGGAAATCTTATAGACATGCCTTTTTGAGTGCCGATAATTATCTCGTATTTTCCGTCGGTATGCCCTACGCTTGTAAGAATATCCCCATCTTCAAGCGTTATGGCCGCAATGCCGGTGCGTCGTATATTAGCGAAAGCTCCGATAGGGATTTTTTTGATTTTTCCTCTTCTCGTGCACATAACAAGAAAGGTTTCTTTCCCTTTGGCCTCGTCAAAAGATTCAATTGCCATAACGGATGTTATTTTCTCGTCTTTCACGGTCTGCAAAAGATTAACAATGGCCTTTCCTCTGGAGGTTCTGTTTCCTTCGGGAATTTCATACCCTTTGAGAGAATAGACCTTTCCCCTGCTTGTAAAAAACATTATGGTGGCGTGGCTTGATGTAACGAAAAGTCGTTCTATAAAATCGGCTTCCCTAATATCCGAACCTATAACTCCCTTTCCTCCGCGCCCTTGAACTTTATATGTGTCTAAAGGAATGCGCTTGACATAGCCGCCGTGAGAAAGCGTTATGACAACATTTTCTTCGGGAATCAAATCTTCTATCTCGAGTTCTTCCGCTTCAACGGTTATTTCCGTCCTTCTTTTGTCGCCGTATTTCTTTTTAATCTCCTGCAATTCATCCACAATAATTTTTAAAACTTTTTTAGGATCTTTAAGGATTCCCTTAAGTTCGTCTATAAGTTTTAAAAGATTTTTATGCTCTTCCTCTATTTGTCCCGATTCGAGGCGTGTAAGTTGATGCAACCTCATATCCAAAACGGCTTGCGCTTGAATATCCGTAAAATCGAATTTGTTAATCAATTTAGCTTTAGCTTCCATAGCATCTTTTGATTTTTTAATAAGATCCACAACTTCATCCAAATTTTTAATCGCTATAAGAAAACCCTCTAAAATATGGGCTCTGCGCTGCGCTTTATTTAAGTCATATTTTACTCTGTTTACAATAACCTCTTTCCTGTGCTTTAAATAGTACTGCACAACTTCCTTAATAGAAAGAACTCTCGGCCGCCCGTCAACAATAGCCAACATTATAACGCCGAAAGATGTTTTGAGCTGAGTGTGTTTAAATAATTGATTTAAGACAACCTGAGCATTGCCGTCCCGTTTTATTTCAATAACCATCCTCATTCCGCGGCGGTCCGACTCGTCCCTTATATCCGAAATATCAACAATTTTTTTATTCCTTACAAGCTCAACTATGGATTGAATTAAATTGGATTTGTTAACCTGATAAGGAATTTCGCTTACAATAATGGCTTGCCTGTTTCCTTTCATGTCTTCAATCTCGGTTTTGGCATAAGTTTTGATAGAGCCCCGTCCCGTTTCAAAATAATCCTTTATTCCTTTTTTTCCCTTTATTATGCCGCCTGTCGGAAAATCAGGCCCTTTTAAAATTTTCATTATCTCTTTTATTTCTATATCGGGATTATTGATAATAGCCATCGTTATATCGCAAACTTCGCCTAAATTATGCGTTGGAATATTTGTGGCCATTCCCACGGCTATGCCGCTAGAGCCATTGGTGAGCAAACACGGAAACTTGGCAGGAAGAACCGTCGGCTCGCTCAAAGAGCCGTCATAATTTGGGGTAAATTTGACCGTTTGTTTTTCTATATCAGAGAGCATCTCCTCGGCAATGCCGGAAAGCCTGATTTCGGTATACCTCATAGCCGCAGCGGAATCTCCGTCAATGGAACCAAAATTTCCCTGCCCGTCGGCAAGAGTGTATCTTAAAGAAAAAGGCTGCGCCATTCTAACAAGAGAATCATAAACAGCCGTATCTCCGTGAGGATGATATTTACCCAAAACATCTCCGACCACGCGAGCGGATTTTTTGTGAGCCTTATTGTGTTTTAGTCCCATCTCATTCATGGCAAACAAAACTCTTCTATGAACAGGCTTAAGCCCGTCTCTAATATCGGGCAAAGCTCTTCCCACAATAACGCTCATGGAATATTTTATATAAGACGACTCCATCTCCTCGCTGATAGCTCTATCGGAAACATTTAAAACAACTCCGTCCGTATCAGAATTAATGTTTTTATACTCAGACATAATCTCTCCCGCTAATAATATGTAAAAACAGCAAGCTACGGCAGTATATGAATACGAAAATAAAATGATAAGCAAAAAAGTTTTTCACAAGCAACAAGACTATGGCTATCATACGGAAACTCTTTATTTATTCCCCATATTTCCATATTATCTCATAACCAGAGCAGTGCTGTTTGCTTTATTTTTAAATATCTAGGTCTTTAGCCTCTAAAGCGTTTTGTTCTATAAAAAGTCTTCTGGGCTCAACCTTATCGCCCATAAGTGTGGTAAAAATAGTTTCGGCCTTAATGGGGTCTTCAAGGGTAACCTTAAGAAGATGCCTTTTCATCGGATCCATGGTCGTTTCCCAAAGCTGTTCCGGGTTCATTTCTCCAAGCCCCTTGTATCTTTGAACACTGATATTTGAAGTTCCCATTTTTATCAAATCCTTTAAAAGCCCTTTTAAATCAAAAACATTCGCCTTTGTTTTTTCGTCAGAAATATTAAATAAAGGATTTTTTCTGTCTTCCTCTTTTATATAATACTCGTCAACCGTATACCCCATCTTCTTTAGTTTTTCATTTATATTCTCTATTTTTTCCAACTCCCCCAAAGATTGAAACTCGGGGCCCAAGTCTTCTTCTTCAACGGCAATATCTCCGTCTTCGGATTCCTTTATTAAAGATTCTTTTCTTTTTTTAATATATTCGTTCTCATATGCCATCCATTCGGTTTCGGAATAGAAATATTTATAACTTCCGTCTTCATTCTCTATGCGGTATAAAGGAATTTTCCCGTTAAGCGCCAGTTTTTTATGGTCATCAAAAGTTAGATTTTTAATTTCAAGTTTTTTAATGGTGTTTTCAAGGCTTGTTATAAGCTTTAAAAGATCTTCCAGCTCTTTGGGTGTTAAAGTCTTGTCTTTCGAATTTTTAACAATAAACCCCTTCATAGACTCTTTGATCATCCAGCTTTCAAGCTGTTCGTCATTGTTAAAATATCTTTCTTTTTTGCCTTGTTTGGTTTTATATAAAGGGGGTTGAGCCAGATAAATATATCCTTTTTCAATTAACCCCCTCATCTGCCTGTAAAAAAAAGTTAATAACAATGTTGTTATATGTTGCCCGTCAACATCGGCATCGGCCATAAGAATTATTTTATGATACCGAAGCTTTGATACATCAAAACCGTCCTCTCCTTCTCCGACGCCTGTGCCTATGGCGGAGATAAGAATTCTTATTTGCTCATTTGAAATTATCTTAACAATTTGAGCTTTTTCAACATTAAGAATCTTTCCTCTTAGGGGAAGTATCGCTTGAAAAACCCTGTCTCTGCCTTGTTTAGCCGAGCCTCCGGCAGAATCTCCCTCAACAATATAAAGCTCGCTTTTTGCCGGATCTCTCTCTTGGCAATCGGCAAGTTTTCCCGGAAGCCCTGATTCCATTAAAGTCCCTTTGCGCCTGGCAAGATCTTTAGCTTTTCTGGCCGCCACTCTCGCCTCGGCCGCGGATATTGCCTTCTGACAAATGGCTTTGGCAACCGTTGGGTTTTCTTCAAAAAAACTTGATAATCCTTCTCCCATTATGGAACGAACATTTCCATCCACTTCGGAATTACCGAGTTTTGTTTTTGTTTGCCCCTCAAATTGAGGGTTGGGAATCTTAACGGAAACAACGGCGGATAATCCTTCTCTCACATCATCTCCGGAGACAGAGTATGTCTTATTTTTTAAAAGGTCGTATTTTTTAATGTACTCGTTTATTATTCTGGTTAAAGCGAATCTGAAGCCCGAAACATGTGTTCCGCCTTCTGTTGTTTTAATATTGTTAACAAAAGAATATACATTTTCGGAATACTCATTATTATATTGAATGGCGAAATCCAAAATAACATTATCCTCTTCTTTGCTCATATATATGGGATCGGGATGAAGAACGGTTTTACTGGTATTTAAAAATCTAACAAATTGTTTAATGCCGCCTTCATAAAAAAATGTGTGTTTTTTATTATTTCTCTCGTCTATAAAAGTGATTCTTGTTTTTGGATTTAAAAAAGCAAGCTCTCTAAGTCTGTTTGAAATTATATCGAAAGAAAAAATGGCATCGCCGAAAATTTTACTATCCGGCTTAAAACAAATGGAGGTGCCGTGTAAATCCGTTTTTTCTCCTTCTTTAACTTTTCCTTGAGGTTTTCCGATTTTATATTCCTGACGCCAAACTCTTTCTTTTCTATAAACTTCAACCTTCATCCACTCAGAAAGAGCATTCACAACCGAAACCCCCACGCCATGCAAACCGCCCGATACTTTATAAGCTCCTTCTTCAAATTTCCCCCCGGCGTGAAGAACAGTCATAACAACTTCCAAAGCGGACTTTCCTTTAAGCTTCGGGTCCTTTACATCTTCCATGGTATCAACGGGAATTCCGCGTCCATTATCCGTAACCATACAAACATTATCTTCTTTAAAAACAATCTCTATACTATTGCATCCGCCGGCAAGAATTTCGTCTATGGAGTTATCCACAACCTCATAAACAAGGTGATGTAGGCCTTGCGGGCCGGTGGATCCTATATACATGGCAGGTCTTTTGCGAACAGCTTCAAGTCCTTCTAAAACCTGTATCTTGGAAGAATCATAATTTTTAGCCCTGGAATCTATGGTTTCTTTAGACATATAAAAAAAGCTCCTTAAAATTTATTCACAATTTTTAAATATTTTATCCATGGTGTTCTATAGTGTTTATTAAGGTTTTTTATCGTTTGATTGCTTTTAAAAATAATTTCATTCGCTACGACGGAAGAATCGACTTTTAATATTATCGTGTTTTTTTCAACGCCAAGAAGAACACAATGTTCGCCAAGAACTCCCATTTCTTTATCCCAAACAGACTCTAAAATCAAAAGTCTGTCTATATTAAACCCTTTAAAACACTTCCATGAATCAATTTTTTTCATGGATGTCCAGTTTTGACTTTTTTTTATTAGAAACATTTAATTACTCCCCGCATTCACCGAGTTTTGATATCCAAAAAGCAAAGTGTTTGGTGTTTGGCTTGGTCAATTTCTCAGCGGCATCACAATATAGAGCAGGTTTTTATTTTTTAAAGACTCTATAATAATAGGTGTTGAAGGTGTTGTAAATTTAAAAACAATTTTTTTATCGCCAATGTTTTTTAAAATATCTAAGATATATCTGGGATTAAAATTAATTTGGAATTCTTTCCCTGTATATTCAATATCCATTTCATCCTCAAAATCCATATTTTGAGAAGAAGCTCTCACAATAAGAATATTTTTTTTAAAATCATATTTCACTACGCCGTTTCTCTCATTAGAACAAATAACGGCTCTTTTTGTGATTTCAAAAAGCTTTTGTGTGTCTAAATAAATAGAAATCTCGTGAGATTTGGGAATTATCTGCTCATAGGCGGGGAAATTCCCTTCTATCAATCTTGAAACAAAAACCGTTTTATCAATTTTAAAACCTATTTGATTAGAAGATAATCCTATCAACATTTCATCTTTATCGTTAAAGGTTGATGATTTTATAAACTTAACAAGTTCATTAAGAATTTTTGACGGCACTATGATTTTAAAATCTTGTTTTGTTTTTATGTCCTTCTGCGAATTAACGGCAAGTCTTCTTCCGTCTGTGGCCACCATTGAAAAATTCTTTTTTTCGGCTTGCCATAATAATCCGTTCAAAAAATGCCTTTCATCTTCATTTGAAGCGGAAAAAATAGTTTTTTCTATCATATCGGCTAATATAAGGGCGGGAATTTTAAAAGAATTAGATTCATCTATATCCGGAATCACAGGATAATCGGTTTTAGGTAATCCTCCTACTTTAAATTTTGATTTACCGCTGTTAATAGTGGTTTTATTGGCATTATCAACCGATATTGAAATATCTTTATCGTTTTCCAGAGTATGAATTATTTCCACAAATTTCTTCATCGGAATAGTTACGCTGCCTTCTTTTTCTATATCCACCTTAATAAAATGTTTTATTGCCATTTCTAAATCGGTAAAAACTATTTTTAATCCCGATTCTTTTGTTTCCATTAAAAAGTTCTGCAAAATTGGAATAGTTCCCGTTTTGGAGGAAACTCCGGTTTGTATGGTTTGCAAACCCTTTAGAAGATTTTCTTTATTACTATTTATTTTCATAATATTCACCATCCTATATGTACTTGTTATTTGTGTTGGTTCTGTTGGTTACTATAATATAAAAAATTTGCCGAAAATTTTGGTTTTTACCAACATATTTAAGAAAAACAACGTAAAAAAAAATTTAAAAACTCTTATCAACAGTTTTAATTTTTTTTATCAACTGATTTAAAACCTCGTTAAAAAAAGGATCTTTATAAATTTCTTTCTCTATTTTTTTTCTCGCGTAAATAACAGTGCTATGATCTTTATTAAAAGCCAAACCTATGCTTGGCAAGGACATATTAGTTAACTGGCAAGTTAAATACATGGCAACCTGCCGTGGAAAAGCTATTCCTTCCATTTTTCGCGATGATTTAAAATCTTTAAGATTTAAATTATATTTATCGGCAACTATCTCTTTTATAATATCCACATTAATAATACTATCATCCTCATCTTGATTTCCGGCTATCTTTTTATCTCTTATTAATTGTTTTACAACATCTATAGACGGCTGAATATTCATATTTATACAATAATTTCCCACAGTAAGAAGAGCCCCCTCAAGCTCTCTTATGCTTTTTTTTACATTTTCACCTATAAAAGTCGTAACATCGTCGGGAATTTGAAAACTGAGAGATTCGTTTTTTTGTCTTAATATAGCTATTCTGGTTTCAAGTTCAGGGTATCTTATATCAGCCACAACTCCCGAAAGAAACCTTGAGATGAGCCGCTCCTCTAAAGAAAGTTCTTTGGGCGGCCTATCAGATGTGATAACAATCTGTTTTTTTGATTCAAATAAAGGATTAAAAGTATAAAAAAACTCTTCCGCGCTTTTATCTTTCCCGGCCAAAAACTGTATATCATCTAAAAGAAGACAATCCAATTTTCTGTATTTGTTTCTAAATCTTTCAATGTTTTTAGTTTGAATAGCCTCTATGTATTCATTTACAAAGTTTTCGCTTGGCGTATAAATTATTTTGGCTTGAGGGTTTTTATTAAGCATTTCATTGGCTATAGCATGAAGAAGATGCGTTTTCCCAAGTCCCGGCTGGCTATATATAAAAAATGGATTACAATGAGTGCCCGGATTTTTTGCCACCGCTTCGGCAGAGGAATACGCCCACCTGTTTGAATTGCCCATTACAAATGATTTAAAAATGAAATTTGGGTTGAAAGAATTCTTACGCGGCGGTTGAATTTCTTGGTAAAACAAAGGCTCTTGTTTTGGTTGCGGCTTTATTTTTTCCAGCGACATAGAGTAATTTATATTTATAACTCTCCCTGTTAGTTCTTCTATAATTTTGATAATCTTTCCCTCATATCGGGTATTTACTTTTTCATATATTATTGAATCAGGGACCTCTATCTTAATGGAATTATCATCCATGAATAATGGTTTTATAGGTCTAATCCATAAATCCACGGGCTCTACGCCTAATTCTTCTTCTAATTTTAAGAGAGTTTTTTTCCAAAGTTCGGTTATTTTTTCAGAGTTATCCACAAGTTACTCACATTTGTTAATAAAGTATTGTTATTTCAAAAAAAACCTTGTTTTTTAAGTGTTTTTTTTGTTGATAAGTTTATTATAATTTGCCTATCAATAGAAATTAGAAAAATTTATGTTAAATGATTGTTAAATACTAAACTCCCATCGCTGCCTATGAAAATGATAGTTTTTTTTAATCAAAAAGTCAATTATAAGGGCATGTATAATGGTCATAAGAACTAATTGGGCAACAAGGAACAGAGCGTCCCCAACCGTAGCCAAAAAATCCTGAACACCCAAGTAATATAGTTGCAAAACTTTTTTATCAAGATACTAGTATAGCGTTTCAATAAAACACCCTCAAATAAATTAATTTGCAAATTCAAAATTTTTCCACTGATGCACTACGGGCTCTTGATTTATTTCATCAATGCCTTTTAATATTCTATCTTTTAATTCTGTCAAAGAATTA
>JAKLQJ010000061.1 GCA_022013385.1 Elusimicrobiota bacterium
AAATAACTTGACATTTACTATTTACGCATCTTGCGTCGTGGTTTTAACCCCGCGGGTTTTTTCTACAACCAAGTTTACCCAACCCACGGGGTAAAAACAAGCATTTAAATGTAAAGAAGTGTTGGACGCACTACACTAGGCCAAAGCTTGAGGGTTAATTTTCCATTGCCCAATTTTTACAGCTTTGATTTCCTTTTTGGCAATAATGTCCCGTATCCATTCCTCTGTAATGCCAAGCTTGCGCGCGACCTGACGGACCGTTAGGTATTTTTTTAGATTATCCATTTACTTATAGCTCCTACTATTGAGGTTAAACACCCGCTAATCCCTATTTTAATATTTAGGGGATTGCAGGTCAATAAATATTTTCGCGTTTTTTTTATTGCGTTTTTTTTATTTGCCAAGAATAGCTCAATTTTGCTAATATATGTTTACTATGTATGCGATAATTGAAACAGGCGGCAAACAATATTGGATAGTCCCGGGAGAAATTTTGCAGATTGAGAAACTTTCGGCAAGTCAAGGCGATGAAGTTACTTTTAATGCCCTTTGGAGCGCTTCTCCTGAAGATACTAAACAAACTCAAGAGAAAAAATCATCGGCGAAAGTAGTCGCTCAGGTTTTACGGCATCTCAGAGGCAAAAAAATAATAGTTTTTCGAAAAAAACCTAAAAAAGCCTATGAAAAATCCCGAGGACACCGTCAGGAACTGACCGAAATACAAATTAAAGATATTCAGCTTTCATAAGTTTCTGACAAATCAGCGGTGTTGAACAAACCGCTTGAAATAATTTAATGTATAAGAATTTCAAAGTGTAGTCGCAGCCCCTTCCGCCAAAACAGCGGACAAGTGGGCTGCCTAATTTAAGAGGCTCTACTATGGCACATACCAAAGCTCAAGGCTCAAGCACCAACGGCCGAGATAGTAATGGGCAAAGATTAGGTGTTAAAAGATATGGAGATCAGTTTGTAAACGCCGGAGAAATATTGGTGAGACAAAGAGGAACAAAATTTCGTCCTGGTTTAAATGTTGGACGCGGCAGTGATGATACGCTGTTCGCCAAAGCTACAGGCGTGGTGAAATTTGAATGGATTAATCGCAAAAAACAACAAATAAGCGTTTATCCTAAAGTAGCAAACTAACTCATCCCCCAAAAACATATATGACGCTCCTTCAATCCCGTGAATGCGGGGCGTTCGTGTGTGAATAACCGCAGACGGCCAAATTTTCTTAAAAAAAAATATCAATAGACAATATGTATGTGTGGTTTTTTTATGTCGAATAATATCAGAAATTCTCATCTTGAGTTTATAGATACAATGAAAATATTCCTTAAGGCCGGAACGGGCGGAAACGGCTGTACTTCGTTTAGGCGGGAAAAATTTATTCCTTATGGCGGACCTAATGGCGGCAATGGCGGCAAAGGCGGCGACATATACATAAAAACCAGCGCTAATGTTAATACTTTGCTTGAACTTTCAAGAAATCCTCATATCAAAGCAAAAGACGGTGAACACGGCAAAGGCAAAAATTTATATGGAAGAAAAGGAACGGATATTTTAATTTATGCGCCAATCGGAACTATCATTAAAAAAGATGACCGCGTAATACAAGACTTAAAAAAAGACGGAGACATTTTTCTCGCAGCTCGAGGCGGAAGAGGCGGAAGAGGCAATACTTCCTTTAAAACACAAACAAATACGGCCCCAAAGATGTCTGAAAACGGAGAACCCGGAGAAGAATTAACTCTTCAACTTGAACTAAAACTTTTAGCCGATGTAGGTTTGGCGGGTTTTCCAAATGCGGGCAAATCCACTTTTCTTTCCGCGATATCGGATGCTAAACCTCGTATTGCTGATTATCCCTTCACAACTTTAAAACCTAATTTGGGAATGGTACTTCACAAACAAAAAGATTTTATAGTGGCTGACATACCGGGACTGATAGAAGGCGCCCACAGCGGAAAGGGACTTGGGGATGTTTTTCTTCGCCATATACAAAGGACTAAACTGATATTGCATTTTATAGATCCCAATGGTTTTAAAAATGTGTCTCCTGTCGATTCTGTAGAGGTGATAAATACGGAATTAAAAAATTTTTCATCCGAACTTGCCGGAAAAAAACAATTTTTGGTAATAAACAAAGCCGATTTGCCAAATGCCGAAGAAGTATTCAAAAAAATAAAAAAGAAATATAAAAGCAGGGAAATATTCTTAGTATCATCCATAACCTCACAAGGCATAACAAAACTTTTGGATAAAATCATTAACACTCTTCCAAAAATTAAAGAAACTTCTTTTTCGCAAATAAATTTCAAAAAACTTCCGCCGCTAAATCGTTTTATGGAAAAAGGCTTTAAAATTTTTCGCAATAATGAAGGGGTATTGGAAGTAGAAAGCAAAAACATTGTCAAATTAATCAGTATGACAAATTTCGCGCAGGACGAAGCTGTAGAAAAGTTAAAAAACACATTTAAACTGATAGGTCTTGATAAAGCTCTTAGGAGAGAGAGAATCAATGAGGGTGAAACTATAAAAATAGCCGGAAAAGAATTTGAATGGTCTAATGATGATCCGTCAACAAATAGAAAAAAATCCAAATTTCAGTATAAATACACTCAACAATTAAAGAAACGCCGGAAATTGAAATCGGAAAAGAAATGATTCGCGGGGGGAATCGGGACACGCAGTGAAACATCCCGATATGCGCCCTTGCGCTTGTCTGCCATTACGCAAACATCTTAATATTTTATTTTGTTTTTGCTAAACATAGAAACAATAAGAGTTTCTCTTCTAAATCTATAACCTCTGGCAAACGCGGTATTGCTCAAAAGAATAGGGGGCGTAGCCATTATAGCGGAATAAATCTTGCTTCTTTTTATTTTAGGCGCTGATAATAAATCAAGAGGATTACCCTTGACAATCTCGCTAAGAGTATCCATTGCCCAAAAAACTGGCCATACCATAGCGGCGCGCATGGAAAATTCCATTTTAGGAATGGATGCAAGAAATTTTTCGGATACATCAAGTTTGTTTATCGCCCATCCTATCCATTTAAAAATAATGGGTTCCAAACGCTGTTTGTTAATCGGTTCTAAAAGAAGCTGTGGACTTAAATTTACGGATTTTAAATCTTCCTGCGGAATATAACATCTTCCCATGCGCAAATCATGAGCCATATCTTTAAGAATATTGGTAATTTGAAGCCCCTCTCCAATACTTTTAGCGTCCTTGGTTTGGACAAAACTCTCAGTCATATTAGTGTTTTTTTCGCGCAAAGCCAGTCCATAAAGTTTCGCCCAGAAAATTCCGGGGACGCCGCCTATATACGCGCAATATTTTTCAAGCTCAGCTTCCGTTTGCAGGGCAAAAACACTCTTTTTATCCTTAAATGGAAAAGATAAAATATCAATTTCCATTCCATGCGCAATCCCGTCAACAATTTCAGTAACCAAATCCCTGTAAATTTTCGGCAAGGCCGCGTAAAAATCAAAAATCTCGGCCATACCATTCATCAAGGACTTTTCTTTAGGATTTTTTATTTTTGCCGCCGAGTCTTTCATTACGCCGGAAAGCTCGTTTCTTACCTCGGCGGACTCAATATTATGGAATAATTTTACGGTTTTATATTTGAGATCATTATGTATATCGGGACAATCAACAATAGTATCCGCGGCGCGACACAAAATATAACCTATGCCCATCACGCTTTTAATCGGATACGGGAAAATATTTATACTCAAATAAAGAGATCTTGAAACATCTTTCAAAATGTCATTTATATGCTTAGGCAATGTCATATTAATTTCTTTTTTCATATTTTGCTATTCCACGATAATAGATATTTTACAAAAGGTTAACGACCAAAAGAACCTCGCTTATCTTATTATTTTCCCCAATATCTTTTTACCTTCGGCCCCGGTTGCCGAATAAGGATGATTTTTTTCTCCGTTTAAAGCTCGCCAAGCCAAAAGCGCAAAACATGCCGGCTCTTTTGATAATGGATGCATTGAATAATCCTCAATACTTGAAATTTTCATCGGTTTAAGCAAATCCTTTAAATTTTTCATCAACTCAAGATTAAATACTCCTCCGCCGCTCACTATCATTTCAGAAGGAATTAAGCGGACATAATGCTTAATTGAAATTTCAATGCTTTTGGCTGTTAAATAATTTAAAGTAGCCATTATATCCGGCATATTCTTGCTATTTATATTTCTAAAATGCTTTTTTATGAATTGAAACGAAAAATCATTTCTATCGGCGGATTTTGGAGGTCTCATCATGAAAAAAGATTCTTTAAGCATTTTCTCTATTTTCCTATAATCAATTTCCCCCTTTTGAGCTAAAGCCCCGTTTTTGTCAAATTGTATTTCCCCCTTTGTTACATTTTGAACAAGCGAATCCATAAGACAATTTCCGGGACCAGTGTCAAAGGCAAAAGTCTTAACACCTTTTCCAACTAAGGAAAAATTAGCTATCCCGCCTATATTTAAAAGCAATTTTGGCCCGGCGCCTGCAAACATAAATTCATCTAAAAAAGGAATTAGCGGAGCGCCCTGTCCGCCTAATGCCATATCCATAGGTCTAAAATCGCAAACAACAGGCCTGCCGGTCTCTTTAGCAATAAAAGATGCCTCTCCAATTTGAAGAGTATTGGGAATATTCGCAAAAGGACTATGACAAACAGTCTGACCATGAGAACCTATCACCGCAATATCCTTATACTTTAGATCGATGCTTTTACAAAATTTACGAACACATTTTGCCCATAAATATCCCAACTCAAAATTTAACCCTGAAAGCTCAAAAGCGTTCATTTTAGAAGCTGAAAGAATCTTTTTTCGCAATTTTAAATCATAAGAATAGGTTTTATATTTTAAAACCTCAATAGCTTTTTTTGCCGTGTAGATATTAACGGCGGAGATGGAAATTCCATCCGCGGATGTGCCCGACATAAGACCCAAAGCAATTATTTTCATTCTTTTTTTCCGCTTTTAAAACCGCCCTTTCATTCCATATTCGGTATTAAATTTATGTATTAGGAATTTCAAGTTAGGCAGCCCAAGGGGCTGCAGCTACACTTTGAAATTCCTATACATCAAAGTGTAGCCTCCCCCGCCATAGGCGGGACTAATTTAAAAGATATATTACCATTTTTGCAGTCAAGCAATGTTTAAAACCGCAGGTTAAGATTGAGACTTGGGAAAATTTTAATTGTACTCTCGTTACTTAATCCGCTGTCATCGCAGTGCTATTTCTGTTCATTTTTTTTGAGTATAATATAATTGTTTGCAATTATCATAATATGAGAGGAAATATATGAAAATAAAAGATTTTTTAACAGTAGCCGATTATACAAAGGAAGATATAAAAGAAGTTTTTGATTGCGCCGCAAAAATTAAAGCTCGTCAAAAAAGCGGAAATCCTTATACTCCCTTTAAAGGAAAATCTCTCGGCATGATTTTTCAAAAATCATCCACACGAACCAGAGTTTCATTTGAAATAGGCATGAATCAATTGGGCGGTTATCCGATGTTTCTGGGCGCTAATGACACGCAGCTAAAAAGAGGCGAGACCATAGCTGATACGGCGCGAGTTTTATCGCGAATGCTTGATGCTATTATGCTAAGAACCTATGACCATAAGGATGTGGAAGAACTGGCTAAATATTCCGCCATTCCCGTAATTAACGGACTGACCGATATGCATCATCCCTGCCAAATTATGGCGGATATGTTTACCATACTTGAACATAAGAAAAAACTTGAAGGCCTTACCATTGCTTGGGTAGGCGACGGTAATAATGTTCTTCATTCATGGATAGAAGGCGCTCCGCTTACGGGCTTAAATTTAAAAATGGCCTTTCCAAAAGGTTATGAGCCGGATAAAAAAATACTTGCCCGCGGAAAAGAAATCGCGAAGAAAGAAAACACGGAAATGATAACCACAAATGACCCAATTGAAGCCGTTAAAAATGCGGATATAATCTATACCGATGTATGGACCAGCATGGGGCAAGACGCGGAAAAAGAGGAAAGATTAAAAGCCTTTGAGGGTTTTCAAATAAATTCCGAACTCTTAAAACATACCGCAAAAGATGTTATAGTTATGCATTGCCTGCCCGCTCACAGAGGAGAGGAAATAACCGACGAGGTGGTGGACGGACAGCATTCGGTTGTTTGGGACCAAGCTGAAAACAGAATGCATGTTCAAAAAGCAATTTTGGTATTGCATATATTAAGAGGTCAAAAATTGGATATATAATAATAGTTAGGCAACAAATTAATTCGGCAACAAGGCAATAGAAAACAGTAACCAGTAATCAGTGAACAGTAAACAGTAAACAGGTAACTTTGTTTGTAACTGGTGACTGGGCCTGTCCCGCCCAAGGCGGGAGTGACCCGTTTGTAACTGGCTAACCCCGCCTTTGGCGGGAGCAAACCGGCAACCGGCGCCTGCCGCGCTACATCACTGCCGCGCTTTATTCTTATATCTTGTATATCTCAAGTATATCGCCGTTCATTCTAAATCCAAAATTACTATCAATCTCGGGATAAATCACATCTGCATCGCTTATATCCGAAGCCTTCAAAACAAAATGTGATTCCGCCGGATAAGACACCAAACCAATAATTAAATTATCCGTAAATTTCGCTCCTTTATTGCCCTGAATAAGCTCATAACCGCAGACTAATCTGTATTCTTTGGATAATTTAACAATTTCGGATTTTTTGGCTATCGCATCACCCAATGCTTCAATCGTAATATCCACAACTTTTTCTGTTCCTCTCGTTATTTCAACAATGCTGTTTTCGGGAGAACTCATCTTAATAAAAAGTTTTAAGATATATGTATCACCGTCTATATATACTTTTTTACTTCCGCGCATAAACATTGAAACATTTGCTATTTCCTTGCCATTGACCAAATATTGCTTTCCTTTATCCGTCGTTAAAACTACAAAATATCTATCATTCCCTTTGCAGTTGCTTCCGCCATCGGGACAATTAGCGGCTTTCGTTCCGCTCACATGAACTATTGTTCCCTTAGTCGTTTTGAATGTAACCGCCGTCCTAAGATACTTATTCTTTATTTTGGAAAGATCAAAAGAATAAACGGCCGACGCTGAGTTTAGGGATTTACTGGGAAAAAGCGCCATAGCTTTAGAAGTTTTCAATTTGCCCAAATTACGATCAAAATACTCAAAAATATCAATATCCTTTCCGGCAGAAACCTTATCACTTATTGAGGGCGCGGGCATTTCTATTTCAACAGAAGCGTCACAATTTTCCGTTGAATCCTCAAAGTTTTCATAAAAAATTCCGGCATTTGATAAGCCATAGGCTTGGCCGTCCACGATAGGCATCCCGCCCATGGCGGGACGGCACTGGTAGGCTTGGCCGTCCACGATAGGCATAGCCTCTGATACGGCACTGCCATAGGCTTGTAAAACGCCAAAAAACAATGCCATAGCCAAAACGCCTATTTTATTCATATTGTTTTCGATAAAACTGTTCATGTTATGTTATAGTATGAGAAACCGGTATTGTCAAGGGACCATAGACCATAGTTAGATCTATTTATGATTTGACAGACGAACACACAAACCGCCTTTATTTTTAAATTTCTTGATGTATAGGAATTTCAAAGTTTGTACGGCAGAGTGGACTACGCTATCGTGTCGTGTGTATGTAGGACACGGTTCAATGTTCACCTTGGGATAAACCCATGGTGCCCTGATGCATATCGGGGGCAAGTGGACTACGCTATCGTGTCGTGCGTTTGTAGGACACCCATTAGTGATCAAGCGTGTTAGCTCTGCGTAGTTGCCTGATTTATCAGGCCTAATTTAAACGCCATTATATTATTATTTCCAACGGAACTTCCCATTTAATATAATTGAAGCATAAGATGAACAACACGATAAGAAAAACTTTCATTCTGTTATCCATTATCGCCATAGCAACCACGCATTCAAGCGCTAAATGGACAAAACTGCTCAATTTCGCTTTAACCATAAATCAATCAAAATCCAAAACCGGACAGACAGGGACTTTATACTCAAAAGAAAGTTTGAATTATGGCATTCTCATAAACGGAGAACTTACAAAGGACATTGAAAAATATAATTGGAAAAACACATTGAATTTAGAATATTCCAGCACAAAAAACAAAGATGAATCCGATCCCGCTTCAAGCGGCAAATGGACCGAAAGCAATGATAAATTGACAATTGATTCCATACGCAGATGGAAAACAATTAAGGCCATTAATCCCTATCTCGCCGTAAACTTTCAAACTTCCATGCGGGACGCGAATCATATGAATGAATGGATGGCATTTCGGCCATTACAATTTAGAGAAAGTACCGGAATAGGAAGCCCTTTAATTTCAAGTGTAAACCAGGATCTTGTAGTAAGAACAGGTTGTTTTATCCAGCATTATGCCAATATTCCAAAAAACATAGGACTTTATGAAAACTCAAATGGAATAGAATTAGTGCTTGATTATAAAAACACCGTTAGAAAAAATATAGCTTTCACATCCAAGGCCGGATTTTATTCAAGTTTCAACAAAACTCAAGATCCTTGGAATTCCGCGACAAAATCAAAGAAAATAAAACTAGAATGGGATAATACGCTTATAACCGCAATAACAAAATACATAAGCCTAAATATGAGTTGGAACATAGACAATATAGATACGACTTCGGGCCATGCCAATTACGAATGGGAAGAAAAACTCAATATAGCGCTTAATTGGAAAGTTTTTTAGATAATGATAATGGGGTCAGCCACCATTTATATGATGTTTATGATATAATCTATATTATGCCAAGAGCAGAGAGAACAGATATTGGTGAATATGTGTACCATGCGCTAAATAGAGCAAACGCTCGAGTGCGGATATTTGATTGCGACAAAGATTATCAGCTTTTTGAAAATACGCTTGAAGAGGCGGTGAAAAAGCATGACATGAGGCTTTTGTCTTATTGTCTTATGCCCAATCATTGGCATTTAATCCTCCATCCAAAGAATAATGGAGATATGGCGCAATTTATGGGGTGGCTCACCAACACTCACACAAGAAGGTGGCATACCAAGAAAGGCACCATCGGGCAAGGTCACCTTTATCAAGGCAGGTATAAATCATTTCTATGTCAAGATGATAATCATTTTCTTGCCCTTGCGCGCTATGTAGAGCGCAATGCCAAAAGGGCAAATTTGGTTAAAAAGGCGGAAAAGTGGAAGTGGTCCAGTTTATGGAGACGAGAGAATGGAACAATTAAAGAAAAGAAAATTCTCTCAATATGGCCGGTGTATATGCCAAACGATTATTTAAACTGGCTCAACCAAGCGCAAATAGAAGATGAAGAGGAAGGAATCAGAAAATCCATTCTTAAAGGCATTCCCTACGGAAATGGTGTTTGGGTAGGCAATGTGGTTAAAAGTTTTGGGCTTGAGCAAACGCTAAGGAAAGTGGGGAGACCAAAAATAAAAAATGGTGGCTGACCCCATTTGTCCATTTGCATTTCATTTGTCTTTATTGGGATATGATTTTTTTAAGTTCTTCAATATTAGGAATCCTGCCTGAAAATACAATATTGGAAGCTATGCTTCATAAAGTGTCGGCAGTTATACGAACGACCAATATTTCCGTCAATAGCCAAAGCGGGCGTGGACTGGGCTTTCAAAGGACAGCTACGGACACAAGTTCTCGCGCCACCATCTTGCAGTGTAGTCATAGCTCCCATATCAAATATCTTATTTATATCGTCAATCTTCTCTATTTCATATTCAATGCCAAGCTCTTTTGCGGCTTGTTTAACCGATTCATAAAGTTTTTCACATTTCGGGCATCCTAGTCCAAGTATTTGTATTTTTTTCATTTTACTCTCCTAAAAAATTGCACATAAAAAAGCGTTTTAATTCGACTATTTTTTAAAAAAGTCTTTATCGGAGCAATACTCCGTTTCAAATTGCAAAGTGCAATAACTAATGCCGTATTTCTCCTTTAAAAGATTTTCAATTTTTTTTGAAATCGGACACACGGCCGAAAGCATGCAATCAGGCATATCTATATGAGCTTCAAAATAAACTGTATTTTCGTCAGCTAGCCAAGTATGAACATGGTGAATATTGCTTACCTCGTCCATTGCCTCTATGTCTTTTCGCAAACAATCATAATCAATATCAGCGGAAGACTGCATTAAAATATCTATTGATTTTTTTAATATCTTCCAGCTTTCAAAAATAATATATGCCGCTATACCGATTGTAAGAAGGGGATCTATCCATAATATTCCCCAAAATCTGATAACTATGCCGCCAAGAAGAACTCCAACCGAAGAAACCATGTCTCCCATCATATGCAAATAAGCCGAACGAACATTCATATTTCCATGAGAATCCTTTTCAAGCAATACCATGGAAAATAAATTAGCAAAAAGGCCGAAAGCGGCAACACCTATCATAAGAGAGCTGTTTATAATTTCAGGATTTGTAAAACGCTTCACTCCCTCAAAAATAAGAAATATTGAAATTGCAATCAAAGTTGAAGCATTAATAAAAGCGGCTATAATTTGAGCCCGTTTATATCCGTAGGTCTTGCGCATATTTTTTTCTTTGCCGGATATTTTCCATGCGAAAAAGCTCAATGCTATGGATATTGTGTCGCTTAAATTATGTATGGCATCTGAAAGCAATGCCAAACTTCCGGATAAAATTCCGCCGGCTATTTCAACCGCCGTAATAAAGGCGTTTAAAAGCGTCACCCAAAAGAATTTTTTTGTTGACAGTTTTCTCGCTCCGTGAGAATGACCTGAACATTTATGATGATGATTTTTCACTAAGCCTCCTAAAAAAACAAAAAACCGCCGCAAAAAACAATAATGTAATTTTTTTCATCCTACCACCTCCTCACTACTAATCTTTGATTGATATTTTTTTTAAGCCGCTTTGCGGTTTGAGGGGTGGTAGGGTCATAAAATTTCCTCTGACTTACCTTTCCCCTAATTATCATACGACATTTAAACTTATCTTACCTGCTCAATATTTCCTTCAAAACTTCCTTTGTCGGTATTCTGGCCGAAAACTTAACTTCACCGTCAATGGCTAAAGCGGGAGTAGCCATAACGCCCATATCGGTTATCTTATTTATATCGTTTATCTTTTCCATTTCATATTCAATGCCAAGTTCTTTTGCGGCTTCTTCAGCTTGAGCGTAAAGATTTTCACATTTCTGGCAACCCATTCCAAGTATTTGTATTTTTTTCATACTTTCCTCCAATAATGACAGATTAATTTTAAAATTAAAAACAACTTATTGTTTTAATTTACAATCTACTCAACTGTTCTCCAATTTCTGTATCGCTGGCGCGCTGTATCATTGCCGCGCTATCATACTTCCGTATATCATACCGGCCGCCGTGGACATTATGATAACCAAAACAACAAAAACAGCCGTTTTTTTATTTCCCATCACCTGCCTTAAAACCAGCATATTAGGTAAAGAAAGAGCGGGACCTGACAACAACAAAGCAAGCGCAGGACCTTTACCCATACCATTTCCCATAAGCCCCTCAAGAATAGGCACTTCCGTCAATGTGGCAAAGTACATAAAAGCTCCAACTATGGACGAGAAAAAATTAGCTCTTAAAGAATTGCCACCCACAGCCATTTCAACCCATTGCGCAGGAATTATACCTTCATTTCCGGGCCGCCCGAGCAGGAAACCTGCCGCGATTACGCCTATGAATAAAAGCGGCACAATCATCTTCGCGAAATCCCATGATGAAACAAACCAATCTTTCATTTCACCTTTAGTTGTATTGAGAATATAGGAAAGACCGATAAAACCCGCGAAAAATGACACGACAGGATACTCTGGCAAAATGATAGCAAGAATAATAGAAGGCATTGAGGCAATAATAATTTTGGAAATTTTAATATCAAAATATTTGATAAGAGTAAAAGCAAAAATAATCGCTGACAATGAAGTTAGAATCCATTTTTTTACATAAATAAAATACCATATCCCCGTTGAAACGGATGGCTTAGCCCAATTGGCAAAAACAAGAACTCCGACCATTGCGCCAAAATAAACAATAGTCTGCCATAATGGCCTTATTTCCTCTTCTTGCGGTAAATCAATCTGTTTCTTAGCTTTCTCTAATTCTTCTTTCCTGAATATAAAATGCATTGAAAGGCCTATAATAAGGCTGAATAAAATAGCTCCAATGGCTCTCGCTATGCCGAGTTCAAAACCCAAAACTCTTGCGGTAAGCGCTATGGCAAGAATATTTATAGCCGGCCCCGAATATAAAAAGGTTATGGCAGGTCCTAGCCCCGCTCCTCTCTTATAAATTCCCGCAAAAAGCGGAAGTATTGTGCAGGAGCAAACAGCTAATATCGTTCCCGAAACGGAAGCAACGGCATAAGAAATAACTTTATTGGCTTTTGCGCCGAAATATTTCATCACTGCGTTTTGGCTGACAAAAACGGCAATCGCTCCGGCTATAAATAAAGCGGGCACAAGGCATAAAATAACATGCTCTCGCGCATACCATTTGATGAGATAAAGAGCCTCAAAAACCGCATTGTCAAACCGTTCAAAGCCAACAGGCAAAAAAAAGAAAAAAACGAATAATCCGGCAAGTCCCGCCAAATATTTCCATTCTTTAGTCCAATTCATATATGCCGCCTTTTTTCTTTGGCTGATATTTCTAAAATCTTAGCAACACAAGACATAAACTCCAATATACACGGACACTTAAGCTTGTAAAAAATCCGATTCCCCTTTCTGTTGATATCCACAAGGCCGGCATTTTTAAGCACAGAGAGATGCTTTGAAACGGTTGATATGTCATTGCCTATCGCTTTTGTAAGTTCGCATACGCAAATATCGCGCTTTGAAAGCATATTCACTATTAAAAGCCTTGTCGGATGGGAAAGCGCTTTTATTGCGGAAGCTTGCTGAAGAAACTTCATTTTCAATTTACTCTTCATATCAATCACCTATTTGTCTATTTTGCCAAATAACCAAATACATGTCAATAAATAATGATAATGGGGTCAGCCACCATTTATATGCAATATGGCCGGTGCATATGCCAAACGATTATTTAAACTGGCTCAACCAAGCGCAAATAGAAGATGAAGAGAAAGGAATCAGAAAATCCATTCTTAAAGGCATTCCCTACGGAAATGGTGTTTGGGTAGGCAATGTGGTTAAAAGTTTTGGGCTTGAGCAAACGCTAAGGAAAGTGGGGAGACCGAAAATAAAAAATGGTGGCTGACCCCATTATCCATTATCACATTATACTATTGGCGAAACCATATATTTCGCCAATTCGGCGAAGCGTTCCTTGTGCCTGTGATAAAAGGGCAACAGTGCCTGATATTCTTTGACCTTGTCGGCGTTCTTTACTTCTATGATCCGGATATCATGGGGAAGGCGTTTTTTGATATTATGGTAGGCGCCGATAAAAATAATTCCTGTTTGACCGTCGCTCAGTGTTTCATAGATTCTTTTGGCGATAAATTCGTCCCGCTTGTTCAGGAGCCTGTTTTTGCTCAATTTATACATCATAAAAGCGAGCAATTTGCCGAACAGGGTCTTGGCCCGGGTTATCTTAAGCATCCGGTCACGTTCTTCCCTGACCAGATTAAAATCCTCCGTTTTGATCAACACTGCCCCTCTTTTCAGAAGCCCCGCGACCAATTCGTAGTTTTTGCTTCCTGATTTCACCCCTTCCTCCACTATTTTCTGCGCGACCTCGCCGTCAGTGATCATCCCGTCCTGGTACAGCCTAAAACCGGACACCTCAATTGAATTGAGATATTCAATAAGCGCATCCCAGAAGGCCAGGATCGTACGCTCATGCTCCGCCCAGAATTCCGGGCCGAAATCCGCCATTCCTCTCTTGGTCACCTCTTTTGCCAAAGAGCCAAGGTCGACGCTTGAATGGATAACAGGAACATAAATTAGAGTTCTCATAATGGTCTCCTATGATGGTCGTTTTATTGGTCGTTCATGGCGCCAATGGTGCCATAGGCGCCACGGGAATGAAGCATAGCTTACTGTAGTTTTTTTTCCAATCGGGTTATTCTTTTTTGCAGTTCATTATTCTCTTTGGCAAGGGCGGAGTCTTTTGCCTTTGTGGATAAGTATTCATCCTGCTGCCACCAATTTATTCCCATTTCCATGGCCTTGTCGATGGAAGCGACCACAAGCCGTATTTTAATATTGAGCAAGTCAATGTTTGCGATTTGGATCTTAAATATCGCCGGCTATCACAATACCTTTATCCAGCACTCTTTCCATGATATCCGCCAGGTTGGTGGCGTCGGTAGCATGCATTATTTTTTGTTCAGCCGTGTTATTTCCCCCTCATCTTATACTAACTTTTTAGCTTTATAATTAAACCTGCTGTTTTCTTGCGCAAATCCGCGATGAAACGACAATTCTTACAGTCCAATTTTTTATCGTCGTAATCCGGACAAGTCACAAGCACATTTGTTTCTCTCTGTAATTCTTCGGCAAATGCCGCCTTCTCCCGCGCTCTTTTAACCCTGTTAATCTCAGCGGTAATATCTTTTATTACTATTTCCTGTCTTAAGAATACCGGACAGCTTATTCCCAATTCTTTTTTTTTCATGTTTTCCTTATATCAAATTCCCTAAAGGCCCCAAATCCAGATTCAGGTCTTCATCCTCAATACCAAAGATTACCTGGATTTCTTTTATCTTTTTCTTTACCGCCTTAAGGCTTAAACCCAATTTCTGGACTTCCGCTTTTGAAAGGGCGCCTTTTTTTACCCGCCGGAATGCCTCTTTCTCCATAAGCCTTCTTATAAGTTCAACCAGGGTTAAAATTAATTTAGCCAGACCCTGCTCCGTCTTTTTGGGGCTTCCAAGGTCAATAAGTTTGGGAATATTTTCTTCGGCTCTTTTTATCTCCCTTTGCAGTTTCTGTATATAGGCCGCATCCTCGGGAGTAAATTCTTTATCCCGGTCGCTGAAATTCTTGCCGGATAATTCTTCCGCCTTGGAAACAGAGGTTAAGATAAGCCTTAACCCCAAAAAGACAAGGTCAACATCCGCCACTCTTATTACTATATCGCCATTGATAAGGGCGCCTTTCTCCAAAACCTTATCCAGAGCGTCCACTAATGTCACACGCTCATTTTTATTTACCAGGCTATTTGATCGATTAATCATAATATTGGGTTAAAAAGAAACAAAATTATAAGCGGGCCAGGGGCCGCCACATTCAAGGTAAACCCCTTTTGCCGGCATTTTCTGGTTTAAATTTTCAATTTCTTTCTTAAAACCTCCGATTTTCTCCTCAGAAACCAAGTAGGCGGCGTTCGAAACCATGGGTTCGGACTTTCCGGTTAGTTCTTTTCCCAGGATTTTGCTTTTGACGCAAGCCCCGGATTGCTTTCCAAGAGCTTTAAAGACTTCATCCGCGATATTGTTCACTTCTTTATCCGTTTCCTCGCCGATAAGCTTCCTTAATTCTTCTTCCATAAAAAAAGCCATCCCTTCAGGCAGAGATGCCATTTCCTTTTCTTTCTCTTTTATTGTTTCGTTTTTTTCTTTTACCGTCTGTTCTAATTTCCACATGTCTTTCAGGTATATCTTTACGGACCATTCCTGTTTTCCGCGAATTTTGTCCAGGTTTTCCTTAGCCTTCGCGTAACCTTTATACAGGGTTTCCTCCAAACTTGTTTTTTCTTTAAAAATCGTCCCGAATCTCATAGGAATCACGCTTGAAACCTTATCTTTGTTTTTCATCGCCTCTTCTATAACTCTCTCATGAGCCAGGGCTTTTTCTTTAATCCATTTTAAGTCTTCCTGCGACTTTTTTTGTATTTCTTCAGAACCAAATTCTTCCAAAGAAACATTGCTTACCACTGCCTCTAACTCTTTATAAGGAATAGTGAAAACCTCTTCCTCTCCATCAATGCCTTTTATGGAAATCCCCGGTGAATTTTCAGTTTTTTCTCTAAGACAGTAAAGATATAAACCTTGCATTATTCTCTCATTAACCTACGGGGTTATCCAAAGGTTATCCAATTAATCCTTCGACTCGTTTGGTCGCCGGAGGTTTGTCCTCGCTCGTAAGATTCAATCTTCAGTCGCGGAGATGGTTTGTGCCCGCGCGTAAGATTCAATCTCCATGCCGTCGTTAAGCTTGACCGTGTAAATATTCCGGTCCTGGACTTTCACGGGAAGTCCGAGGGCTTTCATAAGGGAACTCTCTTCATAAACCTCCGCTTCCACTTCCCAGCCGTTCCCCGCTTTCACCGCCTTAATAACCTTTGTCTCTTTCACCTTGAGAGTCTTTTTCAGGAATTCGTCGGCCGCTTTTTGGGCTTCTTCAATTTTAATTTTGGGCATATCATCTCCTTACCGATTTATTGTCCGCCTGAGGCGGACATTAGCGTAGTCCATTCTCCTTTTCCTTCATTTTTCTAATGGCTTCCAACTTCGCCAAAATTTCTTTTTCCTGCGCATTATATTCATCCTCATTTATCTCGTCTAATTCAAACCGGAGCTGCAAGGCCATAAGGTTTTCCATCACGCGCCCTTCGTCGGATACTTCCTTCACATACAGCTCGTCAATCTTCTTGCCCAGCCAAACAAAGCCGTTCAACGGCGAAAGCAAAATATCGTCTATCAAAAACATTTTTATTTTCCTTCGGAAACCCCGTCTTTCAATCCGTGTTTATTACCAGATTCACAAAATTGAACAGCGGCAATGTCCCCACATATTTAAATTTGATCCTGTTCCCGTATTTCACGCCCAATTGTTCCACCAGCCTATCAAAGCCCGCTTCTTTATTCTGCTCAACCAGGAACGCTGCGCTTAGAATCATCAGTTCGCCGTAGTTGCTGTTGACCTTCACTTCCACTGCCAGAGGCGAAAGAATATTTAAAATATCCTCTTTGCAGCGCTCTTTTTCTTTTTGCAGAGCGGCTTCAACCATCTCGCCTATTGCCATGCGCTGGGCATGTGTCTGGTTAACAGGCAGCACAGCTATTTTTTCCTTCAAGATCCTTATGTCCGCGTGTTTCTCCAAAATATGGCCGTAAATGTCCTCTTTCCCGCCTGCTTGCGCGCCTTTCGCGTGAAACACGGCTTTTAACCCCAGCTCTTTTTTACCGGACATAACACCTAATAAATCAGAAAATTTGTCGCGCTCGGTCTCCAGTATCTCCCTGATTTTTTTGTCATCTGCGGCAATGGTGCAAAACCGAACAGGCAAAACGGTGTGTTCCTTCATCACCTCCTCAATGGCCTTTTCATGGGATATCAGGTTTTCTCTTGAGACCGGATATTTTATTATGGGAGAATTACTCACCACCGCGGCGATATCTTTGAAGGCGATGGTATAGAGCTGGTCACCTTTCCCTCCGATTCCCAATGGACCGAAAGTTTGAGTTTTATTTGCCTTAATAATGCAATATATATATCTGCCTTCTTTTTCCATAGTTTTAATCTGTAATGCCCCCGTTACTTGACCAATAGTTTGCAACGGGACTCATCAGCGTTGGCCGCGACTAATGCGCCTTTAGCCACGCTTCTTAAGGGTTGAGATGCCATCCTTACGGAACCAATCGGAATAGGCAGTTTTAATTGGTCCAAGATCTGCTTAAATCTGTTACAAAAACCTTTAGGCAAAGCTGTGCCTCCGGAGAGAAAGATGGATATGGGTTTTGTAAGCCGCGGTAATTTTTTTGTCCTGGTAATTCTCTCTTTTATGTTCTCAATCACATACTCAATCAAGTGGTTATAATAAATGGATAAAGCGCTTTCAATCTTGCTTAAGTCTCCTTCCTTACCTAAATCCAGGGATGATTCTTTTATGCTGGAGACCCTGCTCGCTGTTTCATCCGTTGCCATAGCCACCTGCTGGTCGATCCAATCCCCTGACTTGGCGACGGAAAACTTGAAAATCGGCACAGACATGAAACTTAAACAGACATTTACCATCCCGCCGCCGAAGGAAATGCCCATCCCGGTGAAATCTTCTTCAGCTAACTCCGATAATACAATCGCATGGGCTTCGTTGATAGCCTTCGGAGCGTATCCTAATGTCTTCAGGAACCCTTCAACCATTTTTATATGATAAAGGACATTGAATTCCGCGTCCAGGGGTTCGCCCGGGACGGAAAAATAGACTATCTCGCCTTTATGGGCAGGCTCGCCTACCACGCTTTTTATCAACAACTCTATTATAGGAAGCGCTTCTTTCTCCGAGGGACTTATCACGCCCTTGGAGAGAGGCCGCCTTGTTTCTTTATTAAACATATTGGCAAATTCCAAGGCCTCATCGCCCACTATATAGAGATTGTTCTCTTTTATAATATATCTTACCCCGGAATTATCAAGGATCTTCTTTGTGAAATCAGTATGTTCTATGTCAAAGAAGGCGTTTCGCTGTGATTTAAAGACGACATCATCGCTTTCCTTATGGGCGCATTTTACAAACATTGTGCCGATATCCACGCCCTTGCCTTTTTGTATCTGTCCTTTAAGGCTTTCTATTTTCATTCCTTTCTTGGGCTTAGTCATTTTTTCTCCCCTTTTTATAAATTTCGTTAAGCAATTTCACTGTTTTATCTATATCTGACTTCTCCTTTTCCATCTTTATTCCAATTTTATTGATATTGCTTTCTAAAGCCAGACTTTCATCTTCTATGGGAAAATCAAAATCGGTGTTTATTTTTATGCGTTTTTCCGGCGTCTCAAGTTCCGTCTCTTTTCTTATTTCCCTGATAGAAACAGGGATCTTGATGCCCTTTACGGTCCTCTTCAGCTCGCCGCTGATTTCCCTGGCTACTTCCTCGGCAACCTCTTTAAGCAGTTTCCTGTCGATTTTTGGCGTTTCTTCCGCCAATAGCGTCTTTATTCTCTCTTTTGCCAGGGAATAATGACCTGCAGAAAAACCAAGATAGCCTTTTCTGAATAAATCACGGCAGAGATAACCTATATATTCCAGCGAAAAGCCGACCTGCCTTCGTATCTGGTCTTTTTTCGCCATCCTTAATCTGGCTACACAATTAATGATATCCGCTTCTGTCCCGGTCAAAGCCACTCTATTTCTCCCATTCCTCAGGATAAATGATGATGTTGACGAAATTAAAGGCGGGCAAAGGCCCCGCGTAGGCAAATTTTATCCTGTTTTTATACTCTTCGCTTAAATCGCTCATAATATTGTCAAATTCTTTTTCCCTGCCTTTGTCCACCAGGAAAGCGGCGTTTATAAACATATTGTCGCCGCTGGTTTTATTGAGCTTATAACTGACGGAGGTTCTTCTCAGGCGCTCTACTATTTCCTCCGCCTCATTGGTTTTCTTTTTTTGCAGGGCGGCTTCCACCAGTTTACCCGCTTCCCCTTTTTTTGGGATATTTTTCACGGTCGCGTCGTTTTGGAGTTTCTCCTTCATCTCGCGGATATCCGCGTTTCCTTTCACAATTTCCTTAAAAATAACGCCCATGTCCACCCATGTCCCTTTGACGCCCAGTTCCACCTTATGGTCTAAATCGCGCAAAGCGATTTTGAATTCCCCGCGTCTGCGGTCCAGGAGATTCCTTATTTCATCGGCGCTGGCGGCGATGGTGCCGAATCTGATCGGAAGCGCGCTGTCAAATTCCTTCATCACTTCCTCTATAACCCTCGCGTGGGCCAGCATGTTTTCGCCTGTTGCCTTAATTTTGGTCAAAGGATGATTGCTTACCACCATGGTTAGGTCGTCATAGCCGATAGTCAGGACTTCGCCGCCGTTTATGCCTATCGGGCCGAAATTTCTTTCCTGCCTGTCGCCGATTATGCAATAGGCGTATTGGCCTTCTTTTATTATTATCATCGTCCCCGTCCTAGCCGTCTGATGACCATAGGTCATGATACGGCACAGCCATAGGCTAGTCTGTCATTTTAACCAGTATGGCGCTTTCTTTGAATTTTTCTTCGCTGAAGGAGATATCCGCCTCACTGCCCGCTGGCCCGCCGTCCGTTTGGCGGGTCTGCTCGCCGGCCCGGCAATAGTCCGCCAGAATTTTATACGCTCTCGCGGCATTGCCGAATTCTTTTTCCATTCCGGGCTTATCCGGGTTTTTGTCGGGATGCAAAGCATGCGCCGCGCGGTGATAGTGTCTTTTGATTTCGCTTTTGGTTATTATCATGGTGGACACCCCTAATTGATTGCGCGCCCACTCCAGGTCCTTAAAATCCAGTTTCTTTATATCAATGGTGTAAAAACTATATGGGGGCAATGGGCCGATGCACCGGAAATTCAGCTTTTCGGAGCATTCTTTATTAAGGCTTTCTATACGCGCATAAAATTCCTCTTGTTTAGCTTTGCTTATCAAAAAAGCTGAATTCATTACCATCTGGTCATCCATTAATTCATGCGCCTTGCAATCATGGCTCATTCGTTTTAAAGTATCCTGTATCAAACTTGAATAATGCTGCTTTTTTTCGTCCAATATTTCCATAACCTTAAGGCCGACTTTCATCTGATCGTCCACAGTCACGCCTTTAGCGGCTCCCAAAAGAACTTTTTTTAACTCCGTTATTTCTTTTTCCTGTCCGATTCCTTTAAGTATTGAACCAAAATCTTTCCATGTGACGGCGACATCTATTTCTATTTTGTCATGAACTTTTGGGATAATTTCTTTTATCAGACGATAACCCTTAACCAGAATATCCCGGACTTCCGCGTCATCACAGGCAAATGTCCCTAATCTGATTGGGATAATGGTGTTTCCGAGTTCCATAATATTCTCAATTGCCTTTTGGTGCCGGACTAGAAGCATGGCCACAGCGTCTTTGCGCATACTCTTGTAATCAATTATTTCGCAGTCGCTTACCACTGCCGCCGCGTCCCGGTGCGGGATGGTATAAATGCCCGCTAAATCCGGCGCCGCTTCGGCCCCGGGGAATTTTGCCGCGGCGGATGCGATGATTCCATAAAGATATTTTCCTGTCTTGCGCATATTTTACTCCTCCGTTAGTCCGTTTGTCCCGCCATCGGCGGGATTGCCTGTAACCAGTCACCAGTTACAAATAGGTCACCAGTTACACACAGGTCACCAGTTTCTAGTCACCAGTCACCAGTTACAAACAAAGTCACTCCCGCCATAGGCGGGAGACAGGCCTGTCACCTGTCCACCTGTTGCCTGTAACCTGTAGCCTGTTCACTGATTACTGTTCACTGATTACTATTCACTGATTACTGTTCACTGATTTCCTTATAGCAGAGCTTTGCTCTGTAGCTACGCTATTTGGCTACGCGGGTTTAAATCCTTTATTAACCCGAAAAAATTCGTCTGCCAGTGCGGCGGGCGCCCGCTAAAATAACGGACGAATTTTTCGGGTAAGGGAAAAAAAATCGCGCTTATTCTTTAGATTTTTCTGCCAGTGCGGGTTCCTTTTGCAGTTCGGTTTTCCGCTCGCCTGCCGGTTGAGCAGACTTGTCAACTTTACATGCTTCTTTCTTTTTAAAAAAATTCTTAATCTTTTTTATAATCCCTGTCATTTTAAACTCCTTTTTTGCGTTACTTTATTTTTCCAAGTTCTACTTCGCTCAGTGATTTTCTCCTGAGCTTTGTAGAAACTTGGGACTATGCCTGTCAAACGGACAAGAACGGCTTAATTGCTTCTTCAAAATGTCTCTTTAAAACTTTCAGCTCCGGTTCCAGTTCAGACGCACCCTTCATGTCGGAGGCCGGGTTCTTTTCTATGTATTCCCGTATCGCCAGCATTACAGCCTTGCGGCAGATCAATTCAATGTCAGAGCCCGTCTTGCCTTCGGTCCCTTTCACCAGGTCTTTCAAATCAATATCATGGGCAAGCGGCTTATTGCGGGTATGTATTTTGAATATTTCCTCCCGGGTCCCGGGATCAGGTTTGGGCAGAGACAGCAACAGGTCAAACCTGCCGCTGCGAAGGATAGCGGGCTCAATCAAATCCAGTCTATTTGTGGTTGCTAAAACCAAGACGCCGTTGAGTTCCTCTATACCGTCCATTTCGGTCAAGAATTGGCTGATGACGCGTTCGGTAACATGCGCGTCCGCGCTCGCGGAACCTCTTATGGGAAGCAAAGCGTCAATTTCGTCAAAAAACAAAATGGTGGGCGAGGCCTGCTTCGCGGTTTTAAACACCTCGCGCAGAGCCTTCTCGCTTTCCCCTACAAATTTTGAAATAAGGCTCGGCCCCTTTACTGAGATAAAATTCACGCCGGTCTGACTGGCCACAGCCTTTGCCAGCAAGGTCTTTCCCGTGCCCGGCTCGCCGTAAAGAAGTATCCCCTTGGGCGGCTTTGCGCCCGCTTTTTTAAAAACAGCCGAATACTTAAGCGGCCACTCGACCGCTTCTTTGAGTTCTTCCTTTATGCTTTCCAACCCTCCGACATCTTCCCACTTCACATCGGGCACTTCCACGAAGAATTCCCTTATGGCCGAAGGCTCTACTTCTTTCATTGCGTCGGCAAAATTGTCCATGGAAATTTCCAGCTTGAGCAGGGTTTCGTAAGGGATATCATCCTTAGCAAGATCGAGATCGGGCAGAATTTTTCGCAAAGCCGACATAGCGGCTTCCCTAGCCAGCGCCTCTAAATCCGCTCCCACAAAGCCATGTGTGATTTCAGCCAATTTTTCCGGACTTACATCTTTGGCTAGCGGCATGCCTCTGGTGTGAATCTGCAGTATTTGCAGTCTTCCGTTTTTGTCGGGAATGGGGACGGATATCTCCCTGTCAAATCGTCCAGGTCGTCTTAAAGCCGGATCTAGGGTATTGGGAATATTCGTAGCTCCTATCACAATAATTTGGCCGCGGGATTTCAAGCCATCCAGTAATGCCAAAAGTTGCGCCACCACGCGCCGCTCCACCTGCTTTTCACCGCCCATGTCTTCGCGTTTGGGCGCGATGGCGTCTATCTCGTCAATGAAAATGATGGCTGGCGCGTGGGCTTGAGCGTCCTCAAATACGCTTCTTAAGCGCCCCTCGCTCTCACCATAAAACTTCCCCATGATTTCAGGGCCGGATATGTGGTTAAAATAAGCGTCGGTTTCATTGGCCACGGCGCGGGCGATTAAGGTTTTTCCTGTTCCCGGCGGTCCATATAGAAGAACTCCTTTGGGCGCGTCTATTCCCAATCTTTCAAATATCTGAGGATAGCGCAAAGGCAATTCAATCATCTCCCTGATTCGCCGAATTTGCTGACCAAGTCCGCCGATGTCCTCGTAAGATATCTTGGTTTGTCCGTCTTTCTCTGTTTCTTTTACATCCATCCTTAATAGAGTGGATATATTTATCAAAACCGTTCCGTCGGGAACGGTATCCGATACCTTAAAATCGCAAGATCTTGACCCGAATAGCATGGCCCTGACCCTGTCTCCGCTCGCGACGGGGAGCCCCTCTATGAGCGAACCCAAATATTTGGTGTCCTGATTCTTCCGCGACAGAGAGGAAAGAGACAAAGGGATGAGGGTAATTCGGACAGCAGGCTTTGGAACAATTTTGTGAATGTTTACTTTTTCATCCAGTCCGATTTGCGCGTTTTCCCTGCATATTCCATCCATCTGAATGATGCCCTTTCCTCTATCTTCAGCATAACAAGGCATGGCCTTGGCGGATGTTTTTCTCTTGCCTTCAACCTCAAGGATGTCGCCTACTTCCGCGTTGAGCGTCTTCAGGTCTTCAGGATCAATTCTCACAATCGCCCTGCCGACATCTTTGGCTAAAGCCTCTTTTACTTTCAATGTCAAGAGCGCGTCGCCTTTTCCCGTTTTCTTATTTATATCTTTACCCATATTTATTCACCTTATTAAACCGCCATATTCGAAAATGACGGGGGTGGTTCACCGCGCATTAAGTTTGCTTGCTAACGAAGTTTGTAGGTCGCTTTGCGATGCCAATTGAAGGCCGAAAGTATTTAAATCGTTCATGCCTTTAACTTCCCGCGGCCGCAAAAACACGAGGGTTGTCTTGAGATTTGCGAATTTTTTCTTTATCCGGCTTATATACTTTTCCTGCTCTTTTCTTCTCTCTCTGCAAAATTTGCAATCGCTCGGTTCCATAACATTATTGATAACCAATTGTTTCACTTCCACGCCGTAATCGCTCAAACTTTGAATCAATCGCGAGGTTTCCTGAATAGCCATATCTTCGGGAATCGTAACGCCAATGAACTCACAGCGGTTTTCATCCTTAATAAGTTCTCCTATTTTTTTTACCATCTTTTTCATATTTAGCAGAAAATCATCGGCTTTATCGGGAACATATCTGCCGCTGAAGGTTTTAATTATATATCGATACTTCCATCTAATCTTAGCCAACATCTTAATCCAACCATCCAGAAGTTGGGGCATGGTTAAAAGCCGCAAGGCATGGCCGGTAGGCGCGGTATCAATTATGTATTTATCGAATTCCCCTTTGTCCATAAGATTTAGTACGGTTTTAAAACCCATAACTTCGTCTAACCCGGGGATAGACAGGGAAAACACGGATTCAATATCGTCTTTGTCTAAATTGGTTGATGTATCCAATATTTCTCTAATCTCTTTGGCATATTCCGTTTTAAATTCGCTAAGGGCTTTGTCCGCGTTTATTTCAAGCGCCCACAAATTTTTTATGCCTTTTACCTCTTTTATACTATCTCCGATTTGTTGTCCCAGACTGTCCGATATGGAATGCGCCGGGTCGGTAGACAAAAGAAGTGTTTTAAATTCTTTGGCCAGAAAAACACCGGTGCTGACAGCGCAGGTCGTTTTTCCCACGCCGCCTTTGCCACCAAACAGAATAAGCTTTAATGCGCTTTCTTTAAGTCCAATCAGGGGCATTTTTTAAGCCTCACTTCGAGAACTCCGTTTTTATAGGACGGGATGGGAACCTCGGCCGTCACTTTCGCCGGGAGCAGGATTTCTTTGTGGTATTTCCTGTCACTTGTCCCGGCCCGGATATCCAGGATGTCGCCTTTTAAGTCCAGCTTTATGTCCGCTTCGTTCACACCTGGCATTTCAGCATACACCCGGATCTCTTCTTTCTCATCAAAGATGTCCGTGATGGGCTCGCGCTCTTCTTCAACTATAGGGCCCTTGGGCGTTTTTTTGATATTGCCAAATGGTTCAACGACCGCTTTTCCTCCGGCCATGTTCTTTACTGAAAACCCGAAAACGCCTTTCATCCCTTTTTTAAGATGGCTTAAATCAATTTCGCCTTCTTTTTTGATTTCGCCGCCCGCATCTTCTAGTTTGCTAGCCAGATCAATCAGTTGCCCAATCCCCTTAAATAACCCGCCAATGCCAAAATCAAAACCTATTTCTTCTTCCTTTTTCTTCTTTTCCTTTGCCATAGATTACCTCCATAGAAACTTAGGCTCTTTTACAAGAAAGAACCCTTCTTACTTTTTATAAACGATCCCTATTCCTTTACATAATAAACAGGGTAGATTGCCGCCTTTTTCCCTTCCCCTCCCTCTGCAAGTAGGGCATATCTCTACTTTGCTAGTAGGGACGCTCACAACCCCTTTTCCCCTACAGACAGAACAGGTAAGGTCGCGATTTATATGTGATTTTCCTGAACCATTACAATAAGCGCAGACCACTGCCGGCGGTTGAACCTTTATTGTCCCGGCGCCCAAACAAACATTACACTTCATGCTTTTTTTAGATCCTCTTCCTGTGCAGAAGCCACATCTATATATGTGTTCATTGAGAACTTCACCCTTTCTGCCTGTTCTGCCTGATAGTTGGCTCTTAAAATTCATGGTTTTCCACATTTTTTTTCCTCCCGATTATATCTTCTTTTCAATATTGTAAAGGCACAGTCTTCCAGTCTTTTTCAGATTTTTTAAATTCTTTTCCCACACTTTCTTTTCTCTCGACTTCTTGCTTTTGTAATTCGTCCATCTGCTTATTAACATCATCGAGTTTCTTTCGGATATCCTTTATCCTTTTATCTAAAGGATAGAGTTCTTTTTCCAACCTATCTTTTTCTTTATATAGTATATGTAAGTGACCAAAGATTTCTAACTGTGAGATAGACCTTTTGTCGCTTGAGCTCATACTCCGGTTGTTTCTTAAACCGCTAATTTCCGATACATCCTTCATTTTATCATGCCCTTTCCTTTTACAGTTATTCTACAAGATGAGGGCGAAAAAAATCCCACGCAATCTTGTCTTTCTAATGCCTTGCACAATATATAAGTATAGCCAATTTCAAAGCCTGCTTTGGTGCTCAGTTCCTTCATACATATCAAATCGTTTTTTTCCTTTATAATCCTTAATATCTCTAATTCCGTAGCGGTTACAGTCATTGGCCATTCTAATAATTTATAGTTTCTATATTTTTTAAGATTCTCTTTTTATTTTTTTCTCTGGACTTTTTAATATTTTCTTTCTGCCTTTTAAGCTTAAAAAACCGATTTTTTTCTATTACTTCTTTTCCTTTTTCCGTCAGGCCGCATATCCCTCTAAAGGTATCAAAATCAACATAATCACTTCTTTCTAAGCCCTTACAAATTACATAGGCATAATGCTCACTTATCCTCAACCCTTGAGCGATTATATAATAATGAATCCGGTCTTCATTTTGGGCAATAATATCTAAAGTTTCCTGCTCCATGCTGGTCATCTATTAGCCCGTTATTAGAAAGTTTTCCATTTGGCGCGGTCTTCTAAATATCTTTTGAATCCGTCTGAGGCCGCCTTAGGCTTTTTACCTAATGCTACGCAACCTTTGTCTGCAATTCTGACTTTTCCAGATCTAAAAATATCTATGATATCATTTTCACCCATAGAGCGAAGAATTATCCTAACATAACCAGGGTCCAGGCGCATTTTCTTAGCAATCCTGCCTATACCGCACTCCCCACCTTCAGTTTCAATTATCTTAAGAATTTTGGCCTCATCCGGCGTTGGCATTCTTTATCCTCCCTCTAGCTCAAGTGGATTTTTCCATTTGGCGGATCTTTCTACGCAATGCTATGTTTTCTATTCTAAGCCTTCGTCTTTTTAATGCGCTTTCATTTCGTTTGAGTCTGATGTCATCTTTTGGTCTGCTACAACCGCTGAGGCTCTTTGGTATAGACAAGGTTGACCTGCCGTTACACATGGTCATAATCTCATCACAAGTCTTGATCGGGCGCATAGCTCATCCCCTAATTATTTTATCTTCGCTTCTAAGCGCTCAAGTCGCTTTTTGAGTGTCATATTTTCTTTTTCTATCTCAGATTCTTTTGCTTTTGAGGAAAGAAAATCATCAGTTTGCCACCAATTTATACCCATCTGCATTGCTTTATCCACAGAAGCGACTAAAAGTCTTATCTTGATAGTGAGCAAATCTACATCAGCAACTTGAATCTTAATGTCACCGGCAATGACTATTCCTTTATCTAAGACTCTTTCTAATATATCAGCGAGATTGATGGTTTCAACAGCGTGGACTATCTGATTAGGCATTTTTAACACCTCCTGGATTTATTCTTCTTCTTTTGCCATCTCTTCTTTTCGCGCATACGAAACTACTTCCAAGTCATCCGTCAATTTAATCTCATAAATATTTCTATCCTGCGCCCTGATAGGTAGGCCAAAAGATTTATCACATTCCTGTTTTAATAACTCAAAGGCATCTTTTTCCATTCTTTTTTGACGCTATTGCCTTGCGGATATGAAGAGTTTGTGTTTGCGCTAGATTTTGCAATGGCTTCTGCCTCTTGCAATTTACCCATCTCAGAGTCAACCTCTTTTAGGCGTTTCTCAATGAGAGTACCTCTTAAACTCACTCTCTCACCTTCCTTTAGAAGCCTTTCCTTCTCTTTACCCAGCATATACAAATCTAAATAAGCAGAGCTCTGAACTCTGGGTATAGAACGCTTTTTTGTGCTCAGCATGGTCTTTGATCCATGGAGGCCTTTCACAGTATTCACATCTCTCATAGCTATCTTCTCCCTAAAATATACTGACCTACCTTGCGCTACCTCTGGTTGAAACCAGAATATTCTTTTTTCTGGATGCCCCGACAATCTTAAGTTCAATCAACTGACATTCTTTTAAGTCAGCTGCGCGTCGAATATTGCGGGGGAGTTTTATATTACCCTCTTTATCCACCCGAGAAAAGGCTCGTATCAAAGTCATTTCTCTCACCTCCATTATCAATTTATCATCTTTGTAGTTCTCTAACGGCAAAGCTCCGCTTTGCAGCTACATAAGCTTGTTGTTTTTGGCCATTTGTAGCGGCAGAGCGTGTTAGCTCTGCGTAGTTGCTGATTTATCAGGCCTAATTTATTGCCGACTTATTATAGAGATTAGTATTTTTATATAGCTACAGTCTCTTTCTTTGCTTCTTTCTTTATATCAACAGTTTTTCCCTTGCCAAGTTCTTTTTCCACAAGCCCCTTAATTATGTCCTTTACTCTAGCCTGATTCGTCTTAGAACCAACCCTGCTTGTCTCTGAGGCCAGAATATCCTGACATGTTTTCATAAACCCATCAGATTTAGAGGGGGTGAAGTTTTGAGCTTTAAGGGTTTTGGCAATCATAATGCAGCCACGGACTGTGGGCGCAAACTCACACTTTCCAGAGTCTCTTAAGCCTCTGACAATATTGACTATTACTTCTGCATGGGGTTTAGAAAGTTTAGACTTTGCCAGAGTGATAGCCAGTTCTGTCTCATAGTCAAAGCAGTCCAAATCCATTGTTATCATTCTATCCCGAAGAGCATCCTGGCTCCTATGAACACCAGCATATTCCTCAGGGTTAGAGGTAAAGATCGCTGTAAACTCAGGATCTACCCTTAAATACGGCTCCGCTCCATCTCTTCCCACTGGCATATCCATCATCTTCTCCTGCAAAATAGAAAGGAGGATGTTATTTGCCTCAGGCCGTGAGCGAGTAAACTCATCATAGATTAGTGTAAATCCATATTTACAGGCAACGGTCAGGCGGTTATCCACCCAGCGCTTTACCATATCCTCTTCTACTTTTAAAACCCGGGAGACAAAGCGATCAACAATCTTTTTAAACCGATAGCCGTGCTCACCACCCACTAAATCCGAAGTGGTAAACTCCTCATCTCCATGAATCATTACTACCGGCCTTCCTATTTTACTTGAAATGTGCATAGCCAGTGTAGTCTTGCCGGTGCCAGAGATTCCTCTAAAATGCACCGGAAAACCAGCCTTAATATAGGAAAGAGTCCTATTAGTGATATCCTTAACATATTTTGTCTCAACAAAGTCCGGCAGGGGACTGGGTTCTAATACTGTAGTCATCTCATCAATCATTTTTCCTCACTCTCCTTTCTTAATTTTTTGCTTCTTTTTCTCCAATATTTCACTCGTTTCTTTCCAGATTATAGTTGCTTCTTCTAAATCTTCCACTATCTCCTTTTTCTTCTTCATAAACTCTTCTCTGAAGGAATTGAGTTTGGTTAAGGATTCTTCCTTCCTTTTAATAAATCCATATCTATAATTGCTCAATTCCTTCATTTCGCTATCTTTTTCTTTAAGATAATCCCTTTGCCTCTGCATTCAATACAAGGAAGGCCGCTATCAAATGCTGCGCCTGTGCCTTTACACTTAGGACACCCTTCAGTCGCGCCTTTAACAGTGACACTTCCCTTGCCATTACAGACAGTGCAGGTAAGCCGTCTATGGGGATAAACGCCGGCGCCGTTACAAAAGACACATTTTATTGCCGGTTCTATTACCTCAACTTTACCCCTTCCTCCGCAGACTTGACAGGTGGCAAACTCAGACAACAAATCAAAGGGGTCTTTACCTGTGCCTTTGCAGAAAGCGCACCCTGCCTCTTTAAAGGCATACTTTATTTTTTTCATCATCGTCCCATCCTTTTCAAAAGATTAACTCTTTTACCAGTTTAGTCCAACCATTCCTCCGTCGAAAACTTAGTAGCAAGGTTTAACCATTAAAACAAATGCAGCTTTGCCTATTTTAGAGGCAGAGCAAGCCGTTGATACAAGACTCTGTCAGTGCTCCCGCCTTTGGCGGGACTATGCGTGTCCCGCCACTACTGCATCGGCGGGCAGGCAGACGGCAAGGCTATGTCCCGCTCTTTTTGGTTGAAGTTTCCAAAAGGGGCGGGGCAAGTGTTGGAAGTTATATGAACGACCACAACTAAGTCCACCCTGCCTCTAAAAACAACTAAATTGTTACCTCTTTTTCCCTTTCCTTCCTCTTTTTTTACCTTTCCCTTTCCCTTTCGGCTTTTTAACAGTCTTTACTTCTGCAGTGGCTTTTATCTTGACACGATTGCCTTTCCCTTTCGGCTTTTTAACAGTCTCTACTTCTGTAGCAGCTTCTATCTTGACAGGCCCGCCTTCTCTTTTCTTAGCCATCATGGTAACCAAATCCTGCCAATTTGCCGCCATCTTTTCTCTTTCGGTCTTGAAGGCTTCCAGCGTATCGAGAACTTCTTTATTTCTCTCATCCTGTCTTGCCCGAATTACATCTATTAGTTTCTTAGTTTCATTAACCACATCCTTCACATATTTTTGGGTACCATTCATCATTTTCTTGAAGTCTGCAAGCCTATCCGTTTCTCCTTTTGCAAGGCTTTTCTCAAGCTCATCCGCCATAGCCGCGTGGTCTTTTGTAAAGTTTTCTAATAGATCTGCCACGCCATTAGCTCTCTCCTTGCCTTCTTTCTGAATTCCTTTCATTAATTTAGCGGTCTCATTAACCATGTCCTGCACAAACTTCTTAATCTCAGTCCACATTGCTTTGAAGGCAACAAGCCTGTCTGTTTCTCCTTTCGCAAGGACCCCTCTCAGATTATCAGCCATCTCCTTATGCTCGGTGTGAAAACCTTTGAGCATTTGGTGAGTATCTTTTACTAATCTTCCTATTGCCTTTACCCGTGTATCATAAGAGGCAACAATATCTTCACCAAGTACTTTGATATCAGTAGCTATTCCCATTTTTACTTCCTCCTTTTTCTTTTTCAAGTTATTACTAATACATTACAAACCAAGGCTAAAATCAAACCTTGGCAACTTCTTTTTTTTCTTCTGTCTCACTTCCTTTCAGGCTATCTGTTATTTTATGCCAATGAGAAGCCATGGCAAAATGTTCTTTTCTGAATTCATCTAATTTCTTCCTAATCTCTTCTTCCCGCTCTGACTGTCTTATGCGGATGTTTTTTACCATCTCTTTAAAGTCCTTAATGCGTATGGCTTCTCCTTTATTTAAAAGGCTGTGCAGCGATTCGGCCATCTCCTTATATTCTTCCTGAAACGCTTCTAATCTTGTTCTTATTTCATCCTCTCTGGCCTTCTGCCTAACCTGAATATCTTGCAGCATTTTTCTAAAATCGTCTATCCTGACTTTTTCAGTCCCTGTCAAGCTCTTCTTAATAACCTCAGCTATCTCCTTTTGCTCTTCAAAAAAAGTCTTTAATAAATTCCGCACCTCTTTTTCTCTTTCATCTTGATGGGACAATATATCTTGCATCATGTCATCAAAATCTTTTTTTCTTAGGGATTCTTCTTTGGAGAGAATATCTTTGAGTTGATCGCTCATTTCATTTCTTCTGGTTTTAAAATCCTCTAGCAACTGACGAGTATCATCTACAATCATGGCAACTGTAGAAATTCTGGATTGATAAGACGAAACTATTTCTTCAGCGACTCTCTTCATATCCTCGGCAATTTTCATGATTTTACTCTTTAAATTTTTTACTTTTTTTAAATGGGAAGGAGGAATTTCTTGGCTAACCATGCTTTTTCCTGCTTCCGCAGGATAAGGGTGGTCGGGCAAGAAATCCTCTTTACCTTATCCTTAGGCGGCTGTTGCCGTTAAGCCGATGGCTTCCGCGTACTTAAGGTAAGTCTCAACTGAAGCGACCACCACGCGGGCTTCTATCGCGAGTAGTTCAATACCCACGAGCGAAATCCTTACCCACGCGTCAATTACTATACCCTTGTCCAGTATGCGGTCAATGACTTCAACCAGGCTGGATGAACCGATTGCTTTTTCTACGGCCATGTTATCCTCCTTTAAGTTCGGAACGCGTCACTTCACATTCCGTTTTTGTCGTACAAACAACTACATGCTAAATTTGGTCGTTCGCATAGCTTCCAATATTGAAAGTTCTCTTAACTGTTCTCCCGACAATTGCCCCTTTTATTATTCACTATCAATAAATCTTAACAGTTAATGTATACCTTATTAATAAGGTTTATATTACCTTAACAAAACAAATCTTTCATCAAAGTTCGCTACAGAAATAGTCATCTTTGGCCGTCTGATAAGCATAGCTTCTTGATACGGCACCCAGCATAGCCTTGGCATAACGCGGTTTTTTTATAATGCTTTTGTATCTTTGCTTTTCCCCCGTTTTTGAATACCCGCGGAAATTTCCCGTGAAATCTACCAATACATCATAAGTCCAAACAATAGCGGGTTTTAATGTATTGCGAAATTTTTCCGTTATGTCAACACTGACACGCCAAATGTCTTTTTCTTTTGATATTTTGCGTATTATAGGAAAATCAAATCCCGTAAATTCCGCCAAATTGTTTTTGGCGATTTTGATTAATTCCTTTTCATTCATTCCGCTTTATTCCTTCCTTTAAAACGCTTTTCCGATTTTGACCGTCTAAAAAGCACAGCCTATATGGTGCCTGACAATAGGTTCTGAAACTTCTGTAGTGTAAAATTATAACAGTTAATATAAACCCTGTCAACAGGGCTAGCATTAACTTAACAAAAGTCAAATTTTTCATTATACTTTGAGTCATGGATATTTACAAAGAAATCGGAAAGCGAATATTATTTGCAAGAAAAACCCTCAATTTAACACAGGAAAACATCGCTGAAGCAGCGGGGATAGAAACTTCTTTCTATGGACAAATTGAAAGAGGAGCGAATATTCCAAGCATATTTACACTTAGCAAAATCGCAAAAGCTTTAAATATTGAAACTTCAGATTTATTTCCATCATCTGCCAAAAGGCAAAGTCCGCAAACAAAAATAATAATCAATATGATTGAAAAGTTTTCGCCCCAAAATAAAGAGTTTGTTGTTGATATGCTTATGAAATTATCTAAACGCCTTAGAAAATATTGACCTAACACAATTATCGGAAGCTATGCGAACGACCAATCTAAAGACTGCAGTCGGTTAGAGTTACAGTGCAAAAGCTGGCAGACAGACAAATTTAAACCAAATACACCTCGGAGGTGTATTTGGTTATATTATTTTTTTGTTTCTTTTAATGCCTCGCCTATCATATCGGACGCGTATTTAAGGTCTTCTTTTGAATGCCTGTAAGCGATATAACCGTGATGATAAGGCTGAAGAAAAACTTTTCGTCTTATTAATTGGGTGTAAAACTCTTTCCTCAATTTTTTATAGAGGCCGGTTTTATCCTTATTAAAGATTATATAAGGCATCCACGGCTCGCCGGAAAATGAGCAGTTTACTCCGCTGTTTTTAATCTGATCTTTTACATTTTCGGCAAAACCATTTCCTTTCGCCTTGATATCATCCAATATATTATCCCTTTGAAGGACTTCTATTGTTTTTAGAGAGGCCGCCATGCCTAAGCTATTTGAAAAAAAAGTGGAGCTCGCGAAAACTTTTTGAACAACGGTGTCCATGATTTCCTTTTTTCCCGCCACCATGCTTATTTCATAACCGTTTGCCATGGCCTTGCCGAAAACGGATAAATGAGGCGTAATGCCCAATAGCTTTTGAGCTCCGCCCATATCAACTCTAAAGCCTGTTCTTATTTCGTCAAAAACCAAAACAGTATCGTATCTTTCAGCCAATTCTTTTAAACCTTCAAGAAAACCCGGTTTTGGCATTTCAACGGGATATGCCAAGGGATGACCTATGGGAGTTACTATTATTGCGGCGGTGTCATTGCCATGTTCCTTCATCATCGCTTCAGCCTGCTCAAGATTATTGTATTCAAATTCCAGAGTGTCTTCGTATAATTTGGAAGGTATTCCGCCTTTAACTTCCACGCACCAGTCATGCCAGCCGTGATAACCGCAGCGAAGGATTTTAGTCTTATCTGTATATCCGCGGGCTATTCTGGTCGCCAGAGTTGTGGCATCGGAACCGGTTTTAACAAAAATTACTTTCTCGGCGGAAGGAATAATATCTATCATTTTTTCTGCCAAGGTGTTTTGAATCTCTTGCACCAGCGACATGCAAAACCCTTTTTCTCTGATTTGAGCGATAGCCGCATTGTCTATTTCTTCTTCTCTATGACCGATTATTATAGGGCCATAGGCGCAAAGCATATCTATATATTCATTGCCGTCCGCGTCAATAACTTTTCCGCCTTTGGCGGTTTCAAAAAATATCGGATATTCGCCGACTACAAAATTATAAGGGCGCCTGATTCCGAGCATTCCGCCCGGGATTAATTCCTGAGCTCTTTTATAAAGCTGCTCGGATTTTTCAAGTTTTAAATGTTCCGTCATAATCATCTCCTAAAAAAACACTATGTGTTTTTTTACCCCCCGTGCTTAGATTTTACTATTTCCCGCGTTTAGATTCCTCTGGAATTAGCGGGGAATAAAATCTACGGGGGGTTACACTATGGTCGTTCGATGTGCATAGCACCTTGTTACGGAACACGAACCTTTTGGTTCATCAGGTGTCGTAAGTTATACGAACGACCGACACCCAGCATAGCCTCGTGTTTTTTTACCCCTTGTGCCTAGATTTCAATATTTCCTGCGACTATTCCGCTATGCGGAACGCAGGAAATAAAATCTACGGGGGGTTATACTTCTATGTGTTTTTTTACCCCCCGTGCTTAGATTTCGCCGCCCGATAGGCATAGCCTCTGATACGGCACTGCCATAGGCTTGTACTATTTTCCCGCGTTAAAATTCCTTTGGAATTAGCGGGGAATTAAATCTACGGGGGGTTATACTTCCTCGTGTTTTTTTACCCCCCGTGCTTAGATTGCGCCGCCCGATAGGCATAGCACCTTGTTACGACACCCGCCTGTCATGGGTTTATCCCATGGGCATAGCCTTGGCCGTCTTGTTCGCATAGCGTTTGTTACGGCACCCAGCATAGCCTTGTATTTTTTTACTCCTTTGGGGTTATAATTCAAATTATAGAAAAAACCAAGTTTTTAATCTTTATTTATTTCCTTTTTTTAGCGGTATACAATATGTAACCATCAACTAATATATAGTTTTGCAATCGAAAAAAATTTGGCATATTGAGCAAAAAAAACTAACTTTCAGTCAATTTTTATTTTATCATTTTAAAATTTCTCATTCACTATCATTGTTTACCCGTTCAGAGGTTTCCGAGCTTTAACCAACAATTCACAAATGTCGAGTTCCGTTTTTATCTCATTACACGACTTTTATTTTATTAGGAATTTCAAAGTTTGATGAATTTTATTTTAGGGATATTTGGCCATTCACATAGTTCATGACATCTGATAAGCCATATGTCCATAGTTTGTATTTGATAAAACCGTTATATTCATTGTCCTATAGGCAGGTCAAATATTGAGTCTATCAATAATTGCGTTTTTCCGGATAAGCATATCCCCGCGCCGTGTTTTGAGTTTCGGGCAATAAGTCCTTTTTGCAAGGGAGTCCATTGCGCGGCTATGCTGCCGAATCCATTTCCGTATTTCATCTTTAAATATTTTTCATAAACACATTCTTCAAAATCATTGAAAATTATGCGCTTATCTTCCTCTTCGGATTTGACGAATGTTCCTTTATAACCGTCGCATACATAGGAGTGTCCCGTTTTTAGACTTATGGCTCTTATCATATAATGGTTCGCAAAAAGAATATTGCCAACGCTTAATTTGCTTGGATCATTCCAACTATTCACAATTTCAAAGATATAATCTTGTGATAAATGTTCTGCCAAATGTTCTTTTAATCTTTTCGCGTGCGTCAGACAATTCCACGCTCCGGTTCCAACATTTAAAACGGCATTTCCATAATAAAATCTGCCGGCTTTTACAATTTCTCGGAGCTTTTGTTTTTCTTGATTTTTTGTTTCTTCGCTTGTGTCAACTTGAGCATCGATCAGAAAAAATCCTGTCGCTTCAAAATAATTTCTCGCTTCTTGAGAGGTATATCCTGACATCGGCCTTATATTTTTACTCAATTCCTTAAGACGATAGAGACCGCTCGGAAGATAATTATCATTAAGGCGGTTATAACAAATGGAGCACTTTAAAATATCAGGTTTTTCTAATTGTGTTTGTTGCGCCGCTGAAACTTTAGGAACGGGAACGGAGACTTCCGAATTTCCCAAACGAGAGCTGAAATCATAATCATTCAGTAAATTATAGTCCTCAGCTCGGATTGCAATAGAGCAGGCTAAAACTGTACCCCACAATAATAAAAATCCCTTACTTTTCATAATGCCCCTGAAAAAAATTGTCGGTATAGTTTAGGGGATATCACTTGACTTGTCAAGGGTAATATGCAGTTTGTCATTTAAAAATTAAAAGTGCACAGTTTTTGATAGATTTAAAATTTAAAAGTGCACACCTTTAAACACGCTGTTTTTAAGTTTTTGAAAAAATTTCAGCGATTCTTAGATATGCAAATAGCTTGTAAATTAAATTCCGGCATAAATATTTCCGGTTAACGGAGCATTGCCATATTAAAAATAAAGTGTAAATGCGGCTTCAAAATAGGTTGATGGAAATTCCAATGAAATAAGCTCCATCTCCGTTTCTGAGTACGGGGAATTTCTATCCTTAACAATTGTCGTAAAAGATTTCTTTGCTGAACTAAGAGCGGCATTGCCAAAAAGAGACAAACCAAACCTTGACTGAGGCCTCCATTCCACTCCTAAGCGAGCTATGGGCGCGGAAAGTCGAACGCTGGTTTCCTGTGTCGAAAAATCATAGTTACCGACAGTCGCATAACCATTATCTTTACCTTTAATCCCCATTTTGGCAGTAAAATATTGCAGTCCAGCATAAAGCCGAAAATATTTACTGAGTTTATAAGGGCAAGCAATGCTTAGTCGCTGAGAAGAGATTGAAAAATTTATTGGAACATTCGGCTGTGGACCGCCGTCCGTAACAATCTCAACACGAAATTCTTCTTCGCTCGGCATAAAGAATGTTCCTTCAATAATGAGCCATGATTTTGGAAAATACTTAAATCCTAGTCCTTCGCTGAATCCATGTTCGTCTATTCGTGGTGTGCCTTCAAGCCAATAACCGGCTCCTGTGAAAGTTTGTGGCAAACCGGCTTTAGGAGAATAAATATCCGCAAGCACAATCTGAAGCCCGATTGCCTGAGTGTCAGGAATTAAAGTAAGGTATCGCTTGGCGTCCGCGTCAAATACTTTAATGGGCACTTCAAAAATTTCCGGCGCCACGATCTCGGCGGTTTCCGTGTCCACAATGCGCATGCTAATCTGATAGGACTTTCCAAGCCGTGAAACACTTCCCAGAATCAATAGTCGCGCTCCTATAAGGTTTCCCACTTTAACGGCTGTTTCAGTGTCAATGGCGCCTGATAATCCAAGTTTCTGCTCCCTTAAAACCATATCAAGCTGATTGCTCTCTATAAGATTAAACTTACTGAATTTAAAAATCTGTTGCGATAGAATTTCACTCACCGCGAAGTTCACACGCATTTGCGCCAGTTTCTCATCCGTTTGGAACGGAAAGACGGCTACGGATACATTGGTAAATCCTTTAGATTCCGCGATTTGGATTAATTTTTTAGCGGATTTTTCCATTTTTGAATCCAAATCGCCGGCTGTAATAGTGGCAACAGTTACAATTGAAAGTACTAATGCCAATAAACCTGATTCGTATAGTTTCTTCATATTTTCCTCATCTGGTTATATTGTCAAATGCCACTTTTCGTAATTTGCGTGAAAGCATATCGGATTCTCACGATGCAATAGTGCTATCAGTTTCTTTTTTCTATTTTTTTTCTTCAAGTTTTTTCACTATGAAAGTTGCCACATCTTCCGCGTAAGTTTCGGAGCCAAAACCGGCGTCATAGCTCAATTCTTTGGCAAGTTTATTGTTTATTCGCGGCCCTCCGGCTATTATAATGAACTTATCTCGCAGTTTTTATGTCAGAGCCTCAGTAGTCTTCATTTTTTTATTTCGCTGTGTATTTTTTTCGCCACGGCATTCGCCATATCAAGAGTGGAATCGTTTCCCCCCATATCATAAGTTCGGGTTTCGCCTTCTTTAATCACTTGAGCGACAGCGCTTTCAACTTGTTTCGCCAATTCAATTTCTCCGAGCCAATACATCATCATTTTCGCCGCGAGAATTGAAGCAATTGGATTTACTTTATATTGGCCGGCGTATTTCGGAGCGGAACCATGACTCGGTTCAAAAACGGCGTAATTGTCTCCAATATTGCCGCTGCATCCAAAACCCAATCCCCCGACCAATTGCGCGGCCAGATCGGAAATTATGTCGCCGTAAAGATTGGGCGCCACCAAAACATCATAATCAAACGGATTTTTTAGAAGCCACATGCACATGGCGTCAATATTCGCGCTGTCAAAAGCGATTTCAGGATATTCCTTGCTTATTTCTTTCGCGGTTTCCAAAAACAAGCCGTCGGTAATGCGAATAACATTGGCTTTTTGAACGGATGTGACTTTTTTTCTCTTGTTTTTTCTCGCGAATTCAAAAGCTGCTCTTATGATGCGCTCGCATCCTTTTTTTGTGTTGATTTTCAAAGAAACGGCCGCGTCTTTCGGGACTTTTTCCATCCCTTTGATTTTCAACATTTCTTCGGAAAGCTTTGAGAATTCAACGCCGGAATAAAGGTCTTCCGTGTTTTCCCTGAAAATCACCAAATCTATTCCGTCTTTGAAATTCAAGGGATTGCCCGGATATGCCTTGCACGGTCTGAGGCATATGTATAAATCAAGCAATTGTCTCATTAAAACAATTGGGCTTCTATAGCTGAATCCTTTTTCTTTCAATGCGGGAGAAAGTTCTTTTTCGGCTTCTTTTTTTGGTTTTGAAGTAATGGCGCCGAAGAAAGCGCAATCGGTGCTTTTCATCAAATCAATTGTCCTCTGAGGCAGAGGGTTCCCTTCTTTTATCCAGAACTCCCATCCGATATCGCCCGGAATATATTCGGCGTCCAAATTGACCGCTTTAAGCACAATCATTGTCGCTTCGCTGATATCTTTGCCAACGCCATCGCCCTCAAGCCACGCTATTTTATATTTTGCCATTTTTCCTCCAAATACACAGATTCTCGCAAAGAACGCAAATTTTTTCTATTTCCTTGTCTTCATTCGCGTTTTTTTCTTTGTATTAGCCTGCGACTACTATTTTAGCAAAGGCCGACCACATAGTTCTCGGCATCTGCCTGCCCGCCGACGCAGTAGTGGCGGGATGAACCAAAAGGTTCGTTGTTCCACAAGCTTTGCGACTACTTACCGTTTCCTTAATTTCTATTTTCCGTATTTTTTTTGCAAAGACGCGATAAGCCCGCCGCCTTCTATAAGTTCCAAAGCTTGCTTTGGAAGCGAGATCGCGCTTATGTCTTTATCGCTTGTTAAGTTTTTTATCTTTCCTTTGTCAAAATCAATTTCAATTTCTTCCGATTCTTGCATCTCTTTGGCGGCATCCTGACTTATAATGAGCGGAAGTCCCAAATTGATTGAATTTCTGTAAAAAATTCTCGCGAACGATTTAGCGATAACCGCCCCGATATTCGCGTATTTTATCGCGGCTGTCGCTTGCTCTCTGCTTGAACCGCAACCGAAATTCGCTCCCGCGACTATAATATTTCCGTTTTGGATTTTCGCCCTTAAATCGGGGTGCGACATTTCAAAAAGATGTTTCGGAGTTTCCAATTTATCCGTTATATTCAAAAAACGACCCGGGTAAATCAAATCCGTGTCAATATTATCGCCTAAAACTATAACCACTTTTCCTTTGATTTTCATTTAAACCTCCAATTTTTTATCGCTGAAATAGCTTTTTTCTTTATCGTTGGAATCTTTTAATCGGTCGGGGAGAGCCAAATATCCTTTTATCGCCGAAGCCGCCACAACCGCCGGCGAAGCCAAATAAAGATTTGAGTCTTTGCTTCCCATCCTTCCCTGAAAATTTCTGTTTGTGCTGGAAACACAATTTTCACCCGCCGCTATCACGCCTTGATGAATTCCAAGACATGGCCCGCAGCCGGGAGGATTCACGATTGCTCCGGCCCTTATGAATATTTCAATATATTTTCTTTCCAAAGCCTGCAAATATATTTCCTGGGAAGCCGGAACGATAACTAAACGGCAATCGGGATGAATTTTATTTCCGTCCAAAATTTTTGCCGCGACTTCCAAATCTTCAAGCCTTCCGTTTGTGCAGGAACCCAAAACGCCTTGATTGACATTTACCCGCCCCAATTTGGAAATAGGTTTGATATTGTCAACCTCGTGCGGACAAGCTATTTGAGGTTCGGTTATTTCCTTTTCGGCGTCTATGACTATTTCTTCGGCGTATTTGGCGTCAGGATCCGCTTTAAGCGTCCAATCGGGATTTCCCTTAACATCTCTTTTAGCGAGATAATCTTTGAGTTTTTCGTCAATGGGCGTAAACGCCGTTTTCGCTCCCATTTCCATTGAGAGATTGGTTAAAACCATCCTTGAAGCGATAGTCATATCGTCAATCGTCTCGCCGCAAAATTCAACGGCCGAATAATCGGCTCCGTTAGAGGAAATCTTCCCAATCACATAAAGGATAACATCTTTCGCGTAAACATTCGGATTAAGCTTTCCGTTGATTGTGATTTTAATGGTGCGCGGCACTTTGAACCAAAGTTTTCCTTCCGTCCATACTCCGGCCATTTCGGTCGCGCCTATTCCGGTCGCCAAAGCTCCAAAAGCGCCGTGAGTCGTGGTATGCGAATCCGTTCCGACCAAAACCGCTCCCGGCCACACATAACCTTCATCGGGCAAAATTTGATGGCAGATTCCCCCTCTTCCGACATCAAAGAAATTTTTTATTCCTTGCGCTTTCACGAATTCTCTGAGAGCTTTGTGACTCGTGGCGGTTTTTTCCGATTCAGCGGGGATTCTATGGTCAAAGATGATTACTATCTTATTCGGGTCCCATACTTTATCCACTCCGATTTCAAGAAAACTTTTTCTTACCATATCGCCATTTTCATGAGACATGGCTATATCAATATCCGCTATCACTATTTCATCGGGACGAACTTCTTTTTTCCCGCTCGCTCTGGCGAGAATTTTTTCAGCTATTGTCATTGGCATTTTTGTTCTCCTTTTAAACGCAGATTACCCTAACACCTGCGCGTGGCGCTTATAGCGCCACAATATTTGCGGCAGCTTTGCTGCCTGCGCGAGTGGTATGGTTATGCTAAAAACTCTCAAAAACCGCAAAAAACAAAATTAAAATTTTAAACTTTATTTCTGTTCTTTGCCTGTGTGTCTTGATTCCCTTGCGCCTTAACATTATCCTTTTTGTTTTTGCGCTCTTTACGCCTTTTCTTTTATATTATTTTTTCTTCTTTTAATTCCTCTATCTCTTTTTCGGCATATCCCAAATCCAAAAGTATTTCTTTTGTGTGTTCTGAAAGCTTTGGCGGAGGCGAATCCACCGAACCGGGCGTTTTTTCAAATTTCGCCGCGAGATTAAATACCGGAACGGCTTTGTTCAGTTCGGAAATATATACCTCGCCTATTGTGTTCCTGTGAGACACCTGCGGAGCTTTTAAAGCCGAATAAAGATCCAAAATCTCGCCGGAAGGAATTCCCTTTTCATTTAAAGCTTTTTGCCAGTGCTCGGTCGTATTTGTTTTTAAAATTTCCTCCAGCAAAGGCGTGAGTTCTTTTCTGTTTTTCTTTCTTATGTCCCGTTCCTGAAATCTCGGGTCGGTTTTAAGATGAGGGATACCGAGAACTTGCGTCAAATTTTCCCACTGCTTTTGTTCATTGGCGGCTATATTCAGATAACCGTCTTTCGTCTTGAATGTTCCCGACGGAGCGGCCGTGAAATTGTCATTTCCCAGCAGAGTCGGTTTTTGCCCGCCGATAAGCAAATTCGCCGCGACCCAGCCCATTAGAGGCATTATGGAATCTATCATGGCTATATCGATTTTTTGCGCCACGCCGTGCCGCTCGCGATGGTATAAAGCGCCCATTATCGCGAAGGCCGCGTTTAAACCGCCAACGGTGTCGCATACGGGAAACCCCGCTCTCATGGGATTAAATTGTTCACTTCCGTTTACCGCCATTACTCCGCTTAAACCCTGAATTATTTGGTCATAGGCGGGTTTCATCGCGTCAGGCCCTGTTTGTCCGAATCCCGAAATGGCGCAATAAATGAGTTTTGGATTTATTTGAGACAGGGTTTTATAAGATAATCCGAGTCTATCCATTACGCCCGGTCTAAAATTTTCAACCAAAACATCCGCTCTCTTGATAAGTTTTTTAAAGATTTTTTTTGCCGCTTCGCTTTTAAGGTTCAATGTTAATGATTTTTTGTTTGAATTTTGCGCTATAAAACTCGTTCCCATGAATTTTTTATTGATTTCGGGAAGACACCCCAGCTTGCGAGCCAAATCTCCCCCTTCCGGATTTTCTATTTTTATGACTTGAGCGCCGCAAAGCGCCAATAATTCCGTGCAAAAGGGGCCTGACAGCACATTCGTCATGTCCACGACTTTTATCCCTTCAAGAAGTTTCACCCTACCACCCCCTCAGTGGCGCCTATGGCGCCACTCAAAAGAATACAAATCCCTGCCCGCCAAGAACGCAACCAACGATGGTTTATGTATTTGGCAGGCGGGAAAGATTTGTGAGGAGGTGGTAGGGTCATTCTGCCACCTCCGGTTTTAAACCAGTTTTGTGAATTATTCCAGGCAAAGAGCGTTCAAAGAATTTTTCCGCTTCTTTGGCGACCGAAATAATTTTATCAATCTCAATTTCCTCTTTCACGCCCATTTTGCTGAACATGTGAATCATATCTTCGCTACATACATTGCCCGAACTTATCGCCGTAAAAGGGCAGCCGCCAAGCCCGGCGAAAGCGGATTCAAAATATTTAACGCCGGTTTTATAAGCCGCGTAAACATTGGCAAGTCCGAGACCATAAGTGTCATGAAAATGACAGGCGCATTCAAGCTGTGAACTTAAAGCTAAAACTTCGCCGAAAAGATTTTCAACTCGCGAAGGGTCGGCGTAGCCCGCCGTGTCCGCAAGGCTTATCAGTTTTAAATCCGCGTCCAAAAATCTTTTAACAATTTTAAGGACATTTTCTTTGTCGATACGCCCCTCATAACTGCAACCGAACGCTGATTGAACCGAAACCTGAACTTTCTTGCCCGCGTCAATCGTTTTTTTAGCCATTGCTATTATTCGTTCTGTCGCATTTGAAACACTCATTCCTGTATTTTTTTTGCTATGGGTTTCGCTTGCTGAAACCCCCATGCAAAACATGTCCACTCCGCAGGCAAGACCTCTCTCAAGCCCTTTTTCATTCAAAACAAGAGCTGAAAGAACGCTATCTTTTCCCTTTCCGGATTTGGCGAAATGAGCGAATATTTCATCTGTATCGGCCATTTGAGGAACTCTTTTGGGGTGAACGAAAGAACCGACTTGAATCATATCCATCCCCGAACCAATCAAACTTTCAATCCACTTAATCTTGATTTCGGCGGGAACGATTTTTTCTTCAATTTGAAGTCCGTCTCTTATTCCGACTTCGTGTATGATAATTTTATCCGCGCTAAAAATAATGCCTCCCGCTTGCGTCTCATTCCGCCACAGACTTCCGGAGGATTTCCCCTTCGCATGGCCGCCTGCAGTTTTAACTGCTTTTATAACCCGTCTTATTATAGCTTATTATAGGCCGAGGGATTTTACTTATTATTCGTTGCCAATTATTCTTTTGTTTCTTTGAAATGGATTCCGTTTTCCATTTCCTCCAACTCTTTTAATATGGGCTCATATATGGCGGGTATTACTGGAATATGCACACCTTCGCCCTTAATTTTGCCTTCCAGAATAAGCCTTGCCGCGATAGCGGCGGGCAGACTTACGGTTCGGGCCATAGATGTGTCTCCATGCGGAAGGCCGAAGTCAATTAAAGTTGAATTTATTTTTTCGGTCTTGCCGCCGGACGGATATTCCGTCATGAATTCATGATGCATTACAATCATATCGCGCTCTCCCGGAGCGTATGACATTTTCTCTATCATGCGCGCTGTCATAATATCAAGCGGAGAACCCTTCTCAATCGGCAATTTTTCATCGCTGAAAAGTCCGAGCCAATCCAACCACTCAATGCCATGAAAATCAACGGAAACTCCCCATTTGAGCGCAATGTCCTTTTTGACTGTTTCGAGGCTTGCGCCGGGAATAACGGATGCCGTGAAAGAATTAAAAGTCATGTCTTTGAAATCTCTTTCTTTATCGTCGAGCAATCCCGAATTGACAATTCTCCTCATCGCGGCGCACCAGCCCTTATTGCGCAAAGTGCCGCGAAATACGGTTTGAGCTTCCTCAAGTCCGTAAATGCCAATATAGCCCATGGAATCTCTGTTCGGATACGACTCAAGCTCGCCTATATCCGGCACATTGAGAATATGCGTGTCCGCGAAAAGCTCGGGACCCGGAATATCCACCCGCTTGCCGTCTTTCAAGTAAAGGGCGGAGTTTTTTCCCGCCGTTAGCACGCCCCGAGGACTCCACGAGAATTTGTATCCCCATATATTTGTGTTGGCTTCAGGCGCGGGCAGACCTCCGCAATAGGATTTGAAACTGGTGATTTTTCCGCCATTTCCCTTCACGCGGTCAATGATTTTCATGGCGGACATATGGTCTATGCCCGGGTCCACACCTATTTCATTAAGTATTAATATGCCGGCTTTTTTTGCCTCATTATCCAATGCTCGCATTTCGGGGCTGATGTAGGAAGTGGTAACCATAAACTTTTTTTGCGCTAAGCATTCCTTCGCGACCATAGTATGATGCGCGGCCGGCAAAAGGCTTACCGCTAGATCGTTTTCGTTTATTAAAATTTTCAAACCGGTTTTATCTTCGGCAGTCCACAACTTGGCCGCGCCGTTTGGGTGATTGTCAAGTAAAGCTTCCGCTTTGCTGACCGTCCGGCTCGCCACCGTCACTAAAAAACCTTTTTCAAGCAAATATCGAACAAGCGGCTTTGAAACCAAGCCCGCTCCCAGCACTAATATTTTTTTCATGTAGTCTCCTAAAAAACACTTGCGTGTTTTTTACCACCCGTACTTAGATTTAGCCGCCTGCCCGCCGATGCAGTAGTGGCGGGCCTGCCCGCCGATGCAGTAGTGGCGGGCCTGCCCGCCGATGCAGTAGTGGCGGGATAGGGGGATATTCATCTCCATATATTGAAGCCTAACCTCAATTTTTTTTCGGCTTGTCCTCCGCGCTTATCCCGCCATAGGCGGAATCTGCGGGGGCAACGAATTTCGCCAAATAACGATAGTCCGGCGTAAGTTTTCCCTGATACACGATTATCGCCTTTTTTATAGTTTCGGGTAAAGCGCATTCCTCAAAGCTTACCGACATATCCGCTTTCGCTATTTCCGGCGCGAACGAAATAAGCGCCCTGCTGAATTCTCTGGAAGAATCCTCAGGCAGTTCCGCGGGCAAATTATCCACGGACAATATTACCGGTCCCGTCCCGCCGCATCCGTCTTTTATTAAAGTCGTCAAAGGATTATATACGAAAACGGGATTTCCCGAATTCATTATCTTGGCATTGCATTCTATAGCTCCGTTTATGTCGCAGCTTATGTCTCCGATGACTTTTAATTTTGGGCTTGCTTGCCCCGAATAAAGTTTTTTTAAATAATCTTTTGTGACAAGACGAGGATATTTCGCGTCCCAATAAACGGCGTTGACAATGACCGTAAGATAAGGAATATATTCTTCAAAGCGGGATTTATATTTTTCAGGATGCAGGTAGTAGTCTTGAAGTTCGAATTTATCGTCGGGCGAAACAGGTTTAACCATATGTTCTTCGCGGAACACGACTTTGAATATCCGGGTTTTTATTTTGTCGCGGTCGGAGTTCCGGAAAAAGGATGCCAATCGTTCGGGTTTAATTTCTTCAACAGGGAAATTCTCAAGAATTTTTTGAGCGCCTAACGATACATTCCCATATCCGGCAAAGCCGATTATTACGGGAGCGATAATATCGGGAAGACCGCCGGAAGCCAGTTGTTTTCCTATTTCAGCGAGGGATTTGTCGGCATCCGCCAAATTACGATATTCAATTGTCTGTTTGACGGCGCTAAAGGGATTGGGAACTTTTTCCCATTCAAGCTTTTTGCCCAGCGCCCAGAGAGAATCTATCATGCCCGCAAGTCCGGCGTGTTTACCGAAAAACACGAGCCGTCTGCCTTTCTCATCCATCATCTTTTCGTAATCTATCAACTGGCAACCTAATTCCATAATCCTGCCAAGCAAAGGCATATTGTGCGCTTGGCCTTTGATCGTGTGAGAAAAGAAGACATAGGTTTTTCCTTTTTGGATGAATTGGACGGGAATTTCCTTGATGCCAAAAATCGCGGCGCATGGAGACATGTCTTCCGCAATTTCCGCGCCGGCGCGGATGAATTCTTCTTCTCTAATTATCCTCAAATCCGATTTCTGCACCAAAACACCAATGTTATGCTTATTAATGAGATCGGCGACATGTTCGGGAATAATAGGCACTCGCCTTTCCCATCGGTTTTTGTCTTCTCTGCGTATTCCAATTGCAATTTGCATAAGATACCTCACACATATTCTTTTTCAGATTCAGACTTCGTGGTATCAAACATCAAACTTTACGCCTTGCGCCAAAGGTATTTCATCCGACCAATTTATTCCAACCGTTTGCCTTCGCATATACATTTTCCAAGCGTCCGAACCGGCTTCTCTTCCGCCGCCCGTTTCTTTCTCGCCGCCAAAAGCTCCGCCTATTTCAGCTCCGCTTGTGCTCATATTAATGTTGGCGATTCCGCAATCGCTTCCGAGAGCACTGAGAAAAAGCTCTTCTTCTTTTAAGTTTTGAGTAAATAAAGCTGAAGAAAGCCCCTGCTCCACTCCGTTTTGCAATTCAACGGCTTCTTTAACATTTGAAACTTTAAATACATAAAGGATAGGAGCGAAGGTCTCTTTTAGAACCATTCCCATTCCTTTATGCGCCTCGACGATACACGGAGTAACATAACATTTGCTCGGGTAATCTTTAAGCCAATCGCCCCCGCAAAGTATTTTTCCGCCTTCTTTTTTAATTGTTTCGAGAGCTTCCATCATGATGTTTTTAATGTTTTCGCCCACTAAGGGGCCCATGGTAACGCTTCTATCCAAAGGATTGCCGATTTTGACTTTAGCGTATGTTTTGGAGAGTTTTTTTACCATATCATCGTAGATATTCTCATGCAAGATAAGTCTTCTCACAGTCGTGCATCTTTGTCCCGCGGTTCCGACCGCTCCGAAAAAAACGGATTTCAAAGCCAAGTCAAGGTCGGCGCTCGGCATAACTATTATCGCGTTATTGCCTCCAAGCTCCAATATTATTTTCCCGAGTTTCTTGGCCGCGGCTTCAGCGACTTTGTGTCCCAATCTACAGCTTCCGGTGGCGCTTACCAATGGAACTCTAGTATCGTTAATCAACTTTTCGCCAATAATTTCGCCTTTGCCGATTACTAAATTCGTCACGCCTTTCCAGTTTTTCATAATGGGAGCGACAATATTGTGAATAGCTATGGCGCATAAAGGAGTTTTGGAAGACGGTTTCCATATAACGGTGTCTCCGCATATAAAAGCGAGCATCGCGTTCCATCCCCATACCGCCATTGGAAAATTGAAAGCGGTGATAACGCCTATATTCCCCAAAGGGTGCCATTGCTCATAGAGTCTATGGCTCGCCCTTTCGCTTTGCGTCGTTACGCCATAGAGCTGGCGAGACATGCCAACCGCCAAATCGGCCATATCAATGATTTCCTGAACTTCACCCTCGGCTTCGGAAAGGATTTTTCCCATTTCCATTGTCAAGAGTTTAGCGAGAGCGATTTTATGTTTTCTTAAAGCGTTGCCTATTTGTCTGACGAGCTCGCCTCTTTTAGGCGCGGGATACATTGCCCACTTGGCGGAGATTTTTTGTGCGCTTTGAATGATTTTCTCATAATCTTCTTCATTGGCCATTTTCACGCTTGCTATTTTTTTACCGTCAACCGGGGAAAGATTTTCAAGCGTATCCCCTTTTTCGTTTTTCAGCCAATCACCGTCAAAAGCCCCGTAATTTACGGGATTAATTCCCAATTCGGATAAAAATGTTTTATCCGATAAACTCGTTTCATTAAGTTTTATTTTGCTTTTGGTTTCCATAAGTCACCTCTTGAATTTAAATTTGAACTGATAAACCGCCAATCAAAAATATATCCCGATTTCCGTGAATTACGAATTTCTTTTTCATACAAATTATAGCACATTAAAATCTGGAAAGTTTTCCAGCTACCGTCAAATTTGCTTCGGTGTTTTTTATGACTTCGTCCACAGTTGTGTTTTCAGCTATTTCCTCAAGCACAAGTCCTTTTTTTGTAACTCGGATAAAAGCCATATCGGTTACAATTATATCCACTTCTCCTTTGGCGGTAAGAGGAAGCGTGCATTTTTTAAGTATTTTGCACTGGCCTTTTTTGTTTAGATGCTCCATTGCTATAATGACGGTTTTGGCGCCTACAACAAGATCCATGGCTCCGCCCATGCCGGGAACCATTTTGCCGGGTATCATATAGTTGGCAAGATTGCCTTGCTCATCAACTTCCAATGCGCCGAGCACCGTATAATCCACATGCCGCCCTCGTATGATTGAAAATGACATGGAGGAATCAAAAAAACATCCTCCGGGCGCTATGCTTACGGGTTTTCCCCCCGCGTTTACCAAATCTTTATCTTCATTTTTTTCTTCAGGTTTTGGGCCGAGCCCGATAAAACCATTTTCAGACTGCAAAAGTATAGTTTTGTCTTTAGGAAGAAAATTAGCCACTATGGTAGGCATTCCAATTCCCAAATTCACAAGCGCTCCGTCCGGAAATTCATTGGCTATTCTTGTGGCTATTCTCGCTCTCTTAATTTCTTTTTCATCCATTTCAAAATCTCCCCTAAATTATTTAATTCCAAAAGTTATTGGCTTGATCTTCTTTTTTTGACGGCGCTATTATATTTACGAAAACGCCGGGGACGGTAACATTTTCAGGGTCAAGCTCGCCCGGTTCCACAATCTTATCAGCTTCAACAATAACTGTTTTAGCGGCCATAGCCATGACAAGATTAAAATTTTTAGCCGATTTAGCTATAAAACAATTGCCATATTTATCGCAAATATTGGCTTTTATAATTGCAAAATCCGCTTCTATAGGAGTTTCAAGCAAATAATCTTTTTCCGTTACCGTAATTTTTTGTTTTCCGTTTTCAACTTCAGTGCCTATGCCCGTGGGGGTTAATACTCCGCCGAGCCCGGCGCCTTTTGCTCTTATTCTTTCGGCCAATGTGCCTTGCGGAACAAGTTCTACTTCCAATTCCTTTGAATTCATTTTTTTGCCCGCCACAGGATTTAAGCCTATATGAGAAACGATAAGTTTTTTTGTTCGGTTCTGGCAAACAAGTTTGCCTATGCCGACATCTGGAAAACCCGCATCATTTGTAATTAAAGTGAGGTTTTTAACGCCACTGTCGATAATTGCATTGATAACTGAAAAAGGATGGCCGCAACACATAAAACCGCCTATCATTATTGATGAGTTATCTCGGATATTTGCCGCCGCTTCTTGAGGAGTTTTGATTGGTTTCATTGTTTTTCTCCGCTTATTGTGGGAACGAAGGGATAAATATATTGTATCAAAATAATTATAAAACCTTACAAAAATTATAAAAAACATTTTACAAACATTCACTTAATATCTAACACGAATTCCTCTTGGAATTATAGGCGGGAAAAGCCAATGTTTTAATTTTCCCCGATTTAAATAGCGGTAATATAGCCTATAAATTGGTTGAACGGCTTGCAGGCGCAAAAGCCATATGCCCGATAATTTTAGGTTTAAATCCGCCGATTAATGACCTTTCAAGGGGATGCTCTGTGGAAGATATTATTGATATGTGCGCCATATCTTCAATTCAAACAAATATCCAAAATCACCGCTAACCTGTCCCACTTCGGAAGTGGGATTGGTTCTAAGCAGAGTCTTAGTCGTATTTTATTTTCCGGCAGGTTCTTCGGTGTTGGTCGTTTGATGCGCATAGCACCTTGTGACGACACCCGGCATAGCCTTGAATTTTTGGTCATGCAAGACAAGGATGAAAGAAACAATAGCCGCCACTGTCTTTTTGGAATAATCATAAGTGTTAAAATAACCGCTTATATTGTGGCTGTCTATCGCAAGATTCAATCGAAAATCGTTTATGTTGTAAGAGAATCTACCATCATTAAAACGCTTATTCAGCATAACATTTATATATTTGTGCTGCTGTTCGTCGTAAATATTGCCACTGATGACATAATCTTCATTCCATTTACTCATTGTAAGATTAATGCCATTGCCACTTAGATGGTAGTTATCATTAGCCGCCTTTCTTATGTCGCTCCATTTATAATCGGAATCAACTATTGAACGAACGCTATAATTATTGGCAAAAACTTTTTTAACTATCACATCGATTCGAGCGAAAGAATCGTCGGCTTTAGTTTCATTTATGGCGCTAAAACACCTTATTTGCATCAATAGACTTATTTGAGCATTGCTACTTTTTTTATTGGATTTTTGAACTTCCTTTGCGGCTATGGGCTGTATTATTCCAATATCGGACAATTGTAAATCGGACGCTTTAATATTATCAAGTTGAAAAGCGTGTATAGAACTTATAAAAAAAAAAACAAAAATTAAAAAAAAGAACGGCTTCATTGTTTTGCCTCCATGCTCACAATATTATACAAATATTCGTTTTGGTTTAAGAGAATTTTGGCCTATTCAAACATGAGCATTAATGAGCATTAAGACCTATGCGGCAGGTAAATAATTTGCTAGATTTTCAACTATGAATGATATTAAAATTCTTCTTATAGCGCTTGCCTTGTCCGCTGATACATTCGCGGTATCTGTGGCAAGCGGCGCCAACATTAAACAATCTTATTTGGCCAATGCGCTTAAAATGGGGATTATCTTTGCCGCGTTTCAGGGTTTAATGCCTATCATAGGGTGGCTTGCCGGTAATGGGATGGAAAAATTTGTTTCGGGTTTTGCTCACTGGATAGCGTTCCTGCTTCTTATTATTATCGGCGGAAAATGATTCGGGAATCTTTTAAAAAAAATGACAATAAAGGAAAAGATGTTTTCAGGCTTTCCATTATTTTTCTTCTTGCCATAGCCACCAGTATAGATGCTTTAGCCATTGGCATAACTTTCTCAATGCTTAATGTTTCCATATTTTATCCCGCCATAATCATTGGGATAATAACATTTATCGTCGCGCTTTTGGGTGCGTTTATTGGAAAAAAAATGGCTCATTTTTTTGAAAATAGGCTTAAATTTCTCGGCGGCGCGATACTGATTCTTATCGGCCTTAAAGTTCTTCTTGAACGCTTAATTAAGGAATAAGAGTATTTGGCTATTCGATAGGC